>CBFICN010000006.1:0-44343 GCA_965661045.1 uncultured Myxococcota bacterium
GTTGGTGGAACGGTTCAGGCTCATCTTAAAAAGGAGTCCTTTTGTTGCTGAACCACAATGTAATGGAGTTTCCGAGCGACTCATCAAGACCTTGAAGGAACAGCTTCTCCATGTCTTCTACTTCAGAACAGTTGAGGAACTGAGAAAAGCCTTGCTCAAGTTCAAAGAGACTTACAATGCCGAATGGCTGGTTCAGAAGCACAAGTATCAAACGCCAAAACAGGTTCGAGAATCATTCTTGACCGATAAAAAGGTTGCATAATGACAACCATAATTTTAAACTAGATTTGTGTCCAAGAATCGTAAGGCACTACATGATGCTGGGACATTGTCTCAAGACGGAATCGACAACGCGTTGCGTCTCGTCAATTTGTATCGCTGGTTGTCGGGATTGCCAGAAGTAGATGTCAGTTCCGAACTGAATGGAAAAGCGCAAGAGTGTGCCTTGATGATGCACGAGTATGGTGGTCTCAGTCACAATCCAACGCCCGACTTCTTTGGGTGTTACTCTGAGGCTGGTTCTGAAGCAGCGGGAAAGAGCAACTTGTCTCCGTACCCAGGTGTGTACTCTGTGGATTTGTACATGTCTGATCCCGGCAACCAAAGCACTTTGGGCCATCGACGCTGGATTTTGTCCAACGGGTTGGGACCGATTGGATTGGGTAGCACTTCTGAGTATTCCTGCATGTACGTGATTGGTGCTTCTGGAAATGACTCTGCCGACTGGGCTGCTTGGCCACCGGCTGGTCCAGTACCCTATGGATTGATGAACTTGGCATGGGCCACTCTTGAAGAGACCGGTTGGAGTCTTCAAAGTGATTCCATTGATCTCAGCAATGCCACTGTCAGTATTACGCTGGACGACGGCACCGATTTGCCTGTGGAAACCAGACAACTCGGTGAATATTATGGTAGTAAGTGGGCGATCAGTATGATTCCAGACGGATGGATCTCAGAGGCTGGACGTTCTTACGGTGTAAAAGTGGAGGCAACAGGAGGCACCGTTGAGTACACCGTTGAACTGGTGGACTGTACGCAATAGTGTCCTGTCCATATTTGTGCGTCCCTATGTTGCCAGTGAGTCAGCCACAAAAAGACAACCCAAACTAAACAAGCAGTACATGTCTTGTGATCAACGCCACTTGCTGTTCAAGGCTTCGACAGCAACCCACAACATCAAGTAGATTTTGGCGGACTGTTTTGGGTCCAATGGCATTTCGTCTTCGGTTTCTTCTTCCTCTGCACGGTCAAACAAGGCCCACAATACCTCATCCATCAAGTGTGGTTGACCACGATCTACGGCTTTGGCACGTTCAGAGAAACCACCATCTGCCGGAAGAACTTGTGAGAGAAAAGGTTTGACTTTTGCTTCGGCTGCACGAATGTCTTGGGTCGTAACTTTTCGTAGATCGGCACCACATTGCTCAAATACCCGCATGCAGACACTGGCCATGTACATGGCGACCTGACCTGCAAGTGGGTCGATGCTGACAAATTGCTCTTCTAGGTATTTCATCAAGCGACGTTGGTGCTTGCTGAGGTGCATGGCCACAGATTGAAATTGCTCGCCCATGTCGGCGCAGGCTTCAGAATGTTTGTGGACGATGTCTCTTGGAATGATGGTCGACATAGGGAACTCCTTTTCAATGGTTCCCAGTCATTTAACCGATGTCTACTGGGACTTCAACAGGCTTTGGGTTGTGAAAGTCATTGAGCGCATAGAGAGTATCCGCCGCTGGCAACTGAACCCGCTTCATGTCTGGAAGCGAATGTAGGAAGTAGGAGCCATACCAGGCTCTGGTAACGCGGTTGTCCAAGATGACGACGGAGCCTTTGTCTCGTTGCGTTCGAATGAGGCGTCCAAATCCTTGTCGAAGTCGCAGGGCGGCTTTTGGGAGCGAATACTCTTGAAATGGGTTGCCACCTTGAGCCACAATTCGTTCATGGCGTGCCTGATGTACTGGTTCGCTGGGGACTCGAAAGGGAAGTCGCGGAATGATGACCATTTTGAGATCGTCTCCTGGAACACTGACCCCCTCCCAAAAAGAGTCTGCGCCAAACAGAACTGAACGTGGTGTTTTGATGAAGGCTTGCAACAGTTGTGTGCGCCCCATCTCTCCTTGCTTGAAAAAGGCATATCGATGTCCCAATAGGGCAGAACACTGGTCATAGAGGGTTTGTACGGCTTTGTAACTGGTGCACAGAACAAAGACACCACCGCGCGCAATGTGGATGCACTGCTCTAAAAATGGCACAATGTTGGTCCAATACTCTTTGCTGTTGGGGTTTGGCAAGTCGATGGGCAACGCCAGTAGTGCTTGTTTTTGGTAATCAAATGGCGTCGCCAAGATGGTGCTGTTTATGGTCAGGGCTTCATTTTCAACATCCAGTCCAACCTGACGTTTGTAATGCTCGAACTCTTGATTGACGGTCATTGTAGCGGAACAAGAGACCAAAGAGGGCATTTTCATCAACAGATGTTCGCGAATGAGTGGTGCCACATCGATCGGTGCCAAGCACAGTTTGGCTGTTTTGTGGCGCTCTCCTTTCTTTCCACGCAGCGTTGTCCGTTCCACCCATCGAACCAGTGTTTCTTGCTCGGTGTCGTGTTCTTGGTGTTCACACTCTGCAAATTGCTTCAAGAATCCTGAATGGCCCAATACGCGGCGATAGGTGCGTTGTAAATCCATATTCGGTTGTGGATGTTGGGAGAGTAGGGTTTCGGGTACTTCACTGAGGATGTCGGACAGTCGTTGCATCCTGTTGCACAACTTCGTCAATTGTTGCTCGGCAACGTCCAATTGGGGTCGAACCCAGTCCTGCCACAAAGGCGTGGTGGTTTCTTGATGCTTGATGCGTTTCGTACTTTGTAAGTCTGGCAGGCTGTGATCGTGAACTTCCTTGAACCAGTCGTTGGCGTGCAACTGAATGTCTTTGGCAAAAATAGAGATTTCATCAATTGCATCGAATGCTTTTTGCTTGAGTTTGGGGGCCAGCAAGGAATTGGATCCCAGATAATGGTGGGCAATCGCTTCGAGGGCCCCAGGTCGACGCTTGGTGTTGAGCAATGGGGCGATGGCGTTTCGAATGGACCGAGAAGAGAGTTGAGATCTCAACAGTGATGTGGCTGAATCTTCAAGGTGGTGCCCCTCATCGAGCACTAGACGATCAAATTTGGGCAGGATGCCATCGCCTCCCGTTTCAGCCTTAACCAATAGATCTGCCAGCAATAAGTGATGGTTGATGATCAAGAGATTGGCTCGAGCGGCGGTTCGTCGATGCTCATAGTAGAAGCAACTGTTAAAGTGCGGACACTTTGCGCGTAAAGTTTGTTCTGAGTCCGAGCGAATTTCCTCCCAAACCTCCTTCTCAATGGGAAAGGGAATGTCCGAACGGGTTCCGTCGGAGGTGTTTTCCATGTAGTCAGAGATCGCTTTGAGGGCCTCATCCTTGGGGTTGCGATTGAGTGCATCTCCGAATCGCCGTTTACAAATGTAATTGGAGCGGCCCTTCATCAACGCATATTGAAAATCCAGTCCTGCCCGTTTCAAGATGGGGATGTCGTCGTTGACCAATTGTGACTGTAAGGTGATCGTAAAGGTGGCGATGCTGACTTTGCTGTTGTTTTTGACGGACCACATTGTTGATGGAACCAAGTAGGCCAAGGACTTTCCGGTTCCCGTTCCGGCTTCGAGCAAAGCAATTTCGTTGTTGTTGAAGGCGTGGGTGATGGCCAAAGCCATATCAATCTGTCCAGTTCGCGCTTCAAAGTTTGGCATGACCCGTGGTAAGGTTTTTTCGAAAAATGCTTGAACCTCTGTTGGGTCCAGCAGTTCAGGTTGAACGGCGTGTGGTTCAACGACCCAAAAGTCCGCATCGACGTTGTTGTTGACAATGATGACACCGACACCATCGTCTCCGTAGCGATTGGCGAGGTACATATCGGCCTCAGAGGCACGGAGAACGCCACTGGGGTGATTGTGTATGACCACTTGACCTGGATTGTAGCGTGACAGTAGAGCGGGCGTGGAGCCTTTGTTGCCACGGCAGTGGATTTCTAGATCGCACACCATGCCAGCTTCGTTGACATCTCCAATCGCAAAGACTTCTACGCCTCCGGCTTCTCGTATGGCATCCCGCATCTTTTTGGCAGCAGGTGGTGTAAAACGGAATTTTGACATGGTCACCGTCGGTAAAGATTGGGAACGTAGATATGGACTTGACGATTGGGGACTTTGAAATCGGAAACCCTTTACCCATGTATCGTATTTTTTGATTCAATTCGAAGAGAATTTGTCTTATGTTCAGTTATTGTTTTGTTTTTGACTTTAATATGGACAAATAATGTCCATAAGTGATTGTAATTTGATGGATATTGATCTATAATGAGCATGTCTTTCAACCATGGAGAACAACATGCGCTTTCCACTTCAATCGTCCACAATAGCTGAAGCCGTTTATCATCCGGGAAGTCTAATATTGGAAGTTTGTTTTCATTCAGGCCACGTATACCGATACTCTGGCGTACCGAAACATACAGTAGACCGATTCATTGGAGCAGATTCTGTTGGCCGTTTCTACAATCGCTGGATCAAAGGAAAATTTCCTTCTATGCGTTGGTTTTAGAATCGGGTAGAATCCGTATTTTACCGAGATTGGTTGAACCCAAAGATGCCTTTAAGGTGTACGCTTGTACATCGTGTTGACATAATCCATTACCATACGATGGGTATTGTAGATAGGTAAGCATGTACGAATGGCTTCTTGCATGCAGGATGTCCACTTTGTCGGTTCTTGAAAGGTGGGCAGGATCTCTGTCTCCAACAGTGTGTAAATGGAATCAACATCAAAAGCATCTTGCGCCACCAAATCGGTCCATTCTTGGTCATCACCGATTGCCCAGCCATTCTTTCCGTTGTAGGCTTCCGGCCACCACCCATCCAAGATGGAAAAGTTTAGGTTCCCGTTTAAGGCTGCCTTTTGTCCGCTTGTGCCACTGGCTTCTCTCGGTCTACGAGGGTTGTTGAGCCACACGTCACAGCCTTGGGTCATCAACCGGCCGATGTGGGCATTGTAGTCGGGCAGAAAAATGACGCGGTCGGCAAAGCGAGGGTCTCTGGCAAACCGAAGGACGTTGGCCAATACTTTTTGTCCAGGAGCATCGGCAGGGTGTGCTTTTCCAGCGAATACGAGTTGGACCCCTTTGTCCAAGATGGCTTCCAAGCGTTCTGGATCGTCAAAGATCAGATCTCCACGTTTGTAGGTCGCGAACCTTCTGGCAAACCCGATGGTCAAATGTTCGGGGTGTAAGACTTTTCGTCCCAGTATTTTACGGCTTTCCGCAATCAATTTTCCACGGAGTGTATGCCGCATTGCCCACAAGTCTGCATGTGGAATGTCGCAACGTTGCCAGATTTTTCCAGATGCTAAGTGTGACGTCCAGTTTGGCTGGTGTGCATTCAACAACGTCATCAATTCAGGCGCCATCCATGCAGTCGGGTGTACACCGTTGGTGATGTGGCCAATGTTCGCCGCGGGCAGCTCTTTGAACATTTCTCGCGAAACAGTTCCGTGCAATGCACTGACGCCGTTTGCGCGACGTGTCCCATTCAATCCCAAGACGGTCATGCTAAGCGGTAGACTCCATTCGCTTGGGTTCTCTCGCCCCTTGTCCATGAATGCGCCTTCGGACAATCCAGCTTGGTGTCGATAGTGTCCGAGGTATTCATTGACCAGTTCCCATTTAAATGTGTCGTGCCCTGCGGGTACAGGGGTGTGCGTGGTAAAAACAGACATTTCTTGTACACTTTTCCACGCTTCTTCCCAAGACAAGCCGGCTTTTTGTTGTTCAATCCACAATTCCAACAGTAAGAATGCGGCGTGTCCTTCATTTAAATGATACACATCACGTTCAATGTTCAGTGCGCGCAAGGCTCGAACACCACCGATTCCCAACAGTATTTCCTGTCCAATTCGAGTCTGTTTGCCACCACCATAGAGATTTTTGGTTAGGGCGATCATTTCTTCAGAGTTCCCATCGACATCGGTGTCCAGCAAGAGGAGGCGCGCAGAACCAATGTACACCTCGTGCACGGTGACCTGCATTGCTTGATCTCGAAAGGGTACAGAGATGGTTGCAACCGCATTGAGCGGTAAGATGGTATTCTTATAGTTGACGTACCCAGCCCCCTGCTGTCCCCCCACAATTAGTTGATTGAAATATCCAAACTTGTAGAGCAGCCCGACGCCAACAAATGGCAGTTTGAGATCGCCAGCTGAGCGAATGTGGTCACCAGCCAATATTCCCAAGCCACCCGAATAAATTTGAAAGAATTCATGCAATCCAAATTCCATGCAAAAATAGGCGATGCGAGGACACTCTTCGGCTTCCGGTTTAATCGTAAAATTGTGGTATCGGTTGAGCAATTGCTCTGCTCTGTGTATCCATTCCGTCGTAGGAGGTTTTGAAGGATTGTCCAATTCCTCTTGCAATAAGGCAGTTGGATTGTGATTCAAGTCCGTCCATCGAATGGGGTTGAGGTCGTGGAATAGATCATTTGCCCAAGGGTCTCCTGTCCACCAAAGGTTCTTAGAAAGCGCCAACAATTTGGTTAACAGTTCTGTCGAAGAAGCAGTCATGGTTTCCTCCAGCGTAGAAGCGTACGGTTCAACAATTTGCAACTTTGGTATACAAGATTCGATGCCTGTGATCGATGGCAGTTCACTACATATTTTGTATACAAAGGCCACAGTGCCGATGATACAGATGTTTATTGGTGGTAGTGCCTACAGATTGAGCTGTAAACCATGTCCAAGCACAAACTGCGTGTCAACATAAATCTTGCGCATCAGCGTTTCATCAATCTCTAGAAGTTGAATGGCTTTTTGTGTGCTGTCTTTCATGTGATCCGAAACAGCGTCTTTGCTGGTGCTCGGACTGCGAAATTCAAATCGAAAGCGCTTGGCCAACTCTTCTGCCACAAGGATGGCAGCGCAGTACAAATTGATCTCGTTGTCTACAATTGTCTGACCGTAATGTGCCACAATCTTTTGAAGATTGTCTGGTAGCCCCCATTCTTGCAATACCATTTTGCCAAATACAGTGTGGCTGAGTTCCAAGGCTTCCCAAAACGCAGAGTTGTCGTCTCCCTTTGGGGTAAGTTTCCGTAGTCCAACAGCAAATCCGATTCGGTGCAATAAACCAGCCATGAACGCAGTGTCGCTGTCCAAAGGACAATAGCGGGCGATCACTTTGCAGATTTGTCCAACGATCACAGAATAGGTGCGCAGCTGTTGAAGTTGTACAGTCCAAACGTCGGCCGTATAGATTTCCAAGTCCAAGTAGGCTTGTAAACAGACGGCGCGTAGACCTGCAGGACCCAGTCGATGAATCACCTGGTTCATGTTGCGAATGGGTGTTTTTCCAGAATAGTACGGCTGACGACAGATTTCCAAGATTGCGGCGGCCAGTAGTTCATCTTGTTGTAGGCGTTCTGCGAGAGCACGAACATTGAAGGCACCACCCAAGGTTGTAAAGAACACTTCATCGACAATGGCGTGCAATGCTGGGGCTTCAAATGTAGACCGCTTCAACAGTCCCCGAACTTGATGCTTCTTTTCTGAATTGGAAGTGGGTGCTTGTTTCATGTCCGCCCTCATGGTTCTTATTAACTTACATACTCTCTTTTGAGTGAAAGATCTAATTTGCTGCGATGAACTGTGGATCAAAGTCCAGCACTTGGGTTTATGTGTTGTCTCCACCAAGGATAGAGAACGTCGCAATGCTTTCTCCCAACGATACTTTTCGTCCACTGACAACGTGCCACTCTTTGATTTGATTGGGTTCAAAGAAGAGAATAATTGTGCTGCCAAGTTCAAATCGGCCAATCTCAGCCCCTCGAGCAATGTTTTGTTGAATATCGATGTCTTGTTGGGGTTGGTTGGTGTTGGTGATGATGGGGTTCCAGTCAGTTGTCATCCGTCCAACCCCGAAGGCACCGATCATAGACAGTACGCTGTGGCTCTGTCTCGATGGGTGTTCAATGTGAAAAACCAGTCGTTCATTGCGATCAAAGAGGTGAGGGATGCGTTGGGTCGCGACGGGAAATACTGGCCAAAGTTTTCCAGGTTGGTACTGAATTTCTTCAAGCGTACCGCCATCGTGACAGTGTACGCGATGATAGTCCTGTGGGGACAGGTACACAATGATGAAGTGTCCATTGTGGTAGCGCTGACAGGTTGGGTGATCACTGGGACGGTTGAGCATTTCTGCGACAGAGCCCACTTGTCCATCGTATTGCATAAAGTCACCGTTGTGAATGCGTCCAAACGTGTGAACACGTCCATCGACGGGAGACACCAACTTTGACAGATTGTCTTCGATCTGACGACGTCCGGGTTTTAGGGTGCGAATGAAAAACTCTGATAGGGATGAGAAATCATCAATATCACCGTCGCACTCTTCCAAATTGATGCTGTACTTCCACACAAAGTATCGGATTAGTAAGCGGTGTAGAGGTTTCGGCAGTTGCAAACGGGCATTCCAACCCATAAATCGGGCCACTTTGTTCTTTGGCAAAATGCTGAGTAAGGAGATGATGAGTCCGTCTTTCATAAGGCACTGTTGGTTTGATTGGTGTGCAGACCAGTTTGCCGGTCTGGATGTATTGGATTAATCTGTTCCACGAGTTTAACCCAATAGAAGGGGCGCGTCATGCATCCAACCTTAATCGAATTTAGTGAACGAGTCGGTATCCACAGTTATGGATTGCTCATTTTGACGGCCTTGCTGTTTGCCTTTACCGTATCTTCTCGCAGAGCCAAAACGGTTGGGATTGACCCCGACGACTTGCCCTTGATGTATTTATTGGTGGCGATGTGTGGGATTTTGGGAGCGAGACTCTTCTATTTTCTTTTCTCAGACACTGCGAATTTCTTTGCCAACCCGTTTATTTTCTTTGATGGAAATGAAGGGGGACTGGTGTTCTATGGCGGTGCGATTGGCGGTGTTGTCAGTGGTGTGCTGTACTGCTATTTGCGCAAGATACCGGTGTGGAAAATGGCAGACATTGGCGCTCCAGCCATTATGTTGGGCTTGAGCATCGGTCGATTGGGCTGTTTCTTTGCTGGGTGCTGCCATGGTGCTGCGATTGAAACAGGAGACCATACGCACTCTGTACTCTTGTCTTTCAAAGGGGGAGATGTGCTATGGTTGGAACACGCTCCATTTTTGGCGCTCTCGTTCAATCCAGGTGTGGGGGTTGGGGCGATTTTTAATACCCCGACCTACCCAACTCAGTTGTGGGAGTTTTCGGGGGCATTGATGTTGTTCTTTGCACTGTCCTTTATGTGGAAACGCTTGCGCAAATTTGATGGGCAGATTTTGGCAACGATGATGGTGTTGTATGCAGGATTGAGAACCACCATTGAGAACTTTCGTGGAGACGCGATTCGTGGAGAAGACGTGATGTCTGGATTGTCGACTTCTCAAAGCATCTCTGTATTTAGTTTGGCGGTTGCCGTATTGATTGCTGCGATCCAATTTCGCAAAGGGGTCTCTCATGAAGAACCGTTCGTTGGGGATCTCGAAGATGACCTAGACGACTTTGATGATTTGGATGAGGCAGACGTCGACGCCTAAGAGTTTTGTTTCAGGACACACAGTGGTCTCTTTCAAATTAACTTGCGTTGTCGTCAATATGGCTTTGCGTTTCCGTTGGGCTATTGGAGGGTTGTATGTCTCGATTGAACAAGCCATTGTTGTTGAGTGTTGGAGGTATTGTCGTGGGAATACTTGGGCTATTGGCCTATGTCTGGCCGGGCGTCGGACAAGCACCGACCGATGAGGAACTGAAAGCCTACGCGGACTCAGAAAACTTTGACGCTGAACGTGGCACTTTCGTCAATCGACGGCACGATGAATACGAAACGATGATGAACAGTTTCGATTTGGTAAAACTGACAAAAGAGCAGGTGTTCGGCAAAGAAGTTCGAACACCCCCGAAGCCATTTCCCACCGTTCGCCCGGATTGGGATGCCTGGAACGCAGCAGAGTATGCATACATCTGGCTTGGACATTCGACGATTTTATTTCGGGTAGCCGGAAAAAATATTTTGTTTGATCCTGTATTTGGTAGTGCCGCCCCCGTATCTTTTGCTGTACCCAGGTGGCAGCCTCCGGTGGTGTCCCTGCAAGAATTGCCCAAAATAGACTGGGTCGTGATTTCACACGATCATTATGACCACCTCAGTCACGATGCCATGCTGTTCTTTAAAGAGCAGGCAGACACTCAGTTTTTCGTTTCTTTGGGGGTGTCCTCCTATTTGAAAGGGTGGGGTATAGAGTCAGAACGGATAACGGAATTGGACTGGTGGCAGAGCAAACAGGTCGATGATATTCAGTTTGTCTGTACGCCGTCTCAGCACTTCTCTGGTCGTACTGGGCCACGTGGTTTGAGAACGCTTTGGTCTTCTTGGGTTGTAAAAACAGACGACTTTGCCCTCTACTTCAGTGGTGACTCGGGATACGACACCCATTTTGCTGAGATTGGCGAACAATATGGTCCATTTGACATCGCGTTTATGGAAACGGGGCAGTACAATCCGATGTGGTACATGTCTCATATGTTTCCAGAAGAAAGTGCTCAAGGTGGCCACGATCTCAGGGCCAAAGCGGTCCATCCCATTCACTGGGGTACCTTTACCTTGTCCACCCATGCGTGGGATGACCCCGTGCGTCGAATCATGGCAAAGTCCGATGTGTTGGCACTTCCACTGTCCATTCCCAAGCAGGGAGAGTTGGTGACCTTTCCCCTTCAAAATACCAACCAACGCTGGTTTGAAGGCCTGTAAATCTGCGTCGATGGTGTATACTGCAACACAAGAACGAATTTCGAACAGGGTGTGTGGGAATGTTGTTTGTACAGATGATTCCAACAGTTTTTTTGTGGGGATGTGAACAAGAAAAGGAGAGTCTTGGCTTCGCTACGACTCAACCAGAAGAACAGTGTCTGAACCCAGTGCAGGACACGTGGTCTGAACTGTATGAAAATGGTCAAGCGCGAGGGTTGGATATCGCGTTTCAGCTCAGAGAAGGTCACTCTGAATGTAGCCTCGTTCCCGGTGGAGTCGTTGCCCAAGACTTGAACGGTGATGGATGGGATGATTTGGTCTTTCTCAATCACGAAGGCACACCGTCGGTCTATCAAAATTACCAAGGTGGGCAGTTGAAGGAGGTGGAACTCACCCTACCGTTGTTTGGTATGGAAAGGCCCGCGTTGGCTGTGGGGGCAATGGATTTGAATGGGGACAATTTGCCAGAACTAATTCAAACGGGGATGGGGTTTGTCGCCATTTCGACGAACTTGGGTGACTTTGAGTTTGCCTCTTGGGAACTGATACTGAATCAAACCGGATTTCCGTACTCTTGTTATGGTACGTTTGCGCTTGGGGACATTGATCAAGACGGCGATTTGGATATTGCACTGGCTGGAACAGATGAGGCCATAGAAGAAGGTGTTTGGCCTGGGGTTCAGTACCCATACATCAATGGCGCCAAGACGATATTGTTAGAAAATACCAGTGTTGGGTGGCAAGAAGCACAAGTATTGGAATCTTGGCAAGACGTGACAGGGTTGTCCATTCTTCAAGCGTTTACAGATTTTGACAATGATTCTGATGTCGACGTCTTGAGCCCATCTGATCGCTCAGATGGTATTCACTACCCACCGTTGGCACTTTGGAAAAACGAGGGTGTTGTGGAGGGGCGAGTTCTCCTGGACGATGTGGCACCAGATTTGAGTATAGATTTGCCGATCAGTGGAATGGGACTTGGGAGCAATGATCTCAATCAAGACGGGTTCTTGGATTATTGTATGTCTGATATTTCCAATAGTTTGGCATGCTTGTTGAGCGATGGGAATGGTGGATTCTATGAGGCTGGGATCAGCATGGATTTGGTTGTGGATCCAACGAAACTTTCTGATGTTCCAGATGCGTGGACGAACTCAGAGACGGAAAGCGAGGTGTTTGTACGGTGGTCTGCTTGGAGTGTAGTCCTGCAAGACATTGACAACAATGGGTATGTGGATGTGGCGGCAACGGGCGGACAGCCTCCTGATTTTGGAAATGTGTTGTACAGCGAAGTTGTGGGATGGCAACCCGATTGGCTCTGGATTGGAAGCGAAGACGGTTTTGAATATGCATCACTGGATCATCCTTGGTTTGATCCACAGAATATGTATGGGATGGTGAGTGTGGACTTGGATCACGACGGGTATCGAGAGTTGGTAAAAGTCCCCGCGCAAGGACGCCCTCAGATTTGGACCAACGAGTGTGGGAACTACAACTGGCTTGAGATTGATCTACTGGGAAAGGACAACAACCTTGAGGCTTACGGCGCTAAAGTCTTTGTGGAATATGGTGACAAAGTGGACATCCAAGAAGTACATGGTCTGTTGACCATGGGTCAATCACCGTCTTCCATTCACGTTGGTCTTGGAAATGAAAGCAGTGCATCGAAGATAGAGGTGTGGTGGCCCGACGGTGCAGTGACCACCTATAGAGATATTCCTGCAAACGAGCGCTTGACTCTTCGACATCCCGATCGGTGATGGGGTGTTCAACGCCTGCTGAGAAATGGGTTAGCAATACATCAACGTTTGAATCGGAGGAAACATGTTGCTTTTGCTGATGTGGGCTTGTCAGTTGGAGACATTTGACCCATTGAGTCATGCTGTGTATCGTTTTTCCGATCAGATAGAACTGTCTCAAGATTCAACGGAGTGGTGGGTTGAAGAGGATGAACGCTCCAATGTGATTGGTGGAGCCGGTGTCTTGGTGAACGACCTCAATTTGGACGGGCGACTGGATTTGGTGTTGTTGCGTCGAGATGGCGTGCACATTCACCTTCAACAGTCAGAGGGCTGGGAGAAACTTTCGTACACGAACGTGGACTTTGTGGCCAGCAGTGGTTCGGTATTCGACTGGGATCAGGACGGAGATGTCGACATTTGGTTCAATACTGTGATGGGTGCTGATGTTGTGTGGACCGCCGAGGTTGGCAATTGGAGTAGTGTCGAGGTGCCTTCTCCCACTTACACTGGTGGTTCGGCTTGGTACGATGTGAATCAAGATGGGTTGTTGGATCTTGTGACGGCAGGGTACGGCGATGATGAAAATGAAGAATTTTTTACAGCGTTGGATGGTGGAGAACCGTATCCCGGAGAACACAACTGGCTCTACCTGCAGAACGCTTCTGGAGAATTGGAAGAACGGTTTCAAGGTGTCGAAAACTTTGATGGACTCGAACGGTCGGGTTTTGCCTTTCAACCGACATGGCTGCCACTGTTGGACAATGACCAATGGGACCTGTTGGTGATCAACGATTTTGGGCACATCAACGGTGGGCATCAACTGTACACGTTGCAGGAGGGGGTGTTTCAGCCCGTTCCAGATGGGCATGGGTTGGACGTAGAAATGTACGGCATGGGCGTGGATGCAACAGATATGAATGGAGACCTGATTCCCGATTTGTTCATCACCAACATTCGAGAATCGATGCTGTTGGAGTCGTCTTCTACCGGCGGCTGGGTGCAGAGTGCGCTGGCCAACAATTTGGTGTTGTCAGAAGATCAGCCCATTTGCTGGGGCGTAGATTGGTATGACGTCAACAACGATGGACACGAAGACTTATGGGTGGGGTGTGGACCGTTGGTCAATGCTGAACCAAACTCTGAGTTTGATACGTCCAGCACCCAACCAGATGCACTTTTTGTGTGGACCGAAGAGGGGTATGTGGACATGGCTGTTGAATGGGGCGTGTCTTCGTTGTCGAATACCAGAGGGGGTGGAATTGTCGATCTCAACAACGATGGCTGTGGAGAATTGATCCGCGTGCCCAGAGATGACAAAGCACAGATTTTTCAAGGCCTGTGTCCTGAGCAAAATGCGTGGTTGGACATTGAATTGCAAGGTGGCAATTCCGGGGTGGGTGCTACCATTTTGGTCGATGATGGGGAGCAACAACAGGTTCGATGGGTACGCGCTGGCGGTTCTTCAATAGCGACCTTTCTACCTCAAGTTGCCCATTTTGGATTTGGTCCTGCCCGAACGATGCGTGTCAACATAGAAGTGCGGTGGGCAGACGGAACGGTTTCAGAATATAGACGCATCAAAACCCGTCAACATGTAACCTTAGAAAAGGACTGAGTCCGTGCAATTTTTCAAGTGGTCCGTTAGATTGGACATCTTATACACAGGTGACACATGCAAACGATCAAAAATATCTTACAGGCTCAAGGGCATTCTTCCAAAAAAATAAAATCTCTATTGCAAACGGGCAAAGTTTTTCTACAGGGTATGCCAACGGCAGATGGTCGTAGAGAGGCCAAAGTTGCAGAGGTGAAAGTTGTTGAAAATGCGCCTCGTCTACGCCCCGGTCGAGACCCCGTCTTGTTGCATCGTGATGAAGACTTTGTCGTCGTGTACAAACCGGCTGGTTACCTCTCGGTGCGCGCTGCCAATCGACATCAAGATCCGAACATGATGGGGTTTGTGTTCAAACTGTGTGGCAACGCCTTGCCAGTGCATCGATTGGATGAAGACACGTCGGGATTGATGTTGGTGGCATTGACGGAGTATGGTCAACGTAGACTCAAGAAGCAATTAGAAGAAAGAACCGTATCGAGACGGTATTGGGCGCTGATCAGTGGTCACTGGACCAAAAAGAAAACAATTGACACTGTGTTGCACCGCAATCGAGGGGATGGACTTCGAGGGACGCGAACGCACGCCGCGGATAAAGGTCAACGCGCGATTACCCACATTCAGCCCTTGGAAAAATTGAGTGGGGCGACAATGGTGCAGTGTGTCTTGGAAACCGGAAGGACACATCAAATCCGCATCCACTTGAGTGAAGCCAAGCACCCAGTGCTCGGAGATACGCTGTATGGGTCAGAAAGAATGAGGGAGCGGGCACCCCGGTTGGCACTGCATGCCTATTCATTGTCTTTTGAGCATCCGAGGACCAAGGAACAGAAACTGTTTCGGATTCCACTGGCCGATGATTTAGAAAAGCTTCGCAGAACGTTGGCGCACAAGTCTTCGTGAAGAAACATTAATGAATCGGTGGTGTCATCAACAGCCATGCATGACGAGTGGGGGTCACTCTTCAGAGATTGGCTCTGAGTGCTCCACATCTGTTCTGGCTGGGAAAGAATGAATCACTTGCCACAGAGGGGCAAACAACTCCCGGATGGGTTTGACAACCTTCGTGTACTCTGATTGTGAAGCAGTATGTTGGTTCTGCATGTCAACGGTCGGTGAGGCTACGTTTCCATAGGCATACAACCACAGCATCGAGGTGAGTGAGTGCGTGCTACAAAGTTCGAGTTCAAAAGGGAACTCTTTTTTGGATGGACCCTGGATGGGCATCCACTTGCGCATCGAATCCCGCATGGTTTCACTGCGTTTCAAGAGTTCACACAGTTGCGATTGTCCTTTGAGACGGTCGTCAGGCTTCATCGAACAAATGTTGTCCATCGCTTCGTTCCACATAGAAAGCAATGTCAAAGATTTTGGTGCGTGTGGACTGAGTATGACTTCCAATGGGTGCTCGTAATGACCAGTTTGATAGCTGTATTGACAGTATTCTTGTTTGAAATGAAGTGGATACTTGGCATAGGCGATGCTGGCAAACAGGTGAATCCACTGGGTCGCGATGTTGTTGGAGGCCCGAACGACAATGGTGGGTGATTCGGTAGCGGCAGGCTGTTCCAGTTTGATTACAAAACCAACGTTGGCTGTGGAGAGGACTCCGACCAATCGTTCAAAAGGTTCTTCCATCCAGTCAATTGTTTTGGCATATTGCTCAAACAGATGCATGCGGTATGCAAAGCACTGGTGTTTTCGAAGCAGTTCACGAAGAACTTGCTCTTCACTTTCCAAGCAGATGCAACGCTCGTATAGGACAGCAAGCTCAGAATTGAGTGTAATGCCGTCTGTGGTTTCGTATTTGAGTAGTTCGTCGAGCAGGTCCAAATACGGAAAACTACAGAGCATTAGGATGAGGTAATCGGCCGTCATCAATCCAGGTGGAGAGGGGACAGCGACACACTCTTTGTTGCAAGTGAGGTTTTCGTAGATGACTTCAAGTTGACCAACAGAAAGTTGTTGGAGAAAGTCGATTAAGGCGTTGGGAATCATGGCTTGGCCGATGTTAGGATGAAATTAAAGAACAGCAACAGATGGTTGTGCAAATACTGATTCGGATCGCGTGCGACCATCTAAATTCCCAGCAAACATCGATTCTACAATCAGTATAGCATCTATTGATTGCCTTTTGTGATAAAGCGACATCGCGTTACACGAAAGGGGTACAAAGGAGGAGCAAATGATCAAAGCAATCTTGGCTTGTGATGAAGAAGGGGGTGTTGGACTCAACGGCAAGATGCCATGGGCCCATATTTCACGAGATTTCCAATGGTTCATGGATCAAACCAAAGGGCACGTGATGGTTATGGGGCGCACCACCTGGCAGGACTCACAACTGGGCCATCCAGTATCCGACAGATTGTCTTACGTGGTGACCCGGAATCCAAACCTTTGTACAGAGGCGCATGGGGTTATTCAAGGCGACATCAAACAACGCATCCTCGATTTGCAATCCAAGCATCGAGACAAAACCATTTGGATCATTGGTGGGGCAACCTTGATCGAAGAGACCCTTTCCATCATCGATGAGTTTGTTCTCTCACGCATTCCGGGTACCTATGGATGTGACCGGTTTTTGCCACTCGATGCGTTGAATGCTTGGACGGTGGTTTGGGAAGAGCAACATCCTGAAGTGACGTTTCAGCGCTTGCAGCCCAACTGACTCACTGATATTTGGGTGGTGTCAGTGTGCGCACCAATCGCACTCCGATGCTGGGGTGGCGCAATGAGGGTGAGGCATTGGCGCGCTTGTATGGATGCACTCCGGCTTTCGTTGACAGGAAACCACCTCCCTTAATTGGGCGGGTGTACACTTCAGATATGGGAACCTCATAGACAAAAGGGTCAACGATCGATCGTTGTTGGTGATCGCCAAAACGCTCCCAAGTCCACTCGTACACGTTGCCCCGCATGTCGTACAGCCCCCATTTGTTGGCGGATAAGACTCCAGTTGGGTGACTGGTACCCTGAGAATTGTCTGCATACCAAGCCACAGATTCTAGAGCCTCATCACTGTTGGTACCATCACTGCCGGTACCATCATTGAGAGCAGCGATTTCCCAGTCGGCTTCGGTTGGAAGGCGGTATCCATTGGCAGCAGGGTCCAGTCGAATGAATTGTGCTTGTTCGTTGCAGGTGATCACGGTTGGGCTGTCTATCACTTCATGTGGAATGTCATACGCAAGCACCAGTCCTTCTTGTTGACTGCGTTTGTTTGCAAACACGACCGCATCGCACCAAGAAATACAGCGAACTGGGTGGGTTGGTCCAAGTGGGTTCAAGGTGACCGAGTCGCTGCAGTACTGATTCGGGAGGTCTGTCGTGACGGCGAGCCACTGTTTGTAGGTCAATTCTGTTGTGGAGATGGCAAAGTCATAGGTCAGCGTCACCGTTCTCGATACCGCATGTGGAATGTCTGTTCCGTCGGGGGGGCCAATGACATATTGTCCAGCCGGTATTTGTACGAACTCGATGGGTTCTTGGTCAACCGTTGTGGAAACAGAAGGTTGACACCCAGTTAAGAAGGTAGCCAAGGACAGGATGGAATTATTCATCGGAGGAAATGATGTTGACGTGTTGAGGTAAACTGTTTCGAATGGCTCGAATTATCTCAGGGTTGGGATACTGAACATTTGAATTGAGACCCAGCGTATGTAATTTGACCAGTTTATACAAAGCAGTGGGTTCCTCCAACAATTGAATATCCCATAGATTCAAAAATTCTAATTGATCAAGTTGCTGGATGGATGTAGGCAACTTGGCAATTGGGTTGGTGTTAATATTCAGTCGGCGTAGATTTTTGAGGTTCCCTATATCGCTGCAAATACGTGTGAGTTGATTGTGTGAGATGGACAATTCTTCAAGTGCTATCAACTGGCAGATCGATTCAGGAAGCTCCGTCAATTGATTTTCGTCTAAACTGAGAGATTCAACGGATTGTAGGCCCAACCAAATATCGGGGAGTCTTTTGAAGGCATTTTGATCAAGACTTAGAAATCGTAGAGAGGCTGAATCCCCAAACTCTGTTGGCATCTCTGTCAGATTTGGGTTTATTCGAATTTTGACCAAGTGTAGTCTAGGGGCGTCTAGTATTTTGGGAGGAACCTCAATCAATCCAGTCGCTTGTACTCTGAGGGAGACCAGTTCAGAAAGTTGATGGATATTGTTTGGCAAGTGGGTGAGCGACGGACAATCCAATATAGACAACCTTGAGAGCATTTTGAGGCCCACAAGACTTGGGATGGCTTTGAGGTAGGGTAGATGATGTAGAGTTAGTGAATGTAAATATTCCAGTTGAAGTACAGAAGAGGGGATTTCTTGGAAATTGTTTTCGGAGAGGTCCAAGGTGTCGAGTCGCATCAACCACTTTAGACCAGTTGGCAGTGTGGTCAGAACATTGCCACTGACGTCCAACGTGCGCAACTCTCCAAATCGACCAATGCTGGAGGGGAGTTCTGTCAGTGCATTGTTTTCAAGTGTAAGTTGTCGAAGGGTCTTTGTTTGGCCCAACGCGTAGGGCAGTCCTTTTAGGGAGGGGTTGTTGGACAGGATCAGCGTTTCCAGTGGTCCATGAATATCGGGCAGTGATCTTAAGTATGGATTGTGCTCGACTCGCAGTGTCTTTAATGGCAAGGAGCCGAAAGCTTTAGGTAAGTCATAGATTGCCGTTGCCAAAACGGTGAGCGAAGTAACTTGTGTCCACAGAGTTATATCTTCTGGAAACTGCTCCACTTCAGGTGTAAAGTGAATATGTACATTCTTCAGATTCGGAAATCGAAAACCCAAGGATTGTCCATCCAACGTGCCTTCGCCCTCTAGAATCAGTGTTTGAAGTTTGTCGTTGCGTGGATAGGCCCGGAGTTCGGCTGGAGAGGTGCGAAGGGTGGTTGCTTCCCATACAGGTATCGACGGTTCGCATCCCAACATCAACCATGTACAGAACAGTGCAACAGGTGTTCCGTATTGGTTGACTTGCCAAACCGATCGATGGTTCATTGATGTTCCTCAAATTTGAAGTTTGATTGCTGTTTGTTGTATATCGTCACAAGTTCCATTGAATCAGAGTACAGTCATTTTTAGTCGCTATGTGTATTTCCGTTTTTGGATGCTAGATACTACACACCGGTGTCGCTTGTACCAGTGTCACTACCCAGTTCGCAATCCAGTCCATTTTCATCGTCTTCAATCAGTTGCTCATCCAAAGACAGTGCACAGGCAGCCTGTTGTTCGAACGACGCTTCATCGTAGATGGCTTGCTGCGTGGCGCAGTCATAGTCTGGATCGTCGGCATGACAGTCACACATGTAATCAACATATTCGGTACAATAGTCCTTTTCTTCAAAGCAGGCAGTGGTGAGTAGAAGGCAAGATAGGGTAAGTAAGCGATTCATGAGAACTCCGAGTTTGAATACAGTATATCGTCAATCATGCAAGTCACATACCAAAATCTGATTGAGAACTGTTACTTGTGAGTAAAATGGTCTGGTTGCATACATAAAGACAAAGCCCATCTCAGAAGAGATAGGCTCACCGTGTCAACAGAAATCGTCCTGCTCACCGTTTTTAGTCCGGTACGCTTAGGGATTGAACACTGCAAATAGACCGTCTGCACCGGTGATAAAGACGTCACCATCGACGATTTGACAGCGAGACAACGGTCCCGTTCCAGACTCCATAAAGGTCCAGTTGCTTCCTGAGTCGGTAGAGTAGACCAAAATGCCTTCAGACTTTTGAGAGAAATCTCCGACGGCGACCATAACATTTCCGTATCGACAAGCACCGTAGAACCGAGTCGCGTTGTTTGGAATGTCTGGGGTGATGGCTGAGATGTCATACATTGTCCAACTGTCTTTGCTGGTGACGTCTCCTGTGCTGTGCCACAGGGTGCCCACATCGGTCCCTTGGTTGATGCCAGCCAACATCATGCTGCCGGAGTTGTCAATCGCGATGTCCCAGATTTCCCCTTCGAAGTCGGCGATGCCCTCTCCAGACATTTTAATGGCTTGCATAGCAAATTCGGTGGTCATATTGTCTTCATAAAAGAAATAGGGTGGTTGATTGATGGTTGAACCAACGGCGTAGAACTTGTCGTCGTGGATTTCCATGTCGAGAATCTGAGCGCCCGATCCTTCAATCTCTGTCGCATTCCACCAGCCGTATCCACTTACGGGTTCAGAGCCAGCGTTCGGCCAGTACATTACGTCTGAACCAGTCAAAGATTCGCTGACGCCACGGTTGTTTGAGTCCAATCGGAAGGTGCCCACTTGATAGGTTTGCCAAGATTGTGCACCACTGTCTGGTTTGGAGTAATACTCGTTGAGGTTGCCTGAACCATCCAAGTACACGATTCGGATGTTGTTGTCCCCTGTACCGCCAATGTAGAGATTGCCATTGTCTGCCCGTTGGATCGAACCAACACGCATGCTGTCTAGGATGTTGTTGACCGAGGGTACGGTGTCCCAAGTGCTGCCACCATCGGTCGTTGTATACAGTCCATATCCGGCTGTTGTAGAGCCACACCCCACAAATCCAGTATTGGCGTCGTCAAACCACATTGCGTCTGTGCGATTTCCAACGCAAGGGTGTGCGTACTCAACCCAAGATTCGCCGTTTGGACCACTGGCGGATGTATCGTTGCTTTTGTTGCCACAGCCCATACCGAGCAGGGCAAGAATGGATAATGTCATAGTGTCTCCTTAGATGTATTCGATAGATCGTCACAAGGACTCTAATTGCAGTTGCATGTTAACAGATTCTTATAATAGTTTCAATGTCAAACACTTGCCACCATTGCAAAGCCATTTCCAATGGAATTGGATACAATATTTCAACGACGTGTGAACTGTTGGAGAGACGATGTTGACTTTGTTTTCAGTGGGTTTGATGACTGCACTTGTTGGGTGCAAAAAAGACAAAACGAATGTGGTGGACAACTCAGCCCCCACCATTCAAATCAGCAGTCACTCTGATGGCGATACGGCCCGCGAAGGGTATCCAGAGTATTTCGTGGCTGAAGTTTCCGATGCCGACAATGACCTCGAAGAACTCAACGTGGCTTGGTACCTCGACGGTCAAAAGGTGTGTGATTGGTCTACACCAGATTTGGCAGGAGAGTCCCCCTGTGAGATTTCGTTGACGGAAGGAACGAACGGCAGTGCTGTGGTGAGTGTTGAGGTGCGAGATCCCGATGATGCTTCGATGGTTGAAGAAGTGTCTATGAGCGTATTGCCAACCGACGCACCATTTGTTGAGTTGCGAAGCCCTGTGGACACCGACAACCATTACACTTCAGATTTGGTCCATTTTGAAGCCCTCGTCGGTGATGCCGAAGATGCTCCCGAAGATTTGGTGATTACTTGGACATCGAGTCAAGATGGGGTGTTGCCCTTGGGCAATGGGGTGGACTCAAATGGATTGATTTCAGAATATGCATATTTGACTGAAGGTACCCACGCGATTGAAGTGCGTGTTGAGGACACCTCTGGCAAGGTCAACATTGAGGAAGTGGTCATTCAAGTTGATGGAGAGAACAGTTCTCCAGTTTGTGGTTGGACGTCTCCAACCAGTGGCGACGTTTTTGTGATTGGACAGGAGATTGTTTTTGAGGGCACGGCCACCGACGTGGACATTCCAAACAACGATCTCAGTGTTGAGATTGCATCGAGTTTGGACGGGCTCATTCAAACGGTGTCTCCTTTTTCTGACGGAACATTTTCTTTGGCTGTGGGCTCGTTGGCTGTGGGATCGTTGAGTGCTGGTGTACACACTGTCACACTGTCGGTTGAAGATGAAATGGGTGCGGCTTGTACTGCTGGCATGACCTTGTCGGTTGGTACACCCCCCACTGTACAGATTGATCAACCCAGTGATGGCCTGTTGGTGCAACTGGGTGAATTGGTGTCCTTTCGAGGTACGGTCAACGACAACGAGGACCCGTTGAACGGGTTGGTGGTTGAGTGGTCCAGTGATATAGACGGCGTGTTGTCTACTGGCCTGCCAAACACTCAAGGCGTATCACAACTGTCCACGGGTGATTTGAGCGCGGGTGTACACGCTGTTTCTTTGTCTGTCACAGACAGTGCTGGGTTCTTGGCAGATGACTTGCTTTCTGTCCATGTCAACACTCTGCCGATTGTGGACAGCATCGTGCTCTCTCCAAATCCCGTATACTCCAACACCAACCTTTCGATGGCCTATTCTTCTTCCGATGCAGATGGTCAAACGGTGAGCAATACGGTGGAATGGTTTGAGAACGGTCAGTTGACGACGTTCACGGGCGCATTCATCAATGCCGAGGAACTCCAAGTCAACGACGTATGGACGGTTCGGATAACGCCTAATGATGGTCTACACCAAGGTGTTGCCAGTGAAGCCTCCATCACCGTGTCCAATACAGAACCGGTGGTGGGCAGCGTTGGAATCTCTCCAAATACAACGATCTACAACGATTCGGTGTTGACTTGTACAGGAACGGCCACCGACATTGATCAGGCCATCACCCCTGACTTTCAGTGGACCATCAACGGACAGGTGTATCTTGGCGCAACGCTGGATTTGTCTACGACTCCTTCAATGCCCAATTTTGTGGTGGCTTGCAACGCCATTGCCACCGACGACTGGGGTGCGTCAGATATGATGACCACCAGTGTGACTGTACAGAATCGCCCACCAAGTTTGGGAGCCGTGACCATTGCACCTGAAAATCTGGGCATGATTGGTGAAGTGTTGACGTGTGAAAGCATCGTTGACGATCCGGACGGCGAGGTTTTGACACCGACCTATACGTGGAGCGTCAATGGCTACAGCTCTGGTGCTGGCGAGACCTTTACCTTGGTTCCAAACTTGGTGAACCCCAGTGATACGGTGACCTGTACAGCAACGGTGACTGACAATTATGGTGAAACCCAGACTGCCACGGGTTCTTTTACGGTGTACAATGAACCCCCAGTGGTCAACACTTTGCTGATCGATCCAAGTGAGCCAAGTACCTTGGACACTGTTGTGTGTTCGGCGGACGTTGTTGACCCAGATGGTGCCACACCACCGAGCGTGTCTTTCCTATTTGAAAACGCGACAACCGGCACGACTTTGTATCCGAACTCCACCACCGACAGTGAAGCCACCTTGAATTTGCGAGACGTGTCCTTCAACAGCGAAGATATCTTGGTCTGTCACATCACAGTGGTCGACAGTGGTGGTGCGACCACCCAGCAAACGACAACCGCAACCATCATGAATGCACCACCGGTGGTCGATACCGTTGTTGTCATGCCGTCCAATCTGGCTTCAACTGGCGATGTGGTTACGTGTACAGGAACGGCGACCGACATTGAAGATGGTGCGATTGCGCCAACCTATGAATGGAGTGTGGACGGTGTGGTCGTGTCGCAAACTTCGTCATACACCATTGATGCATCCGAAACCGATGTGGGTGATTTGCTCACCTGTGCCGCTACCGCTACTGACTCTGAAGGCAATACTGGTAGCAACACCAGTACGGTTACGATCGTCAATACGGCACCAAGCGTCAGCAATGTCGCGATCATTCCATCCAGCCCAGTCAACGATGAAACATTGACCTGTACTGCAACCATTGATGACCCCGATGAAACGATCGTGCCTTCTGTCCAATGGAACCGCAATGGCAGTCTCTTTGCGGTTGGAACCACTGTAGATTTGAGCAACTTCAATGTTCTACCAGATCACACAATTGAGTGCATCGTCAGCGCGACCGACAATCAAGGAGCCACCGACGGCAGCAGTACCAGTGCGGTTGTGGACAATCGAGCGCCCACCATTGATTCTTTGAGCATTTCCAATATTCATCCCACAGATTCAGACACGATTGTGTGTTCCGCAACAGCGAGCGACGCCGATGGAGAGATTCCACTGCTTTCCTATGCGTGGACCGTTGGACAAACAACACTTGGCACGGCTGCCGGTGTTTCGTTGAATCCGAGTACTGTTTCGGACGGAGATGTCCTGACCTGTACCGCGACTGCAGAAGACAATTTTGGTGGGGCGGTGAGTCTCAGTACCACTGCAACCATAACATCGACTGCGGTATCTTGTGGACTGACGGCGTGTGATATCAACCTTGATTTGGGAGGGGGACAAAGTATGGATCTCGTACTCGTTCCCAATGGTGGTTTTACAATGGGGTCACCGAACGGTGAAGAAGGACACGCGTCTGACGAAACTCAGTATGACGTGACGTTGACCAACGATTATTATGTCATGACTACAGAGGTGACACAGGGCATGTTTGCACAAGTAATGGGCTACAACGCCCACGACGGACAGACGGTGTCCAATTCCTTAGGGCCTTACGGACTCGGAAACGATCATCCAGCCTACTATGTCACATGGCATATGGCGGCTGACTTTGCCAACCAGGTTACCCAACAACACAATGCTCTGTACGGTGAGAATCTACAGGAATGCTACACCTGTAGTGGAAGCGGCAATGGCGTCTCGTGTGTAGTGGCGATGAATCCCCATCAGTGTACCGGATATCGAATGTTGACCGAAGCAGAGTGGGAATACGCGGCTCGAGCAAACAGTACGGCTGCAATTTGGACGCCAACGGGTGGTGCAGATATTCCGACCGGTTTTGGCTCAGACTGCGGCGGTGGATGGAGTCTCACTGACGGTTCGACACTGTTGGATATGGGTTGGTACTGTGGCAACAACAATGCCAACGGCTTTTCCTATGGCAGCAAAGCGGTTGCAACTCGTGAACCAAACGACTTTGGCCTCTACGACATGTCTGGAAATGTTGGAGAGTGGGTCCAAGACTGGTATGGTACGTACCCCACAAACTCCATTGTCAATCCAACAGGGTCTTCTTCTGAAGTCTTTAAGATCTATCGAGGTGGGTATTGGGGCAGCAACCCGGTTTTTGTCCGTTCTGCTATGCGCAACGATCTCAGTCCAGATTTTGCAGCCGCCAACATTGGCGTTCGACTTGGAAGACAGCCTTAACTGAATGTCGCAGAGACAATTTACGCAACACTTTTGCAACAAGACTGGAAAATGGCAGTGGCTTCTCCCAAGGCACAATCCAGTGGATTATAGTGGCGTATACAAAATTATTAGGAGATACACTGTGTTCAATCTGTTGGCAATGTTGACCGTCTTGGCTTGTGGAGACAAAAATAGTACCGATACGGCCACTGCATCGAACGACACCGAATCCACTGAAAATGGCTCCAATGGCTCTGGTGAAAACGGTGAAGATACCACTGAGACGGGGACCGAGGGTGGCGATCCAGATGCCGATCCCAACGCCGATGCTGATGGTGATGGTTTTGTGGGCTCAGAAGATTGTGACGATAGCGACCCCTATACCTATCCAGGCGCGATGGAGTTTCCGGGAGATGGCGTAGACCAAAATTGCGATGGGGAAGAACCCTTTCTCAAAGACGCAGGTCGTCCACTGTACAACCCCAGTTTTGATTTGGAGACCAATGGTGCGCCCACAGACTGGGACGCGTTTGGGGATGGTTTTGCGTGGCAAGCGGACGGAGAGGAAATTATGACCACCGCTGGCATGACCGGTCAACTGTTCGAAGCCCACAGTGGTACTGGTGCATTAAAACTGTGGGGGGACTACGGCACCTCTCCCTTTGGAAATGGTGAATCGGTGGTGTACCAAGAGTTCTTGCCCAACGGAACGTGGACTTGGTCTGATGCGACATTTTGGATTGACGGTTGGGTGATGGTGCACGATACAGCCGCCTTACAGGGAGATGCATCGTTTTCTTTGGGGATTCGATGCGTAGAAGAGTTCTACGGTTCCAAAAGTGTCATCAAAGAACAATTCAGCGATGCCATCACGACAGAGAGTGTTTTGAACACTTGGGTTCGAGTGTGGACAGAAGTGTCCTGTCCAGTGGCCAGTTCTTCTTTGGAGGCTGTGGTGCGGTTTGTACAACCCAACATGGGTGCTGACAGCACCGATCACGGCGTGGTCTACGTAGATGATGTTGCATTTGGCATCGTTCAATAACGCATTGTTGCGCTTGGTGTACTTGCGCCAAAGCCCTTACTCCATAGTGGTTTTTGCCGTGTTAATTGTCCAAAGGCAGGGAAGTCCCAATACAACGGTGGGGACTTGCGAAATCAACCACCAAGTCGTTGCAAAACCGAGCGCTTGAGTCTGATCAAAGCCAAAGAGTCCCAAAATGAAAATTGAGGCTGCAGCGCTGCCGGCACCATAGGTTGGCGGCAGAACAATCGAGGCGATCGCTGAAATGCCGAGCACCAGTCCACTCAGCGACCAGGCCATCAACGGTGTGAGTCCAACCGTGGACGAAGATAGATTGAGCATGTCAAATCCCATTGCAAACGCGGCGATCATCAGCCAAACTTCCGCGATCGATGCAACAGCATTCAGAGCAATGTAGCGTAGGTTGACAAGTGTACTGCCGGTCTGGTTGAAGGCATCTTTGAGCCACTCGACGGGTGAGAATTCTTCTGTTTGGGTTGGTGGTTCCGAGACTATCCGCCGTCCAATGAAGGCTGCCAAGACCACAACCCCAATTCCCAACAGCGTCAGTCCTGAAATGGTCTGTACACTTTGTATGTGGAGATCTTCACCAAGATATTGGATCCACATCGGTGCATGGAACAGCAAAACACCGAGCATCATCAGACCAAAGATGGCCCCTTCAAAGAAGCCAACCATTCCGACAGCAAACGTAGCAATCCCAACTGGGACCCCACAGCGTTTGTGAAGCATCGCGATTGCGGCTACATCCCCTGCTCGACCTGGAAAGACAATGTTGAGCAGGGCAGAAGCAAAGCCGATTTGCATCGTTTGTCGAAGCGGTGGGCGAGGATGCGCAAAGCCCAGCCACAGTCGGTATTCGTGGATGGTAAGGGATACACTTTTGAGCAAAAGAGCCGCGACTAGCCAAGACCACTCCATCGATTCAAGGAGGGTCCACAGTTGCTGCTCATTGGCATCTTGTACGAAGACAAACAGCACCAGCAGGCTCAGAGCAATGCTGATTAGGCTCTTCCAATGTTGCTGTGGTCGCTTGAGCAAGATCCGTTACCGATAGGTTTTGCAGTTGACGGTCAGGCGAAAGTTTCCATACGCACCTTGTTTCCCATCCACCGCGATTAGATAGGTTTGAGGGTTGTTGACCGTTGTCAATCGCAGTGTACCCCCGTCGTCTTTGGTGTTCATTTCACACTCTTTTTGAATGGTCGTGGCGTGCTTGTCGGTGGGGCACTTACTGCCTTCCCAAGACATCGCGACCAAGTCCAGATCCGCACAATTGCTGTCCAGTCGAAGATCGACTTGTGTGTTGGGTTGTACCCTCAACTGGTAAATGGCTTCAGGGGAGTTTTCATAGTTGTTGCGCTGGGGCGTACAAAACCCTTTTTGATAGAAGTCGTCTCCAAAATGGTTCTTTCCACCACGCGTCGTGGCCTCAAAGACGGTGTTGCAACGCAATTCTTTGGAGATACAACCACTTGTTGCGTCGGGGTCTGGGTGCTCGATATCGCAATCGACCGGGTCAGCACCCCAACTGGGATCAATCATCTCCAATGCCGGCACGACTTTGGCGGCTGTATGACAACCATTTTCACAAGCTATAAGCGTCCACAATATCCACATGAATTCCTCACTGACAAAACAGTTGACCCATGAGATCATACTGTTCCAAAACTTGACTCATAATGAGCCCGTTGTATCCAACAAACAAAATGCTGCTCCCCAACAGAGCCAGCGCTATTAATTGTAGCACACCGGACTCTTGTCGATTTTCATGCTTGGGAAAGACGAGACCCAATATCATACCGGTGAGGAGCCCTCCAATGTGACCCGCATTGTTCACCATTGGAATCATCAGCCCAAACAGCAGTCCAATTCCCGTCCAAATCCACAGTTGTTTTCCCAGTCGTTGCCCAAGCAATCCTCCTCGACGTTGTGCAAAGACAATGAGCACACCCATTAAACCAAAGATGGAGCAACTCGCTCCTACAGTGGGAGCATTGTGCCAGAGATTAGACGCCAAAAATCCGCCGACTCCAGTGGCAATGTAGGCAAAGATGAACCGTGCGGGTCCCAATAAACCAACCGTCAATACACCCAACTGCCGCAACCAAGAAAGGTTGAAATAAATGTGTAGGATTGAACCGTGCAAAAACGAGGCGGTCAGCAGGGTCCACCAATGTCCACAAGTCCAGCCCACACTTCCAGTCATCCCAAGCATCCAAAGAGAACGACTGGTGGGTGAGCCAACGCCCAAGAGCCCATTGTCCAACGACATGGCTTCGCTTGGGTCCAAAATGATCGACGCTACATATAGGAGGATGTTGATGCCCACAATCCAGTTGATGACTTCAGCAGGTTGTTGAAAAAAGTCTTTGGTTATGGATTTGCTTTCGCGTTCCACAGTTTGTGGCGCATCGCAAAAAGGACAGGTGGCGTCTTTGGTGGAAATCAACTTCTTGCATTTGTGACAGGAGGTGGCAGGCATCAGAACTCAAGGGTGGGGTGTCGTCGACGAAGAATGGGAATGACGGAATATAACGCAAGCATCCACAAAGGGGTATGATTTGGTAGACTTGAACAACCAGCCTTCCACTTTGACTCTTCGACAACGGTAATGTCCACCGAATCCGTCGCATTTTCAAAACCTTGTCTAACCGTGAGCGTCACGGTCCAAGTACCAACGTCTGTTGCTTCAAAAGAGGCTGTTGGGGAAGTGGCATTCAATATTTCGTAATCTCCCTCAATGGACCATTCGTATGTTGGATCAACAAGTCCGACATTAGGGGATTGTTGGGCATTGAGTTGAACCATCGTTCCGACCACAACGGTTTGATTGGGTCCTGCATTTACCGTGGGGTTGTATTCATCTTCGGGGTCCCAAGGGTTAAATTCTGCTTCAGTATGCCGACGCATCATATCCCAAAAGTCATCCAATCCCGTTTCATAGCCCAGCGCCCAAAAGCCCACGCCTTGTAGCGATTCGTCTTGTGCCCATAGCAATCTGCTTTCTACAGAGTCGATGTTTGGGTACCAAATCTGTTCATTGGCGTACAAAATGTAGGGAGATTCTGTTACCGCATCGAACAGCATTCCATCGGTTTGCGCAATTTGGTTGGCCTCGGTCATTGTGATTGACTCTGACGTTCCTGTAGAAATACCCGGTACACTGTCATCCACTGTTTCCCACGAACGGCCGTACAAGGGCAATCCCAAAATGATGCGGTCTCGAGGAACGCCCGCATTCAAGTAGTCATCGACAGACCAGTCTAAGGCATAGGGTCCCCACGGCGTACCACCAAACAAGGGGTCAACAGGTCCAGGATCCCCACCAGACCAGTGATAGTCGTAGCCCATGATGAACAGATCTGCATATTGAGACAGTTTTTGGTAATCATATGCGTGGCTCCAATCGATTGCAGGGGTGGCAATGACGATTTCTGGTACCTCCTCGGAGAGTTCTTCAATAAAGGCATTGAAGTTCTCTCTTTGAGACGCATCCATTCCTTCAATGTCTATGTTTACACCATCTGCACCATGCGCATCGATCAGGCGCTGTAGGTTTTGAATCGTTTTCCCTCGAAGACTGGGACTGGCAAGAACGGTGTTGTTGACGCTGTCGGAGAACGAAATCAAGCATAGGTGAACGTTGACACTCGCATCGTGTGCCCGCGAAACAAGAAAAGGAGCCGCGGTGTTCCATCGACTTTCATAGGACAGAGAACCATCGCCATTGAGTTCCACTCCAAAATATGCCACGTGGCTCAAGCCAGCTAAGTTAAGTTCTTCAGGGGGGGTACTCCAATACGGAAGATATCCATAAACAGTTTGGGTCAGGTCATAGTGGACGCGCTGTGGCTGGGTTGGGGCCAAAACAGACAACGGAGTCTGGTGTGGAGACTCAGCATGGGCGATTGGGTGGAAGACTGCGAGAACGGTTAGCATGAGGAATCCTTTTTGAGTTTGGGTCCTAGATTCTTGGTTGAGGTCAATAGAATTGCACTTGCAATTTGTCTGTATATTTACTATTCTTTGTTGTAAAATAAGTTGTCTTAATAAAGGCAGTTGGTATAGTGTACAGTACTTGTCAAAATTTTTAAACAGTTTCAATCACTGCAAATACAGTGTCGCAAAATCACAGTCATTGTGGAGTATCTTATGGGGTTTTTCTCTCGTCTCGGAAATATGATCAACGGATTCCTATCTTTGTTTATCGGAAAGATTGAAGAAAAAAATCCGCAGGCCGTTTATGAAGCGGCTATCCAAGAGCGCATTAAAACACACAAAGATCTGAAAAAAGCCATCTCTAATATCGTGTTTCTTCGCAACAAGACTCAAAATGAGTTGGATGCTCTGGAAAAAGAACTTGAAAATGTAAAACTCGAGTTGGAAGGTGCCCTGTCGACCAATCAAGATGATTTGGCGATGATGTTGATTGAAAAACAAGACCAACTCGAAGCCAGTATTGAAGGAAAGAAAGTAGAATTGGAAGGGGTGTCTAAGCAAGCAGATGAGTCAATGAACCAACTGCAACAGTTTGAAGTAGAAATCAAAAAACTGAAACGTGAAAAGGATGAAATGCTGGCCAAAGAAGCCAATGCAGATGCGCAGATAAAGATTCAAGAAGCCCTCAATGGACTTTCTGTAGACGCTGATATTCAAGCGCTGACCAATGTGCGAGAGGCCATCGATAAAAAAGCGGCAGAAGCCCGTGTTGGGTCGGAGTTGGCGGACAACAGCCTAGACAATAAACTGGACAAATTGCGTGAAGAAGGGGCAAAGTCTCGAGCCCAAGCAAGACTCGAAGCGATGAAGCGAGCGCGTATGTCCGGTCAATCCCAAAGTGGGACTGCCCAGGCAGAGGCTCAAAGTGCAGGCGCTTCAAACGATTCATCTTCGTCTTCAACGTCTCCTTCGTCTCCAAACGTTCCTCCACCTGCGCCTTCTGGTGGGAAAACCATTTAAGGTGACGATAGACGAGAACAGCAAGTAAACTGGGAAAATGTCCTAAGTAAGTCTCATCCGCCTTGTTGTACTGACTGTGAATAGAATTGTGATTGGACTTGGAGAGCACCATGGATAGACTGGTTCAGTCTGCTGTATCTAGATTTTCAGTATTGAAAGCAGAGGAGCGTTGGCAAGTGTCAGCGCTTTTTTGGTTGTCGGTCGCGTTTGTTGTTCACTATTTGTTCTTTTGCATACCCGTGCCGTTTTTTATTGAAGATGCCGGTATATCCTTTGCTTATGCCAAGCACTTTGCCGAAGGGGAGGGTTTTGTCACTTATCCCGGAGGGGAACGGGTTGAAGGGTTTTCCAATCCCTTGTGGACATTTTTGATGGCTGCTTGTCACTTTGTGGGACTTTCGGTTTGGGTTTCAGCCAAAGTTTGGGGCGCCATTTTGGGGATTCTGACGCTGCCCTTCGTATACGGCATCACCCGACGGGCCAATGTGTCGTATAAACTGGCGATGTTGGCTCCTTTGTTGTTGGTCATCTCTCCAAATTACGTGATTTGGTGCGGTGCTGGCTTAGAAAACGCTCTGTATGGCTTTCTGTTGGCGCTTGGCTTGTGGCGGTTGTTGTATGAAGGGGACAATCAGGATGCTCGTCCATGGTCTGCATTTGTCTTTTGTTTGGTGTGTATGACGCGTCCGGAAGGCGTGATGTACGCGTTGTTGGCAGCCGTTGCCATGACCGTATTTTCAGTGGTGGACCGTCGTTGGTTGCGGATTCCAGTGTGGCTTGCCGTTTTTGCAATTCCTTTTGGTCTCTATCAGTGGTGGCGCTTCGAGTACTTCGGATGGCCGTATCCAAATACCTACTATGCCAAATTGGGAAAAGGCAACCGTTTTCGGCCATTTGGGTGGAACATTCGAGGGTGGAAGTACATCTTGAAGTACTTGACCGATCACAATGTTTTTACTGGGGCATTCAAAGAACCGGTACTTGGACGAAAAGAGTGGGGGCTCCACTTGGGATGGTTTTTACCACTGCTGCTGATTGGAATGAACGGTTGGAAGCAAGGGTGGAGACGTTGGCTGGTCGTCGGATCGAGCCTGTGTTTGACAGTACTCGTGTTGTGGGATGGTCAATGGCAGAGCGGTCCGGATTTTTGGAGAGACATATCCAAGAACTGGGTCGAGTTGCGCGTCTATTCGATTTTGTTGGTGGCGTTGACAGTGGGGTTGACCTCTTTGACCAGAGAAGGCTGGAGAGCCAGAAGTGTGCTGTGGCTCAGTGGGTGTTCAAGTGTGTTCTTTGTCTTGTATTCCGGTGGAGACTGGATGAAGGCGCATCGATGGTTCAATACAGTTGAACTGTTTATGTTGCCCGTGTTGCTGATCGGGGCGGTTGAGGTGGTACGCTACCTTCCTGAGCGAACTTGGGCGCTTGGTAAACGTTCGGTGCGATTGACTCAGTCGGTGGGTTTGTTGGTGTTGGTGTTGTTTTCGATATCCGAAATCAAGGAATCGGCGAAGTTTGTCGCTTCTCCTGAAACAACAGTGGCCGATGTCCATCGAAGGGTTCGATATATGCAGTGGGTGCAACGGCGATTGGATGTCGATCACGTAACGTTGTTTGATGTCGATATGGGTGCACACATGATGTACAGTGGATGGAATATTGTGGACACCGCTGGATTGGTGGATGTCCCCATCGCTCGACACTCGGATTACAATCGAAAGTTTATTCGAGAGTACGTTCTCAAAGAGCGAAAGCCAGAGTTTGCACATTCTCACGGTGGATGGGCTCGAACTTCCAAGATCAAAAAGAACGCTGAATGGGCTCGAGATTATTTGGAGATTTCGGGGTATCCAGTTTCCAAACGCAAACTCCACATTGGGAATCACGTCCGTCGAGATTTGTTCATTCATCCCAAAAAACAGAGTGATGCTGTCAATGGCTGGTCCTTTGAGGGCGATGTTCATTTGTCGACCGTCGAGGTTTCCGCACCCCATGTAGCGCCTGGTGGGACTGTCTACGTAGAACAACGCTGGGGCATCACAGAGCGTCGACTCGATGATGTGTTGGCGATTTTTGCGTTGGTCCAAGACGGAGAAATTATATCAACGGGAGCTTTTCAGCCGGGATATCGCTGGTACGATATGCCAGAGTGGGACACCGATGAGGTTGTGGTCGGTAAATTTCCGTTTCCAGTGGCCAAGTCGATGGGGTCAGGAACCTACCAGTTGTGGTTGACGGTACTCGATCAAGCCAGCGGAGAGAATCTGCATCTGAAAAACGATGACCCCAATACAGTAGAAGCCTTGTCGAACGGTGTGTTGTCTCAAGGCGGTCTACAGTGGGTGCATTTGAACATTGATATACAAGTGGATGAACAGGCGATTGACTCGGCGCGTCAGGCAAGACAAGAGTCCCTACAGGTTGCCCAAGCGGGGGATTGCTTGGCGTCGTGGCACCGTTGGAACGAAGCCACCCGTCACGTGTATCGAAACCGTCGATGGAAAGAAAAGTTCGAAGATGAACACCAAGAGGCTGTGGCGGCCTGTTTCTTAGAGCGCGCCAAACAGGAAGATGACCCAATCAGGCAACAGGATTTATTGGTGTTGGCGAGGAAATGGGACCACACTGTAGAGGGGTTGACCGACTTGGCTCAGCCAATCGCTGAAAAACTAGACCTTCAAGGTCAAAAGCGGATGCAAACGCAAGAGTGGGACTTGGCCTATGAAGCCTTTGCCATGTCGATGGCACTTGACCCAACACGCTCGCATACGCGTCGTAGAGCAGAAGAAGCGCGAGATAAGAGGCTCAACATTACAGCCCCACACAACAAGACAGATTAGGTCGGATTAGGTCGACTGTTCCAGATTGGATTCGCTGTCATTTGTGCTGCGAAATGTACGCACACGTTCGATGAGGGTCGGCCAGGTTTTGTAGAGCATCCACGCTGTCCAGCATAGCCACAACCACAGTGTCCAGTGGGATGGTACAGTCAGCACTGTCGGGGAGGGAATGTTTGATGTGGCGTCCATGTACCAAGTGAGGTGATCTCGATTCCACAACCATATGGGCAGTGTGGGTCTAATCAACAACGCCATGCTGAACACGGCAAGAGCGCCTGTAATGACCAAACCCAGCAACCATTGCCATCGTGTGTCTGTTAGGTGCCAACACACAATCAGTGGCACAAACAAGGCGATTCCAGTGGGTCCACTCAACGTGATTCCAAGCAGGGTAAAGACCCATGCCCCAAAAGGCAAAGTCGATTTGGGGTGTCGAGCAAGACTCAATCCCAGCAACAACACCAGCACCAGTTTGATCCACCAAGGTATATGCGTTGTTGGCCACGGCATGGACGCCCAAAGAACAGTGTCATCGGGTTCTGTTTCAATGGACAGGGTTGAATTGGAAGAGGTCAACGCAAACGCAGGATTTTGAATCGCCAACAGCCTTTTTTGTCTCGGTGATTTCCAAGACAAGCGAATGTTGTTGTCACCAATTTGATTGAGAAGTGTCAATTCTGACGTGGGTTTGAATGGGTACTGCTCTCCGTTCACCAGTAGAGATTGTACAATGGCATCTTCGGGCATTTGAATTGAAAACAGTCCACGAACACTGCTAACGGTGTGGATGTCAGCGCTGCTTTGAATCCAGTTGTTGCCCAATTTGTGTCGAATATTGACATCTTTGATTTGTGTTGTGTCTCCGGTGATCGAAGTCAAGGACTCAGTGTGAATGGTCAGTACCTCTCCTGGATGGGGATGCCAGGTTGGTCGCCATTTTCCTTCTTCGGCATGATGGGTGACCGGTGGACCTTCAAAGGTGCATTGTTGCAGCATCGAACACTCTACGACCCACGTTTGGGCAACGGCGATGTCTTTGGGAGGGAGGAACTCTAGTTGGAATTCAGTTGAGATGGGCAATTGTGTTTGCCATTCGAGTGTGGAGATAGACCGATCTAGATGGGCGGTCCAAACTCCGTCAATCTGTTGAACGTGCGGCGAGAGGACCCGTTCTCCTTCTTGAAGCGACAAGGGAATATAGAGAGCATGTTTGGCTTGTTCTGGGGAACGACGAATGGTATGGGTAACGATTACAGTCTTGTCTATGTTGAGGTGTTGTGTCCACTCAATCAACCCATTGGGGTGGATGCTGTTCGAAGGGTCTTGATTCTTGGATATGGGGGTGAACAATGTTTGTCCGGTTATTTGTCCGTTCTCAAGAATTCCTTGCACCATCCAGTCATCGGCTTGAACATCAATTCTGTGTGGTTGTTGAGGCCACTCCAATTGGGTCCCTGCTGTCAATGGACCTGAAGCGACAACGGACCAAACACCGGGCGCCAGTTTGACTTCTAGAAAATTGTTGTCAGATCGGCGCAGCGCTTGAACATTCGAGCCTTCTTGTTGAACATTTTGGATGTTCCATTGTGATAGAGGACCAGGAAGTGTGACAACTGTCGGTGCGCTTGCATGCACTTCCATCCAGATGTTTAGGGTGTCCATGTTGTCTACAGTCAGTTTTGCCAGTGCAATATTGGCACATTCGGTGTCACATTCCGTTGGAAAGTGGTGGTCCAAAATCAAGGCTTCTAACTGTGCTGGTGGGATCTGAGTATCGACTATCGCATGACTATCCGTTTGAACCGATGGAGAAGGTGCATCTGCCATTGCGGTGTGCGAGCCTGAAAGAACACTCAACAGCAACAGTGCTCCAAGCGTCTTGGTGGTTGCGGTGTGTTCATTGGACTGTCGTGTGTTTGAATCGGTTTCTCGCCACCCAAGAAGTGTCAACAGCAAACCCGCAAAGATGGCGACCCACCGTTTGTGGTTTTGGTTGAGCACCCAGAAGGGGAGTGTAGAAGCAGAAGGCTGACCATCTGCCCAATATTGGGTGTGTCTTTCTCCGTTCCATGTGGGCAACCCCATGCCCAGTTGAATCGTTTGGGCATTGTTGCGAGTGTAAAAATGTCGCTTGCTACGGGTGCCCACTAGGCTTGATTGATTTAGTTGGTAATCTTCAGCATGCATTATTGAAGTTGTTTCTTGTGAAGAACGATGGTTTTGGGATTCGTACAAGGCAAGTCCGCCCCAACAAATACTCAGAATAAACATAGATGTCCGAAGGCTCTTCCACTGTCCAATCCAGTAAAACAAGGTGAGCAACAATGTGCTGACTGGGGCAATCAGACCACCCAACGCAGAACCAGTCACCAACAGTAGACCCGTGAGCACATCGGCTTTGGAACGTCGCCACCATCCCAGACTGAGAAGCAGATTGAGCACGGCTCCCCAAATGTTGCTCCATACCATCCCATTCCAATAGAGCAACAGGCTACTGGGTGGCACAACCATCGTCATGGTCACATATGAAAAATCTATATTCCAAGGGTAAAAGGTGGGGGTAGACTCAGTTGACTCAGCGATGATGGTTGTTGAGACTTCTTGCGTACGAACTGGGATCGTGTTTACCCCATCAGACGATTCCACGATGCTTTGAGCAAAACCGTTGTGTTCAATCGACTGAATTGCTAGGTTTGGTGGTGGTTGAAGAAACCATTCTTGTGTCATGGTTCCAGAAATCTCATCTTGAATCCAAAACCCTTCACCAGTCAGTTTTGGCCACAGGGTTCTGGAAAGAGATAGAGTGTTTGGTGGCGGGTTTGGGTTTCCACGGAGCACCGTCTGAAACGAGACTGTACTTGTACTGTCTTTGGTGTACGTTGGGTGTTGTTTCCATGATGACGGTACTGCACTGATGCTTTGATCGATGGGCTGTAGGCCTTCAAAAGACAGTTGGCGAATGTGGTGGTCCGTGTGAATCGTCCACTCTTCGGTGATTGGCCAGTTTGTTGGTGTGGTTGGTGTAGGGATTTCTTCTATGTTGGCCGGCAGGGCATGTGTATAAGACAGGGTATGTGTACCGGATGGAATGTAGGCAACGAGGTTGCCACTGCTGTCAATCCAACTGTTGATTGAAGAATGTAAATCCACCAGTATGCCATCTTGGAGTTGAATGGAGCCCAACTGAGTGATTTGCCCAAGACCACTGTTTTGAATAGATATGTGGGTTGTGAGCGTTGGTGTGGGACCATCTTCCCAAAGGCGACTGGTGGTAATGATGGGGATGGATTCGCTGTTGCTGTCTTGTTGGTTGAGCAACAACTGTCCTTGACCGTCTAGTTGTACGGCGATGTCGGTGTCCCCCTGTTGAACTTGAAGAATCCCAACTGATTTTGGAAGGGGCAATTCTTTTGGAATGTTGTTCCAAACGATGGTTCCTTCAATCCTAAATTCCCCTAAAGGAACGTTGATTCGCGGTGTATCGCCCTCGTTCATTACAGGGACATGTTTGCCATTTAACTGGACGTTCACGGGCCACAGTCCTGAGGAGCCTGGCAAGTCCACCCACATGTCGGCATCGTTGACGCCGGTCAATAAAAAACGCCCTTCATCTGCGTGAACGTTCAAGGTGAGGCGACCAGACCAACTGCAATTTTGGGGCAAGCGATTGATGCAAGCCGCAGTTGGGTTTTGTGTCAGTACCCAATCGTTCCATTCTGCCAAGTCAGCAGGAAGGTGTGGGGCTGCGCGGCCGTGTGCGACAAAGAGTATGGGAATCATGGTTTTGCGATGTGGTTGTATTTGTGTAGATCTGAAAACACCGTGTTCTCTGGGCTGTAGTCATAGAGCAAATGGTAGGTCTGATAGGTGCCCAAGACCCGTTTGACATAGTGTCTGGTTTCTCTGAATGGAATGGATTCAACAAACATATCGGTCGGTAAATTTCCTTTGGACTTTAGCCACTTTCCGACATTCCCTTCTCCAGCATTGTAGGCGGCAACGGCCAAATAGGGGTTTCCATTAAAGTAGCCGTGTAAATACCCCAAGTATTTGGAGCCAATGCGTAAGTTTGTACTGGGGTCGAATATGGTGGTGCTGTTGACGGTCAACCCGACCCACTTGGCCACCCTGTCCGCTGTGGCCGGCATCAGTTGAGACAGTCCTTTGGCACCCGCCCATGAAACGATGTCTTTATTGAAACTGGATTCTTCACGCACCAAGGCATGAAAGATTCGAATGTCGTAAGGGTAATCGTCTGGGTGGTTCTTTGCGTGTGTGCTCAATAAGTCCCAGTACTGATTTGGGTGTGCTTGCATCCACAGTGCGTCTTGATTGTCTGTCCAAGTGTGCGGAGGGTGCTTTTGTACATACTTGTGCAGTAGATCGTGTCCTGTACTCCAGTTTTCTTGACCCACAAGGCGTGCATACATGGCAAAAGTTGTCACGGAGTCCTTTTTGACGGTTTCAATACGGCGTTGAGACTCTTTGAAGAGTCCGAGTTGAATCAACTGTGTGGCCTCTAAAAGTTCGGGGGACTCAGCCAACTCTTTGGGGATGGTCCAAGTGGTGTCGCTTGGTTTGTCCCACTGCTGCTTCTTCATCCACTGTGGGGCCAATTCCCAAAGGTGTCCCGCGGCTAGCAAACTGTAAAACTCAGAAGGGTGCTCGGAAACCAGTCTTTTGAATAGATCGATTCCTTCGGCAACCTGCTTTGGATCACTGTTTTGCACACCGTGGTCTGAGTTCGATGGGTAGATCTTCCATCGGGCTTCCCAATAAGGAAAGGCAAAGTATTGATAGGGGTGCCCACTTGGAGGAACGACCTCTTGGGCTTCTTGCGCCCAGGCGATTGCTTTGGATGTGTTGCCCTCCAAAAAAGAAGTCCAAGCCAGTCGCCAGTATCCTTCTCCGACCAAGTCTCCCGATGGAAACTCTTTGACTTGTTTTTCCCACATGGCAAGTGCATTCTTTACATCGCCGGATTCTTGCAATCCAATCCCCGCCAATGCATATCCGTCGTCTGCCATTGTGTGTTCCGGGTACAGTTCTGGAATTCGTTGATAGGCTGCTCCAGCCTCCTTCCACATCTTTTTGCGTTCATAAGACTTTCCAACCAAGTACCATGCTTTTGCGCCCACATCGTTGTTCTTTCCGACACACTCAGTCCCCACTGTGGGCAAGATTTGACTGGCCTTGGTGACCGCATTGATCTTAAAATGAGATCGTCCGTAGGCGTAGCGAATGGCACAAGCATCGGCATCTGTAAGTTTCAATGTGGGTATGAGCGGCTTGAGCTCGGCGATCAGTGACTTCCATTGCCACGCGCCCATTTGCTGTGTACTGCGCTGATGCCAGTTTGCGTTGTTGGCTTTGTACTGAGAGCCTTTCTTTTCTAGGGCTTGAAGTTTTGGTAAGTGTGCTTTTGTGTGTTTGGAATAGGGATAGGCAGCCCACAAGGTTCGAAGTGCTTTGTAAGTAGCGTCATCGTCTGATTTCTGCTCAATCCACGCACTCAAAACCTCATCTCCGTTGGGGAAGGGGTGCTCCATCTCTACCAGTGTTTCGAGCAGGGTCAACGTTTCTTGAGAGGGGTTGTCGGTTGACAACCCTTGCTGAACGAACATCCACTGTGCCTGTACATGAAATGGGCTTTCTGTTGGAATCAACGCAAAGTGCCGTTGTGCTTTTGTGGGCTTTGTTTCCAATAGAAGTGTTCCCAGCATGTAATTGTGTAGATCAGCAGGAATTTGGTCAAACTGAGCGACTGTATCGTAATGATGGGCTACGGTCTTGGCCTCTCCCGCCTGAATTGCGATCCACGTACTCAATACTTTTGCAGTCTGTGTGGTCGGTGAGATCAGGGTCAATGCCTTTGTCCAATCCTCTTCGACCAATGCAATCTTCAACGCTTCGGTCATGAAGGGAGGCGGCGCAAAGGAGGTGGGATCCCAAGTCACGGCGTCAGGATTGGATGAATCGGTGGTTGTCGATTCTTGTTGGGTGGGTACGGGTGTGGCTTGAGGGGCGCGCTCACAAGATAAAAGAGCCATCTGCGTGGCGAAGAACAATGGTTTCATAATATTCAGGATGGGGAAATTAGGAGAGAGGTATGGAGTGGACTCAGACACCAGAGACAAAAGTTGAATAAAAGGACTCTTTGAATTGTTCAAGGAATTAGACTATAAACAATCCAATGACTTTTTTGCTACGGTATATACAGAATAGCACCGATGGGCATGTATGGTCTATTGCTAAATTAAGAACTTTCTCATTCACACGGATAACGCAATGTTGACACTGATCTGGACATTTATATTTCTTGGACAACAGGCATTTGCCGCATGGCCCGATTCCTCTGAGGGGCGTATTTATGCTGTAGGGCTCTTTCGAAGGGATTTTAATACACCCGGCAATATTTTGATGGGGGAGGAGCGTAGTACTTCTTATGAGAAGGCCTGTGAACTCAAGTATTACCAAGCGTGTCATTATGAAAAATGGACCAACGATCAAGGCTTGAGTGATTTGCAGTTGGCTGGAGATTTCTTGGGTAAGCGCTGTAAAGCCGATGCTTTGGCGTGTGTGGTATCTGGATGGGCGAAAGGCTACGTCAATGGTCACCCGTCTAACAAGGCGCCAAATGCCAGACAGGCGGTCAAAGATCTGGAATGGGGATGCAAGAAAAAGGCCTATGCACCGGCGTGTGCACACTTGGGTGAACTGTACATGACGGGTGTGGGCACCAAAACCGATTACAAAAAAGCGCAGTCTCTTTTCAAGGAAGCCTGCAAAGCGAAAGATCCCTATGGTTGCTTTGTTGAGGGAGACCTGTATTACAACGGTTGGGGTGTAGAGCAAAACTATTTGGAAGCGAACAAGCGTTTCTCCAAAGGTTGTTCACAAGGCTACACTCAAGCCTGCGTTCGATTGGCCAAAATGCATGAACGAGGTCACGGAGTTGCACGGGATTACGGAAAGGCGATTGACTATTATGGAAAAGCTTGCACCGAGAAAGATGGCGACGGGTGTTTCAACTTGGCGCGGATGTATGCTGCTGGATTGGGGGTAGACAACTCTGCACCACTGGCATTTGCAATGTACAATACATTGTGCTCGGCTGGAGACCAACGTGGATGTTACGGTGTGGCATCGTTGTATGAGTTGGGGCGTGGCGTTGAGCGAGATTTGGATACAGCACAAACGTTGTATCAACAAGCCTGTAATGAAGAGTATGCACCAGCCTGTTCGCAAATGGGAACCATGCTGATTACGATTCCGGACTTGGCGGATCCAGTTGCCGGTCTTGGCTTTGTAAAGAAGGGCTGTGATATGGGAGACCCCAACGGTTGTGTTCAGTTGGGTGCGTTGTACTTAGAGGGCAGCGCTGGCGAAAAGAACCTTGAAAAAGCCAAAGCCATCTTTGAAGATACTTGTGGCAAGAAAATGGGGCTGGGATGCTATCAACTTGGGTTGATGTTTGACCGAGGCGAGGGTGTGGATCAAGACCCTATCAAGGCGTTGAAACTCTATGAAGAAGGTTGTGATCTGTTGTCGGGTCCAAGTTGTGGAATTATTGGGCACCGCTATCTCAAAGGTTTTGGTGGCGTGATGAAGTCTTCCAACGAAGCCGTTCGTTACTTTGAACTGGGGTGTGAACATGGAGACCAGCGTTCTTGTCGTGAGATGGCTGACTTCTACTACGAAGGAAAATTGGTGAAGCAAGATAGTCGACAAGCTTTGCGTTTGTACAAGCAATCCTGTGAACTGTTCAATGCTGAAGCGTGCTTGAAAGCCGGAAACTTGATTGTAGAGGGCGCCGCTGGAGAGCCAAATTTCTCTGATGCATTGCGTTCTTATGAGGCAGGATGCAAGATGGGGAGCGAGAAGGCCTGCACTGCAAGTTCACCGATTATGTTTCAAGGGCGGTATGAACAAATCATCGAAAACGCATTCAAAAGTTCCCGGTGTGAGGTGTGGACCTACTTTGAAGACAAGCCCGACAACAATGAGCAAGTTGTTCGCGTCAACAAAAATCAGTTTTCAGTGTTGGAAGGCGAATACAAAGAACAGATCTTTACCGTGACCCATCAAACGACAACCTACTCTGAGAATGGGCAGGTCAAAGTTGCACAAAGTATGTGGGAAGCGAAGTCTGACAAGAAAACGTTTGCGGTCGAACACCATGAAAATTGGGCTTTCAAACGCGTCAAAGCGTCTCAGTTTCCAGGTGATGAGTCCTTTTCGAGAGACCCAAAGGGCAACATTTCAGTGTATTATTCACGCGACAAGGAAACGATGCGCCGTGACAATACCAAACGCTGTAAGTACGTGGACAATGCGAAGCTGTTGACATCAGAGCACTGCTCAGAGGTTCAAGCGCTCATTGCCTCGCGACTTGTGACCAAATGTAGATGATCAACTCGGTAAACGGCATCGTTGGTTGAACGTATACAGTGTTGAATCGGCAAAATTGACGGAAGATTGGTTGCAATTGTGTTAGGATGTGAACGGGTCACATGATCCGTTCATTCGAATACATTGGAGTGACTATGCTCGGGAATCTAGGGCTGCATCGTACGATATTGCTCATTGGTGGCAGCGCAATGGTTGCCTGCTCTGGCGAAAAGGTACTGGAAAATACCAACAATTCTCCACCGTCGATCACCATTTTGTCTCACATGGATGGTTTTGAAGCACTTGAAGGCTATACCCAGTCTTTTCGAGCGACTGTATCTGACGATGATTCGGAATACTCTAGCCTTGAAGTGGCATGGTTTGTGGGTGAAGACAATGTCTGTGATTGGACCTTTGTGACCGCCGCAGGAGAATCCTACTGTGATGTGGTCTTTGATTTGGACGATCAAAATATTGTGGCTCAAGTGAGAGATGATCGCGGTGGGGCCGCCATGACCGAATTGAGCGTTGTGGTTTTACCAACGGAAGTTCCTGAAGTAACAATTGAGGCGCCCACGGGGGTAGAACAATATTATTCAGATCAATTGATCACATTTCGAGCCGTTGTATCTGATACTGAAGATGATGTGCAGGAATTGACCACCACTTGGACATCGAATGTCGACGGTGACCTGTCTTTGGACGGAACTGCCGGGAGCAATGGGGTGGTTGAAGATGCGACCACGCTTTCCGCAGGGGCGCATTTTGTGGAAGTAACCGTGACCGACACGACTGGAAAGTCCAGTACGGACTCGATCACCATTGATGTACAAGGACCCAACAGTATACCGACGTGTGAGATTCTCAACCCCTTGACTGGAGACGTCTCAGTTCAAGGGTCCTCTGTGGTGTTCACTGGTTTGGCCGGCGATGCAGATATTCCCGTCACCGATCTGTCCTTTGAGTGGTTGTCCGACAAGGATGGTGCGTTGGGTACAGGAGCCATTGACTCCACCGGAGAGATCACATTTGCCCATCAGGGGTTGAGTGTCAATACCCACACGATTTCCTTGGAAGTGCGAGACGAAGTCGGTGCGACTTGTTCCGATACCATTTTGCTGACAGTCGATACGCCTCCAACCATCTCTGTGTCTTCGCCTACGACAGGAGACGTCGTCACGGTGGGACAAAGTCAGTTTTTCTCGGCGACCGTGTTTGACAATGAAGACCCAGCATCGAGTTTGTCGGTTGAGTGGACAGACAGTGTGGATGGGACAATCTTTAGTGGTCAGCCAGATTCTTCGGGGTTGATTGAATTCTACGACACCCTTTCTGCTGGCAATCACAATTTGCAGGTGGTGGTCACCGATTCAAGTGGTTTGACGGCGACAGCTTCACGATCTTTTTTGGTGAATACTGCACCACAGGTCGATTCATTGACGTTGAGTCCCGTGCCGGCCGATACAACCAATACGGTGATGACAGCAGTCACAACCAGCGATCCAGAAGGGCAGCCCGTCACGGAATCCTACGCCTGGTACAAAAATGGTGATTATGCGACGGTATTGCATACGGGAAGTACCTTGCCCAATACGTTGACCACCAAGAATGAAACATGGTCTGTTCGCGTGACGCCCAATGATGGGTATGTCGATGGAAACTGGTCTGAGACCAGTGTTGACATTGTGAACTCCGTTCCGCAAATATCAGCGGTGTCCATCTCTCCCAATCTCCCTCTTGGAAATGACGTGCTCACTTGTAGTGTGACGGTCAGTGATGCAGATGGAGAAACCCCAACAGAAGTATACAGTTGGCAGAATCTCACGACGGGGCAGGCTTTGGGCAGTGGTCAAACACTCAACTTGGCAGCGGTGACGTTGGTGGGCAATGACAGCATACAGTGTAGTGTGACCGTGACCGACGGGGATG
>CBFICN010000007.1:0-40227 GCA_965661045.1 uncultured Myxococcota bacterium
CCAGACCCCACCCGACATGTCTTGTAAACCGTACTCGTTTTGACAGCCCTTCATGACACCAGAAGGTTGTGGCCCTCGCAATTCCAGCGCACATGCTCCTTTGATGTAGGACCCTCCCATGGCAAAAGCGTGTCCACCAGCACTGCAAGCACTTTCCCACTCATAAACACCACACAACCGTTTGCCAGCGCTCTCGCACAATGACTGAGCCTCTTGCCACGTCACCCCTGTTTTGGCCATCACCCCGTGCCGATTTGGGTACTCAAAGCGATCCATCCACCCGCCGTGGGGCAACTGGACTTCGTTGGTAGAGTCGTAGGTCACCGCTTTCGCTTCACCAGTCAATCGGCGTTTCCGATCGAGGGTGATCAAATGTTCGGTCAACGGTGTCGCACTCCAGCAACAACGAGCCCCTGCGGACACCACTTCCTGATCGGTGGTCAGTCGATAATCTGGCATACGAGAATATCGACCTGTACAATCTGCGTAGGCCTCATGGGTGTAGCTCGCACCACCTTCAAGCATGCCCCCCATGCCCTTCCAATCATCCAACACCCATTCTTCAAGGTTTCCAATCATATCCACAACCCCTTCGGAGGTCTTACAATCTGGAAACGTACCCGACGGCACAAAAAGACCATCCGACATCATTGAAGTATGGGTCGAATTTTGAACGGGAGACTGATGGCACACACCGGTTGTCGGTTCCGGTCCATAGGCGTATTGTTGTTTCTGACGCCCGAAACACGCATGTCGCCATTCGGCTGCCGTACACAAACGTTTGTTTTGAGAAGCGCAGACGTCTTCTGCATCTTGAAGAGACAAACCAGACTCTGGCAACACCCCTTTTATGTTGGGATATTCATATCGATCGATGTAAAAGTCTGGGATATCTTGCGTACCTTCAACAGACACCATCCCAGTCAAGTCCGGTGACTGCGCAAACACCGTGTGCACAATTGTCCAATAGATCCAGTTCATGCCCCTAAACTAACACACTCCACCATCGAACATCGATCATCGAGCATCGATCATCGAGTATCTAGCGCCACACCGTATTGACCACACCGTAAACATGACCCAAACGAACCGGAACGCAACTGAAACCCGAACACAATCAAAACCGAACACAATCAAAAAAAGTAAAACACCCGCATGGATTGCCCCTGACTCAAAACCGAATCAATCTCAAATGGTGGGGTTCCAATGCGGATGTAAACAACTTAACATAGGAGGTAACAATGCACGCCTTGAGAGACTCGAACTCCCGACCTGCTGATTTGGAATCAGCTGCTCTACCAACTGAGCTAAAGACGCATATTCTTACAACTATTAATCTGAACAGTGAACTGCGTCAAGCGCAAAAAGAGACTTTCCACAACCCACTCTGCATTGGCTTAGTGGTGGTGACCTTGAGTACCATCCAAACCATGGGGATGACCGTGCGCCAATTCTTCTTCGGTCGCATCTCGCACACCAACAACCTCAACGTTGAATGTCAATGTCTCACCAGCCAACGGATGGTTGCAATTGAACGTGTACATGTCACCTTCTGCATCGTACCCGTCCATAAAGATTGGTATATGCGCACCGTTTTCATCGTGCGCGAGCAACTGAAGGCCCGTTTGAAACTCGATGCCCTCTGGCAGTTGATTGCCAGGCACTTGAATGAACGCCTCTGGATTGAACTCTCCATAGGCATTGGCCGGTTGAATGACCGCTACAAAGGTGTCTCCACCAGTTTTGCCGACCATGTGCTCTTCGAGGCCCGGGATGATGTTCCCAGCACCGTGCAAGTATGGCATGGGGTCTTGCCCTTCTGATGAATCCAGTACTTCGCCGGCGTTGTTGGTCAATTTATAATGAAATATTCCGACTTTGTTGTTTGCGATAACGGACATGTTGTCTCCAAATTCTTTTGCTCTCAATGTGAACCGTAGTGTTCGACGAGGAATGTATTGCACCCACCACTGAATTGCGATTTTTTTCTACTCAACCATCAGAATAATTTCTGAAGACGGTTATGATATTTCTATGCGCAACAGCCTCCCTAGAATATTGGCCATCGGAACTGCCAACCCACCCACCAAAGTGACACAACGCGACATCTTAGACCGTTTTGACGTTCAAAATCCAGTGGTGCGACGGATTTTCCAAGCATCGCACATTCAAACGCGACATCTGTATCTGCCAGAGGCCACGGACGGGGTGCCCAACGAAAGCCAAGCCGACCTACTCAAAAAGCATCGCAAAGGTGCACTGGATATCGGAGCACGCGCCATCCAAGAATGTCTAGACAACTTGGGAGTAAAAGCCAGCGACGTAGACATGCTCTGCTGCATTTCATCGACGGGTTTTATGTTGCCAGGATTGACGGCAATGTTTGTAAAACACTTGGGCTTTCGAGTCAACTGCCACCGGATGGACTTGGTCGGTATGGGCTGCAACGCAGGCTTAAATGGTCTCAACCCTGTCTCGGCATGGGCAGCCGCCAACCCTGGCAAACTGGCAATGATGGTGTGCTGTGAAGTCAATTCTGCCCTGTATGTATACGATGACAGCATTGGTACAGGGGTGGTCAACAGCCTATTTGGCGACGGATGTGCCGCCATCTTGATTCGCTCCGACATGCAAGATGATGCAGCGTTTGCTCCGCAAATATTGCACTTTGAAAGCCACCTCATTCCGGATACTTGGCGGGCAATGAGCTACCACTGGTCTGAAGACCACGGTAAGTTTTCTTTCAACCTAGATAGGGACGTCCCTTATGTGTTGGGAGCCAACGCCCAGATCCCCGTTGAAAACCTGTTAAAGCCCTTTGGGCTCAAAGTCCGCCACATCAATCACTGGATTATTCACTCAGGCGGTAAAAAGGTGATCGATGCCATCAAGTACACCGTCGGAATCACCGCCCACGACGTTCGTCACACCATCAACACCCTACGAGATTTTGGCAACTTGGGTTCTGGGGCCTTTCTGTTTAGTTATCGCCACCTCCTCAACGAAGGCACTGTCAAACGTGGAGATTATGGGGTCATGATGACGATGGGTCCTGGTTCCACCATTGAAACCGCCTTGATCAAATGGTAACCCACACTGATGTCTGACCTTGGAGTCCACATGTCTACCTACAACACCATCTCTCTTGAAGACAACGGCCACATTGCCACCATTACGTTGATTGCAACGCATTCTTCCATGACCATGGTCAAAGAGTTGAACCGTGCACTGGATCACATTGAAGATGAGAGCAAGGCCTCCATTGTTGTCTTTAAAGGCGTCGACGGTCGATTCAATCTGGGCTTGGATTTCAAAGAGTTTCACCCTGACAAAGCAATGGACATCCACGGCTTTCACAAATGGGAAAAAATGTGCGTCCGAATTGAACGATTGCGGGCCTTGACCATCTCACTGTTGGAAGGTCCCACAGTGGGTGGTGGTGTACAACTGGCGCTGTGCACCGATTTGCGACTGGCCCATTCCAACACCACTTTTCAGTTGCCCGAAGTCAAAATGGGGTTCCTACCCGGCATGGGCATTTACCGCATTGCCAAAAACATTGGACTGGGTCGAGCCAAACAATGGGTACTGCAATCAACAACCATTGATGCTGCTCAAGCCTTCGTGTGGGGCTTAATTAGTGAAGTGACAGACGATCTGACAGACGCATTGTTCAATCACATTGAAGCGAGTTCTCCCATCAACCCTGTGGCCATTCAGTTGGCGCGTCGATTGTTGAACGAAAGTTTTCACGACAGTTTTGAAGATGCCATTGGACACTTCTTGGCCGCCCAACAACGGGCCATTAGCCACGATCAGTTTCTAAAGACCGTCGATCGTCAACAATCAGACTCTTAATCCAATGTCAGCCGTCAACCCCTTCACGCCAAATGTCGATGTATTGAGTCGGATCAGACCCATGTGCTTGGCGGACGTTCATCGCGTTGCCTACCTGCACCACCAAGCGATGGGAAAGTCACTGTGGGCTCAACTCGGACAGCGATTCCTGCGAGAGATTTATCGAGGGATGATCGGCACACCACAGTTTCTGGGCTTTGTCTACGAAGAAAGTGGGCAAATTGAAGGCTTCATTGCTGGATCCAAAGAAACCTCGGAGATGATGCATCGCGTGTTTTTGTCGCGTGGCCATCGACTGGCGATCGCGGGCGCATTGGGCTTGCGCAACCCGAAAGTTCTCAAACACCTCCTGGAAACCCCTTTCTATTTTGCTCAAAGCGATGCACCAAACAGCGACGCAGTACCGGCGGAATCCTTGTTTTGCTCTTTCACACCAAAATTGCGGGGCAAGAGAATCTCTGGACACATCAACAAAGTTCTCTTCGACACCCTATTGTACAGTGGATATCGACAAGTAAAAGTGACCACAGAAACCGACAATGTGGGTGCAAATCGACAACTGACCTCATGGGGGTTTGAGAACAAAGGCCAGTTTCGATTCTATGGCAAAGAGATGGTGTTGTATGTCTTGGATTTACCCACGTGCCCTCGAGTGTCACGCTTTGATTGGACAAAACCTCACGCTTGGACACACTTCCAGTCCAGTTGACCAGAGATCGTATGGTATGGCCGAATCACGGTTTCGCCAAAGGGCAACGTTTCTGGCAATTTCCACGATTCTCGACGCAACACCACCTCCCCTTTATTGTAGGGCAATCCATAGTAATCGGCGCCAAAGCGAGCTGAGAAGTTGGACAGAGCACCCAAGCGATCAACAGATTCAAATGCCGTCGCGTACAGTTCCAAAGCTGCATACCCTGTAAAGCAACCCGCACACCCACAAGCCGATTCTTTGGCGGATTGAGCATGGGGTGCCGAGTCTGTGCCCAAGAAGAAACGAGAATCCCCACTGGTGGCGGCTTCCAACAGAGCCCGCCTATCAGATTCTGTCTTTAAAATCGGCAAACAATAAAAATGTGGCTTGATGCCCCCCACCAGCATGTGGTTGCGGTTATTCAACAAATGCTGAGCCGTAATGGTCGCAGCCAAGTTCTCTGCCCCTTGTGTACGAACAAAATCCACTGAATCTGCTGTGGTAATGTGCTCGAGCACCATTCTCAGGGTTGGGTGACGCTGACGCAAGACCACCAAGATGTCCCTGACAAAACGGGTTTCTCGATCAAAGATGTCAACGTGCTCGTCGGTCACCTCTCCATGAATCAATAAGAGCATGTCTTGCTCGGCCAACGCAGCACAAACCGCATCCATCTGTCGCCAATCGGATACACCATGATCAGACAAGGTCGTGGCTCCCGCTGGATACCATTTGACCGCAACAACACCCGCTTTCTTCGCCTCAGCAATCGTCTCGGGGGTTGTTTCATCTGTCAAATACAGGGTCATCAACGGTGTAAAGTCTACACCACTTGGTACCACTGCCTCAATTGCATTTCGGTAGTTCACCGCCTTTTGTGCCGTCGTGACTGGTGATTTCAGATTCGGCATCACAAGTGCCCTTCCAAATTGCAAAACGGTGTGACGGACCACATCCGCCAACACCGTTCCTTCTCGAAAGTGCACATGAAAATCGTCCGGCCGTGGCAAAACGAGTTCATGAACTGAATACATTATACGTCCAAGATGTCGTCAAGCGCATCCATTTTTCGAAGCACTTCTTCTTCACCATCGGTCAAGTAATCATCTTCACCAAACTCTTCCGTATAATCTGCCAACGCTTCTTTTGAATTGCCGTCTCGTACAGAGCCTTTGTTTTTCAGTGAGCGCAAGCTACGTTCAAGCTTGTCGGCTGCAATGTCAATCGCCGCATTGAGTTTGTCTTCGGTGACAGAAACAACGATGGACTCTTTGCCGGGAATGAAAACTGATACTTTCAGTTCCACTTGAGTTCCGTTTTCTTCTGCTTCGGCACGTACACTCACATCTGAACCATCAAGTTGATGACGCAGAATGGGACGGTGAAGTTTTTCTTCAGCATATCGTTTGTGATAGGTGCTGAACACATTGCTAGATGAATGTCCTACAAATTTCATAGGTGACCTCTTTTTGTTGTCAAGGAATGCCCCATGCACCCCCTATATTTATTGTATGTACAAATGTGAAAATTCCCACCCTTTATTTCAACTTTTTATAGATTGTGAAGTGGAATATAGAATTTGTTCAATAAAAACTAGGACTTTCAAATCGAAAAAACATTGGACCTCTGTCACAAAAATGACACATTTCAAAATGAAAGTGTCGCAACTCGCCAAAGACAACTGAACAGGTTAACAGAAACTCGAATTTAACCACCCCTTGATTTGGAGATCAAAATGGAAAGAACCCTATCCATCATCAAACCAGATGCCACTGCAAAAAATGTAATTGGCAAAATCGTTGCTCGTTTTGAAGAAGAAGGTCTGACTATCGCAGCCATCCGCAAAATCCACATGTCCAAAAAAGTTGCCGAAGGTTTCTACGCTGTACACAAAGAGCGTCCCTTCTTTGGTGAACTCACTGACTTTATGAGCAGTGGTCCTTCTGTTGTTCTCGTATTGGAAGGAGACAATGCAGTTGCCAAAAACCGTGAGATCATGGGCGCCACAAACCCTGCAGAAGCCGCACCAAACACATTGCGCGCTTTGTATGCAAACAGCATTGGCGAAAATGCCGTTCACGGTTCAGATTCTTTGGAGAATGCAGCCATCGAAATCGCTTATTTCTTCCGCGACACTGAAGTACACGGATAATCAGCGTTGGTGTAAGTGTCATCCATTGGAAAGATGTTGTTGAACATCTGTCCGGGTGGCGATACAGTAAGGGGGGTAAATTCACTCCCCTTTTCTTATTTTTTGTGAGGCATTTCTCATGCTCGTTCGTATTGTTCATCGATTGGTGACACAGCTTGTTGCAGAAGAACTGCTTGTGCTGGTTCCTGAAGCGTCTATAGACACCTTGGTCTCGGACATTGTACAGGCCATGCCAACCGCTCAGTTTGGGGATCATTTTGGCAGTTGGTTTGGAAACATACTGATTCAGCACGCCTTTGTTGAAGAACTGTTCGCATCAGATGGAGAACTTACAGATATGCTTCGGTACACCCAATCATGAGCACAGATCAGGACATCATTGTCATGGGACTGGATGAAGCCGGTCGTGGATGCATCATCGGAGATTTGGTTGTAGGCGCATTTTGGACCACTACCGACAAACTGACCGACTTGAAAAATACAGGTGCCACGGACTCCAAAAAACTGTCACTGAAAAAGAGGGAGCACATCCTTGGTTTGCTTCCGGCGATTGGCGAACAGGCTCGCGTACACATCACGCCAGCCCAAATCGACAGTGGAAACCTCAATACCCTAGAAGAAGAAGCCTTCATTGAATTGATCACAAAGGTTAAACCACACACCATCTTTATTGATGCGCCCACTCACCCCTCTGGAATCCCTGCCGTTCAACGCCGTCTTGAGCAAGCGCTCATTAAACGGGGTGCATACAAAAAAGAGACTCTGCCAACGTTCACAATTGAACCCAAAGCAGATCTCAACTATGCAATTGTGTCTGCTGCCTCCATCGTCGCCAAGGTCCACAGAGACAGAGACCTCAACAAGACTCCAGCAGAAGGGTCCGGTTACCCCTCCGATCCCAAAACACGTCGCTGGCTCAAAGAATACATTCGCACAAAAACCCCCTTCCCGCCTTGTGTTCGACAGCGATGGGGAACAATCGAGAAACTCAAAGCAGAGATTGCACAAGAGCAATTGACCATTCAGTGGGACAAGACAACTGGCGATCAGAGCAGCCGCTCAACGGATAAAGAGAAATGAACTTTCCTGTTCTAGACGGCACCACCTCATTGGGGTTGACCATTCCAATGTTCAACGAAGAAGGCGCAGCAGAACAAGTATTGCAGCAAACGATGTTCGTGCTTCGCAAGGCCAATATCCCTTTCCAAATTGCCGTTGTCAACAATGGTTCTACCGATTCGACGGGTAGCATCATCGATAAACTGGCGAAGCAACACTCTGAACTGATTCCCATTCACTTTACAACGAACCAAGGGTATGGGGGTGGCATCTTGGCTGGAATGCGAACGCTTGCACCGCAAGGATTGGACTGCATTGGATGGATGTGGGGAGATGGACAAGTTCTGCCTGATGTGTTGCCCACATTGGTAAAGGCCTGCAAAAATGGTGCAGACTTGGCGAAAGCCCAAAGAACAAAGAGAAAAGATGGCTGGATTCGGAAAGTAATTTCTAAAGGATACTCTTTCGCAATGAAGAGTACAGCCGCCGATATAGAGGACATAAACGGCTGTCCAAAACTCTTTCGATTGCCAGTTTGGGAATCGTTGAGTGTATCCTCGCGCGATTGGTTTCTCGATGCAGAAGTGGTGCTCGAACTGACAAAACACAACCACAGCGTTCATCAAGAACCCGTGACAATGCAACCCCGTCAGTTCAATGAATCCAAAGTCAATGTCCGAACCGTTATCGAGTTTGCCGTCAACATTGTTAAATGGAAGCTTCACAATGCAGGCTAAAGATGGACGAAGACGAAACAACAGGCTCCAATAACCCAACAACAATCCACTTTTGGAAACCCAAAACACTCGTCGACTGGATCGGCTTGTTGCTACTGCAAACTGGCTGGATCAACGCATTATTTGCCACCAGCCACATTTTGCAGGGTATGATGACATTTCCGACCGGTCTACTCTACTTGCAAGTGCATGGTTTCACGATTGCAATCGGGCTCCTACTGTGCTTGTTCGGCAGATTGTACGCCGCTCCATTCATCCTGTTTTCAACGCTCTCCATCTTTTCAGACTGGGCGTTTCACCCCTTTGGTCAAGGGGACAACGAGAGCGATGTCCCCATCATGACTTGGAATATACAAGGACTCGATACGCTAACCACATCATCCAATACATGCGCCTATGATTTTTTGGAAGTTTGGGTGAACGAACATGACAGATCCATATTGCTCTTTCAAGAAGTACCAAAATCCAGTGTACCCAAACTTGAACAGCGACTCAATGTTCAATGCACTTGGACCAGCTACTTCAACCAATCAAAAATTGGGCTTCTTCTCTGTGCGGATTCCAATTGGAGATTTCGCTTCGAAAACCACCGTTCTCTAAAAACAGGGTCGAGTTATGGTTTTCAACAAACTGAAGTATCCGACCCAAAGACAAAACAGCAGTTTAATGTCTTGAATGTGCATATGCCCAGCCTTGCATTGGTGGCTCGACAGCAGGGACTTCGGATGCGATCAAATGTATTTGAAACCCTCAAAGCCAACCCCAATCCTGTAAAACACCTACGCTTACTACAGCAACAACACTTGGTTCACCAAGAATCTCTAGACAGCATTTTGGCGTTCATTGCCAAACTTAAAGATCCAACCATTATTGGGGGAGACTTCAATATGCCACCCACTGCCCCGATTCACCAGCGGCTGTTGACGGCAAACATGAAAGATGCCCACACCGATGCTGGATGGGGGTGGGATTTTACGACTGAACGATTTGGCGTTCTGTTCAACCGAATTGATTTTCTCTATGCCTCGGAGCGACTGGAGTGGGGTGGACAAACACTGGTGCATTCAGATGTGCAGTGTTCCGATCACCATCCTGTCACAGCGGTCTTGGCGACTCCATAAACAGTATTAATTGCTTGACTCACGTGGTGATGACAGCACCAACGATGTTCGAACCGCTTCCATAAAATCTTCACCAGGGTCGTTTTTGACAGAACGATATGTCTGGTCCAGTTCACGAAATAAGAGATGCGACTCATAGTCCTGGGCTTCATTGTGGCCGATTACCAATTCGATTGGATAACGAGAAGACAGGTCTTGGATTAACCATGCGTTGGCTTCAACTTGCGCTGTTGTCAGTGGGTGCGATGCCGTTCCACCAACATTTTCAATGCCAATGGCGGTGTGATTGAAACCGATACAGTGACGTGCATAACTATTTTCAGGTAGCAGTTGAAAAATTGTACCATCGCGGTCAATCAAAAAGTGGGTGGAGACGTTTACCTGCCCTCCGTTGCTCAATGATGCGCGTCCACTCAACGTGGCTCCTGCAAAGGTATACCAAGTGGATTTGGCAGTAGATACACCCGTCCAATGCAAAACAATTGCTTTGGGCTCAAGTTTTGTTGGAACATTCTCACCATAGTGCGCCAACAAGTATTCGTGCATACCGGTTTGTCGTTCAATATTGTTCGGTAACAACCACTCATTGACGATTGGGGTATCAGCCAATGCGGAAGACGTAGATGTAAACGCCCAAGAAAAAGTGAGCAAGACAGCAATTGAACATCGACGTTCGAGCCAAAGGGCTTTCAAAATGAAAACGAGCCTAGCCACGGCCTTCTGAAATCGCGAGGTTGGCCAATCGATCGGCTTCATCATTTTCAGGAATATCGGCATGTCCAGCAACCCAACGAATGGTCAAGTTGCTCCACTTCTTTGTTTCTGCGCGCAGTGGAAAAATGATGTCCTTGTTCTTTTTTGCCTTCCAATTTTTTGTCAGAATACCCTCTACATATTTGCTGTCCGTACACACTACTACGGGGGTATCTTTTGACACGTTCTCTTTATCAAGCAACTGCATGGCGTCCAGCACAGCCGAGAGTTCCGCTTTATTGTTGGTTCCTTCCCCCAAATAACGATGGTGCTTAATCTCTTTGTCCGGCAACTGTATGTAGACCCCTGTCCCACAAGGACCAGGATTTCCGATGCAAGAGCCATCTGTGAAACAGCGAATGGTCTGTTCGGATAGCCCTTCCAAAAACTGCTGGGTATCTTTACGGGCTGCCGTTTTTTGGGCCTCAGTTCGCGTGTTGGCAGATCCAAACTTCTTGCGCACCTTGGGTTTTGTGGATTTTGAATCGTCTAATTTTGGGGCGCTAGACCCTTTGTCCAGTGGTTTGGAGGGCTCGCTACTCAATTGAATATTCTTGGAAGCTGCCCGATAAATGGTTGCGCCCTCTTTGGTAGAGTACCGAATCCCAACCAAGCCATTTGCCAAATCCAGTTCGTCCGCCTCATTGACTTGTGCCCACACTTTCTTTCCTTTAAACAGTGCTGGTTTCCAAAGCATACTTTCTCCCTTTATGCAACAACGATGATGTTAACGGATGACTCGTTGATTTTCAATTGTCATAGACACCGTTGGACACATTCTGTCCATCTTTTCCGGACACTGCATTTCGATACTCATACAAAGAGTGATTAAAACACCCAACCGAGCAACCTTGCTCCACCATTTCTTTGCGACAGTGGTGAATCTGCTCTGAATACCACAAGGTTTTCAGTCCCGTTTCAAACACATTGCCTTTGACCAGTCCCTTTCCATTCCACACACAACACGGCAGAAAATCCCCAGTATAGGTCACACCATACTGTTCAACGAACCCCAAACATCGAATATTCTCTATCGACTGCTGAGCGTGATAGCGCAACGAATCTTCATAAAAAGACCGTCGTGGGGCATAGGCTGGATCATCTTCTATGATGGCATTGACTTGGTCTGACCACAACTTTTTGTGATGTTCGGTGGTCAAGTACAAGGCTGGCGCATCGTTGACCGGCCAAAAATCCAGTGTCACACCAAGACGCTGACACACCAAATACAAATCCCACAACTGATGCACATTCTTGTTGGTCACGGTACAATAGACCGAACAGGGAATTTGAGACTCGGAACGTACCAGTTCAATGGCCCTGAGGGTTCGTTCATAAGCCCCCTTTTGCCCTCTCAATTCATCGTGCACATCTTCGATACCGTCCAATGAAAAAGACAAGGACGCAACGCCTGAATTTTTAAGCCAGTGCCAGTGTCGCTTCAACAACAACCCATTGGTCGTAATGTTGACCACCAGCCCACGTTTGGTTGCCTGAGCAATTATCGAGTCTAAGTCTGGATGGAGCAGTGGTTCACCACCGGTAATGACCAACACCTTTGTGTCTATAGAAACCGCATCGTCCAATATGGGCCACAATCTATCTGGTTCCATATTTTGAGGTCGATCCCACAGATCACAAAAAGAACAAGTCAAATTGCAGCCTCGATTCACCAACAGCAGCATCGTTCGCTCTTTGACCGGTGTATACTCGGGTAAAAACTCAGTCTCTACAGGTATGAGAGGCTCAGATGCACCCAGTAAAGCAGCAAAGAAGTCTGCCCCACGCTGTCTTTGTGGTTGTTGATACACATCGATGTAGCATTGCCCAACATTCGTCCAGGACAATTTCTGAGCCATCGTCCTACGCTCTTGGGACCGCTGAGTTCCCTCTCGTAGGAGATTTTTTAAACCGTAAACAATATCGGCGGCAGATTCAACATAGGTGAATTGTCCCAAATCGGGAATTCCCTCGGCACCTTTGCGGGTTGTGAGAATTGGTTGTCCAACCGCTAAGTACTCAATTAATTTCAGCCTTGTCCCCCCCCCGTCAAACAAAGGACACACAAACACGTCTGCCATGTTGAGGTGACCTGCCAAATCCTCTACCGGACCGGTGAACAGGATTCTCGGGTGGGCATAGTATGTTGGGGGGTTCAAACCAGTGATGACGAACTGTATCGAGTCTAAGCTGGAATCTGCCTCGATCAACGGCAACACAGACTCAGCAATAAACCGCACTGCATCTGTATTTGGGGCATAGTGCAGCGTTCCATGAAAGAATACGACAATTCGATCTTCCACCTTCCAATGTCGACGCCACTTTGAACGTCGATTCCAGGCGCGCTGGATTTCCAATGCATTGACACCGTGTGGGATAATGGAAATCTGATTCGAATCTACCCCCATCTCCACCATCAAGTCTTTGTCTTCTCTGGATACAGCAATGACGTCATCGACCAAACGAAGAGCCACTTTCTCCATTTTTCGGATTCTATTGGTGTCGTGTCCGTACGCTTTCAGTCTTGCCCACTCCACATTGTGTTGTACAATCGACGACCGTACACGGACGGAACGAAGCTTCGACAAAATTCGAGAGGCCAAATGGGCAACCGGACCAAAACCCGGAAACTCTGCTTGGTAGACATCAATATTCTCCACCAAACCGACTGCGATCAATCGCACCAACCAAGACGTGTCAAACTGCGCAGAGTAGAGAAAGTACTCTTCTACTGGATAGCCCACCCAGCGACACAGTTTTTGTCCAAAGCGTTCACCACTGGAAATGATGGGCCACTCTTCCATTGCCCTAAACTTAGAAGGATAGGCTCGATACTCTTCACCAGAACGACCAATGTGGGCGTACACGTCGCGATCAGAGGTCACCAAAAACGCACCGTGTCCAAGCAGTGCAAACGCACGCGCAGTCTCTACAATTTTGACAGCGGCACCGTGATTGGTTGGAAACAAGTCCGGTCTGGTGACTATGCAGATGTTCAAACTTGACCTCACTGAATGACTCAAGTCTATATGTAACGAAGTGTCTATTGACTTCCCATTGCACAGTGATAAATCCTGCATTGGTAGAGACAAGAATTTGCAAAAAAACCCTTGTATTTTCAGTGGATTTCCAATAGGCAAAAGTCATCCCAAACCATTTTGGAGCGCACATGAACACCCCCAGATACAACGCTGTAAAAACAGCCACATCCAGAAGTCCCCGTCAGTTTGAACCGTTAACCGATGAAACTGGTTCGCCTTATTCTGTCGAAGAATACTTCGGATATCGATGCTTTACTCGAAACGACATGGCAGAACGCCTTCCCGAATCCACCATGTTGCGATTTGATGAATGCATGGACACTGGCAAAACCTTGGACAGAGACTTGGCGGATCACGTTGCCCACACTGTTTATCAATGGGCGATGGAACAGGGTGCCACACACTTTTGCCACTGGTTTCAACCGTTGACGGGTACCACCGCTGAAAAACACGATGGATTCATTCAAATGGGTGGGGATACGCCCATATTCTCCTTTTCAGGCTCAGAACTGATTCAATCAGAGCCCGATGCCTCATCATTCCCGAACGGGGGTTCTCGAACCACTTTTGAAGCCCGTGGATACACTTTGTGGGATCCATCCAGCCCAATCTTTCTAATGGAACGTGAGAATGGCTCTACACTTTGTATCCCGAGTACTTTTGTTTCCTATTTTGGCAATGTTTTGGATAGCAAAACGCCTTTGAAACGCTCCATGGAGAGTTTGGGCGAGCGTGCGGTGACCCTCTGTCACAAACTGGGTGAAACAGATGTCACCAAGATCATCGCCACAGCGGGTCCCGAACAAGAGTATTTCTTGATTGACAAAGCCTATGCGTCATTGCGGCCAGATATTTTGCTAACGGGCCGCTCTATTTTGGGTGCACCAGCCCCCAAGGGACAGTCCTTGGATGACCACTATTTTGGATCTATCCCCTCACGTGTGGCTGCGTTCATGCATGAGGTAGAACAAGAGCTGTACGGATTGGGCGTACCGGTAAAAACTCGACACAACGAAGTTGCCCCTTGCCAATTTGAAGTGGCGGTCGTTTACGCAGAAGCCAACATCGCGGCCGATCACAACCAGTTGGTTATGGAAATGCTTGAACGGGTAGCCGATCGTCATGATTTTCATTGTTCCCTCCACGAAAAGCCATTCAAAGGAGTCAACGGGTCTGGAAAGCACCTCAACTGGTCGATGGCCGACAACTTGGGACGAAATCTACTGGACCCAACCAAAACCCCAAGTACAAACCTACGATTCTTGTCATTCTTGACTGCCATTTTACTCGGTGTACACAAAAATGCAGGTCTACTGCGCGCATCCATCGGTTCATACAGCAACGATTTTCGACTGGGGGCCAATGAAGCACCCCCAGCAATTATTTCGGCATTTCTTGGAACCCAATTGAGCAAAATTTGTGACGACTTGGCCGCTGGAAAAGATCTCGGACAAGACAGTGGAAAGTCGATGGTCAATTTGGGGGTAGAGAGCCTGCCTGAGCTTAAACAGGACACCACAGACCGAAATCGAACCTCTCCATTCGCCTTCACTGGAAACAAGTTCGAGTTTCGCGCGGCGGGCTCCACGGCATCGGTCTCCTTCCCTTTGACCTGTGTGAATGCAGCGATTGCAGACGGCATTGACATGTTACTGAGATTGATTGATGAAAAAGGTGACGTTCTAGAAGCCATTCGCGAAGGAATCCGACAGTCCAACCCCATTCGGTTTGAAGGAGACAACTATTCCGACGCTTGGGTAGAAGAAGCCGAGAAGCGAGGACTGCCCCATTACAGAAAGACGCCCCACGCGCTTAGGGTTCTTGCAGAGGAACAAACCGTCAGCCTCTTCGAGAGACTGAACATTTTGTCCAAACTGGAACTGAACAGCCAATACCATGTCAAAGTCGAGCAATACGTCACCCACGTAACCATCGAAGCAGACATACTACAACAGTTGGTCAAACAGTTTGTACTACCAGCTGCCTTGGCTGAGCGCACAGCTGCGTGTGCCGATGTTGCCGCACAACGAGGTGTCTTTGAGGCTGACGATGTGGACTCTACACATGCAACGGACATCCACAGCCTGATTCAACAACTTCGAAGTGAAATGAATACCTTGACAGATGCACTAGCCAACAATGGGTCAATCACGAACGAACAGGAACAAGCAGAAGGTTTGGCACTTATCGTCGCGCCACAAATGGAGCGAGTGAGGGCTGTGTGCGATGAAATTGAAATGATCGTGTCGGACAGTCGATGGCCACTGCCAAAGTATCGTGAGATGCTCTTTCAAAACTAATCCCCTATCACCACATACACGACCCACAACAAAGCACCCTGTGGTGCTTTGTCTGTAATTGGAGACCTCTATGCCTTCCCCGTTCTCTCTGGAGCACATCCACAGCATCCTTCAGCAGTGGGACATCGATTCAACGATTCACGCTAGCCCACACCAAGGTTTGATCAATCATACGTTGTTGATCGGAGAGCCAACCCAAGGCGTTTTACAATGGGTAAACCCCATATTTGATCCTCGCATCCATCAAGACATTGAGGCGCTCACGCGGCATTTGCATCAGCAGAACATGATTACGCCTCAACTGATGCCCACCAAGATGGGAACGCTGTATATCGAAGAACCCTCTGGTGGATATTGGAGGATTTTAAGCTTTGTAAAAGGGAAGACATTTGAGCAAGTCAACTCTCCAATACTGGCATTTGAAGCAGGAAAGTTGGTTGGGCAATTTCACAAAGCTCTCAACAACTTTGAACATTCTTGGCAAGCTCCGTTTCGAGATGCCCACAATACTCAACAGAGAATGGCAACATTGTCTGACGCTCTTGAACAATGTAGCGACCATGTTCTTTATGCAGAAGCCGAAAAACTTGGGGCGCAGATTTTGAAAGATTGGAGCGAATGGTCTGGCACTACAGATCTACCAACTCGGACGATTCATGGCGATTTGAAGATCTCAAACCTTCATTTTACAGACTCGGACACAGGCTGCTGCTTATTGGACTTAGACACCATCGGTCCCGGTGATTACAGCATTGAAATGGGAGATGCGTGGAGATCGTGGTGCAACCCAGCCGGAGAATCCAATCCGGATGATGCCCACTTTGACATTGAACTGTTTACAGCATCTGCCAAAGGATGGTTTTCCAGCGTCGGTGACATCACAACAAAAGAATCTGAATCTCTAGCATTGGGAATCCATCGGATTTGCTTGGAATTGAGTGCTCGCTTCTGTGCCGACGCGCTGTTCAACACGTATTTCAAAGAAGACCGTTCACAATTTCCAACGATTGGCACACACAATTTACACCGTGCCAGAACCCAGTTTGCACTGGCACAATCTGTTCAAAAGCACCTATCCGAAACAGAACGCATCATTCGTACATTGCGATAAATGATGTGTAAGAATAATATCGGCATTTCGTTATTCTCTATGTATTCTCACTGAGAGATGCGATACGTTATGAGCATGATCTGTATTTTGATTTTGGAGTCTACATGAGCATCCCCCAACCTTCTGGCCAACCTGGAACCTACTTTGAATCCATGGGCGTCACACCTGAACTCTGTCGTCAGATTTTACAAACCGCCTTGTCTCACGGTGGAGACGATTGCGAATTATACTTTCAACACTCAGCCTCCAACAGCATTCAGTTGACCGATGGCAAAGTCAGTCAGACCAGCACCAGTCTGGATCTGGGAATGGGTGTTCGCGTTATTCAAGGAGATCAGGTGGGGTATTCCTACTCCGAAGACCTTTCTCCCGGCGCCCTACTCAATGCGGCACGGATCGCATCGCAAATCGCCAATGCCGGTCAAACGTTGACGGTACCCAGTCCAACTGTACACTCAATCCCAAATTACCACCCCGTTGAAACAGGTTGGGACTCGGTCGATATGCAAAAACGCGTCAGTTTCCTACGCAAGTGGGAGCAGCAGGCTTTCGCCTTGGACACTCGAGTCAAGCGCGTCGATGTATTCCTGAGGGACGGTGCTTCTGTCGTCATGATTGTCCGTGCAGATGGCAAAATGGTTGAAGACTGGCGCCCAAGCACAATGGGCTACATCCAATGTACGGTAGAGTCCAACGGAAATCGAGAAAGCGCATCCTACAACGTCGCTGCGCGAGGTGGTCTTGAATACTTCTCCGAAGAACGTCAACAGCAACTGGTCAAAGAGGCCGTACACCGTGCAATTTTCCAACTGGATGCTGTGTCTCCTCCTGCGGGTGAATACCCCGTAGTATTGGCAGCTGGCCCCTCTGCAATCCTACTACACGAAGCCATTGGCCATGGACTCGAAGCCGACTTCAACCGCAAAAACATTTCCATCTTTTCATCCAAAATGAATGAACAAATCGCCAATGAGCACGTCACTATTGTCGATGACGCAACCATTGAAGGGTCGCGCGGGGCTTTGAACATCGATGATGAAGGCAACGAAACCGAACGAACTGTTCTGGTCGAAAATGGGGTCTTGAGAAGCTATTTGCACGACAGCATTTCTGCCAAGCACTTTGGGGTTGCCCCAACAGGTTCAGGACGACGTCAATCCTTCAGACACACGCCCATTCCACGGATGCGCGCAACTGTGATGGACAACGGACCACACACCCATGATGAAATTGTGGCATCGGTCAAAAGAGGCATCTACTGTGCTGCCTTCTCCAATGGGCAGGTCAACATCGGTGGAGGAGACTTCGCATTTTACGTAAAACAAGGGTATTTGATTGAAGATGGCAAACTAACGCAACCCATCAAAGACGTCAACGTCATTGGCAACGGTCCGGACTCACTGAGCAAGATGGATATGATTGGCAACGACATGCGGGTCGATGAAGGTGGATGGACCTGTGGCAAAGACGGACAAGGTGTTCCGGTCAGTCAGGGGATGCCCACTGTCAGAGTGTCGTCTTTAACTGTTGGGGGTATGGGATGAACAACCTAAAACAAACGGCGCTGGACATTCAGCAATTGGCACTGGACTTGGGTGCTCAAGAAGCAGCCATTTCAATTTCCCACTCTATTTCAACAGAATTGACTCAGCGTGAAGGACTGCTCGAAAAAACACAGCAATCCAACTCTTTGGGGGTTGGCATCGAACTCCTGGTCGACGGTAAATTTTCTGGACACTCGGCATCAGACGTCCGACTAGACTCTTTACGGCCCTTCCTTCAGCGTGCAATTGACGCCACAAGGTTTTTGGAAGCCGACCCGCATCGAGTGCTACCGCCCCTTTCAGACATGGGGTTTGCCGACGAAGAACTGGATGTCTACGACGAGGGTTGGGACAGTCAAACGCCAGAAAATCAACGAGATTTGTTAAACACGCTCGAAGCAGCCAGTCACAATGCAGCATCACACCTGGATGTGAGAAGCATTACCCACCACGTGTGGGATTCAAAAGTCGCAAGCCATGTCACCGCTTCAAACGGGTACTCTCAAGGCTGGAAGAGAACATCTTTCGGCATGGGCGGTGAAATTACGGTGGTGGACAATGAGCGACTGCCAGAAGCCTATGACTATCGTTCTGCGAGACACGCTGTGGATCTGCCATCGATCGATGCCCTGAGTGCAGAGTTGGTCAAACGAGTAGAATCACGGATTGGCTCTTCGGGCATTGCCAGTGGAAAAATGCCCATCTTATTGCGCAATTTTGCGGCACGGAAGATCATTGGTACCTTTTTAAGACCCCTAGAAGGGACATCGATTTATGAGAAACGCTCCTGTATGCTGGACAAAATCGGCAAACAAATCGCGTCTACAAACCTCAGCATTGTTGATGATCCACTGTTGCCACGCGCCATGGCGTCGCGCCCCTACACCGGAGATGGATTTGCAACACAAAGACGAAGCATCGTCGAAAATGGCGTCTTACAACTGCACTTATTGAACCTCTACAACGCACGTAGACTTGGTCGAGCACCCACAATGGGCTCAACAACCAACATTTGCATTGAACCGGGTGGGTCTACACCAATGGATCTCATCCGTGACCTTCCCCAGTGCATTGTCATCGAAGGGTTCTTGGGTGGGAATGCAAACCCCATTACGGGTGACTTTTCGTATGGAATCACAGGACGATATTTTGAAAAGGGAGAGTTTGTACAAGGGGTTTCTGAAATGAATATTTCCGGCAATATTTTGGAACTGATGCAGTCTTTCGAGAGTGCTGCCAGCGATGTTTGGACATTCTCTAGTTACCGTACCCCTTCGTTGTTGTTTGCAAACGTCCAGTGCAGTGGGGTGTAATGTTAACGCTCTCGGTTTTGCTACAACTGTCTACCTACGCATTGGCACAAGAGAGCAGTGCTGAAACAGACAATACGGACACAGAACCAACCACCGACACAACAACCAATGAAACTCCAAACAATTCAGAACCAATAGCCCCTTCAGAAAACGCCTCGATCGAGAATCCACCCCACGCTGAGATAACGGTATACGGCAAAAGAGAAGTCGACCGTCGACGCTCTATTCTGGATCACCAGCTCAAAGACAATGGGTACCGTTCTGGAAAACGTCGAGGAGACAAAGTCATCTATCGCCCAGAAACAGTCTGGCATCCCAGTGTTGTCGTCTACGACTCTGGATGGGTGGATTTGCGAAAAACACCCCCTCGCTTTGAACCTTGGATAGGGGGTCACCCAGACAATAAATGGCGGTACCTGTCCTGCATTCCTCCATTCGGACTGATGTGCATTCGCGCGTCGGGTTGGCTCATTACAAAGAGACGAGCGCAACACTCAAAAACTGCTGTCATAGACAACAACATAGAAACGATTCAATACTGGCAGGAGAGCGTGGTGGGTTTGGCGACCCAAGAACGATTAGAGATCCATTTACCGGATGAACTCGAAGCAATATGGAATTCTGACACGCTTTCCGATGCCGAGCGCATTGAGCAAATTGTGTATTTGTGGAGCACAAGAACCTGCACACCTGAAGGGGCTGCTGCAGCCAACATCATTGGAGACTACTTGGCATTTGAGATCCATCTTTCACAGCCAATCTCGGTAGAAACGCTCGAGTGGATGACCAACAACAACAGTTGCAACCATCCTCTACCCCCAATAGAACCAAACTGACAAGTCCGTCCAGATTCAATCAGTTGCACAGTTGAGACCGTTACGTTATTATAAAAACGTCTAGATGATTAGAACATCGCTGTTTCACTCAGTCGAGTGGTCGGAGAAGTGTCACACTTCTCTTTTCTTTTTTCTGGTCTTTTTTCTGGTCTTTTTTCTAATCTTTGATTGTTCTAGTCTTGGTCCATTCTGATCTTTTTTGAACTACTCACTTAGACACATTCTCTGTTCCACACTTGAGGGTCCCATGCACATTGAGCAACAACGTAAACTTCGGTCTTTATTGCGAGAGGCTTTATCCCCTTCTACAGAAGCGATGGGACTGTACATCAGCGGAATTGAGTTTACCCAAGATGAACGCGGTCCAATGGTGCGAATTTACATTGACGGGGACAATGGCGTTGGCATCGCCGACTGTACTAAACTCACAAAGGAATTCGATCCCATTTTGGATGTTGAAGACCCCCTACCAGAGGCTTACATTCTTGAAGTATCCAGTCCAGGTCTTGATCGTGTACTGGAAGTGTCGAGAGATTTTGAACGATTCAAAAACTTCCACATTCGCATCAAACGGGTCCATTACAAGTCGAAACTCGATGGCGTATTGTTGGACCACAACGATGAGGGCATCACCGTACAAACACACATTGATGAACGATTCATCAAATTTGAAGACATCACACTTGTTCGACTCCATCCAACTGAGGAAGAGATCGAGCGCATCATTGCAGGAGCAAAACAATGAGAAACCGTAGAAACATCCGCGAGAGTGAAATCGCAAACAACATTGACCTGTTGCACAAAGAAAAGGGCATCCCCAAATCTACGTTGATTGAAATCTTTGAAAATTCAATCCTTCATGCAGCGCACAAGGCCCTTGGAGCTGAGCGTGATTTGGAAGTCAGCTACGACCCTTCCAACCCGATTCAAGAAATCACCATCTTTGAATACAAAACCATTGTGGAAACTGTGGAAGATGAAATTCACGAAATTTCTTTGGAAGACGCTCAAGCGAAAAATGAAGGAATGGAACTGAACATCGGTGATGAAATCGGTATCCCTTTAGATTTACACCCACAAGATTTTGGTCGCATTCCTGCGCAAGCCGCTTCGAACTATCTCAAGCAACACATCCGCCAAGCAGAGCGCGATATCATCTTTGAAGAGTTTGAAGCCCGCAAAGGTGAATTGGTTACCGGTATTGTTCGTCGATACGAAAGAGACCGCGACAACGTAATTTTAGAACTCGGTAAGGCAGAGGCCATCTTGCGCAAGCGTCATCAGATTCGCAAAGAGACCTACCGACCAGGTGAATCGATTCAAGCATACTTGTTGGACATCAACCACCATTCTCGCGGTCCCAACATTGAACTGTCACGAACCCACGAAGGACTCATTGTAAAACTCTTCGAACTGGGCGTTCCTGAGATTCGTCAAGGACTTGTGAGCATCAAGTCCTGTGCCAGAGTCCCCGGTGAGCGCGCAAAAATCTCGGTCCATTCTGATGACCACACTGTTGACCCAGTCGGTGCTTGCGTTGGACTGCGTGGCTCTCGTGTACAAGAAGTGGTCAGAGCCCTGAACGGAGAAGCCATTGACATTGTCTTGTGGTCTGAAGATCCGATTCAATATGTAAAAGGCGCGATTTCTCCAGCCAAAATGGTCAAAGGGCGCTTCGGCTATGAGCAGTTTGGAGATGAAGAACGCCCGTTTGTTGAAGTCGTTGTACCAGACAGTCAACTGTCCAAAGCAATCGGCCGTCGTGGTCAAAACGTAAAACTGGCAAGCCGCTTGACAGGATTCAAAATTGATGTCTATTCGGAAAGCAAGTACGAAGAAACATTGGCCACAGCCACAGAAGAACTGTCTCGAATTGAAGGACTCAGTGCTGAACACATGGAGATTCTTCTAAGTCACCGCTACCACACGGTTGCACAAGTCTATGATGAAGAGGCGATTGAAATGGCAGAGATCCTTGAGATTAGCGAAGAAGAAGCCAACGTCATCATCGAAAATGCGGCCACCGCGTTGGATCAGATCACTGAAGAAGAGAAGATAGCTCGCTTACAGCGTGAAGCGGAAGGGGCAGACGAAACTGACGGAGCGGATGAAGAATAACTTCCTCATCCAATAAGGAGTTTCTGAATGCGAATGTGCTGCAGTTGTAGAATACGTAAACCCATGACTGCGCTCATTCGCTTACAAACTGTAAATGGTATAGTGCTGCCACAAACAACAAAGAAACAGGGACGGTCTGCTTGGGTGTGCCCCTCAGTCAACTGCATTCAAGACCTGCACTCGAAACCAAAGAAACTTCACCGCTCCCTTAGAGCACCAGCACCGTACTCTGTTGTAAAACTGCATACAGAAATTGAACATTGGCTAACAGATAAAGTGGCCATTCAATTAACTCAGTTGCACAGGGACGGTGTGCTTCACGCCCACACAAGTAGGCAACCGGATAGTACTGTGGTGCTAAGGTACGACAGTACTCCCGGTACAGACACACTTGCGCACATTCTAACTGAACCCTTACAAGTCTTGCATGTGCCGTTGACGTCAGAAATTGTACAGTCAGTTCCACAAAAGATGACCGCATTTTTAACCATTGGCCGTCATAAACAAAAAAGAACCGTAGAAAGATGGGCTGGACTGCTGAAAGAGTTGAAATTGACTCAATTGCGCAATTGAGTGGAAAAGAGATCGAATACCGGTTATTCTACGATTCAAAACAACTATAGAGACCAATACGCCTTCAAATATTTAACGGCGAGTATCACAGAGAGTATTATGGGAAGAATCCGAAAACATCTTCAAAACAAATCTAGTGAAGACACAGGTGCCAAGAAAGACGCAGGCAAAACAAAGCCACGAAAGCGCGTACCTGTACGTAAACGGGCACAAAATCGTTCCAGCAGTGATTCATCAGGAAGTCCCTCAAAACCAACCCCTAAGATTGCGCCAAAGATTCGTAAGAAACGCCCTGCCAAGGCCGTTGAGCCTGAAACCGCCGTACAGCCAAAGGCAACCGAGTCGATAAACTCTGTCCAAAACAGTGCGAAACAAAGTGCAACTGTTGAAACAGCCAATCAAAGAAATACCGTGACAGAACCGGTCGAATCGACTGCACCGAAGCCAAGAATTCATGCTGCACCATCAAGAATGCCCAAGCCGGAACCGGAGACAGTAAAAGACGAGACACCCATTGAGACAAGCGCAAATTCTCAGTCTGTCGAAGAGTCAAATACTTCGAATGTAGTAGAGGGCGCTGGCGTAGCAAATGAAGAAACCAACAAGTCCGAAAAGAACGACATCGCTACTGCTGATACAAAAGAAGACAAGACGGAACCAGAATCCACCAAAAGTGAATCTCGTTCTAGAGTACATGCGGCTCCTCCTGAGGCCTATCTTCGAGTTCAACAGACGATGGCCCGAAAAGAACTTGGTTCAGCCGTGATTAGCCCTCCCCCATCGTCCGGCACGACAAGCCCTGAGAAGAAGGGAGCCACAAAATGGGAAGATTCAAAAGAAAAAGAAAAGTCTAAAACAACCAAATCAAAACGAGGACGTCGTCGTTCTAGAGACTGGAGTGCCATGGCATCTACAGATTCAGATACACCGTCTTACAATCCTCGTCGTCGAAATCGTCGTAAAAAAGGACCTTCGAAACCATCTCCAAAGGCAAAAGCCATCAAAAGACGCGTCATGATTGACGGCACAATCACCGTAGCAGATCTAGCGCATGCAATGTCTCAAAAGTCTGGTGCCGTCATCAAGAAACTCATTAGTTTTGGGGAAATGGCTACGATCAATGACACATTAGACTTTGACACTGCATCAACCATTGCCGCTGAATTTGAGTTTGAAGCCATTGATACCTCCTTCCAAGAAGACGAATTCTTGATCACCGAGGAAAAGAAGCAAGAAGGCGAATTGAGAGCCCCAGTTGTAACAATCATGGGTCACGTAGACCATGGGAAAACAACATTGCTCGATACAATTCGAAAAGCCAATGTCGCAGGTGGTGAAGCGGGTGGGATTACTCAGCATACATCGGCGTATCAGGTCTCACACGAAGACCAGTTGATTACGTTCATTGACACCCCTGGACACGAGGCGTTCACCGCAATGCGTGCACGTGGGGCCCAAGTGACAGACATCGTCATCCTTGTTGTCGCAGCTGACGATGGTCCAATGCCACAAACCATCGAAGCCTTGAACCACGCTAGAGCCTCTGGTGTACAGTTAATGGTGGCTGTGAACAAATGTGACAAGCCTGGAGCCAACCCTGACAAAGTCCGTCAAGACATGATGCGGTATGAACTTGTTGCCGAAGAATATGGTGGAGATACCATCTTTGTCAACGTGTCGGCATTGAAAGGAGACGGCATTGATGAACTGTTGGAAAACATCACCCTGCTTTCAGAGATGGGAGAATACCGTTCTCCGGTCAATCGACATGCGGAAGGGTTTGTATTGGAAGCTCGACTCGAAAAAGGCCGTGGTGCAGTCGCAACTCTCCTCGTCAAAAGCGGAACCTTGAAAAAAGGAGACACACTGGTTCTTGGAAATGTATGGGGACGTGTACGTGCCATGTACGACTACAATGGAAAGACCATCAAAAAGGCACTGCCGTCTACGCCTGTTGAATTAATTGGTTTGCAAGACATCCCATCTGCTGGTGATGACTTCGTAGTGGTGAAAAAGCCAAAAGACGCAAAGGCCTTGGTTGCCCACCGTGCAGAAGAAGCAAAGAAAAAGGCACAGTTGGCTGCCAGCAAATCGGTTAGTTTGGAAGAGCTGTTGCGTCGTCAGGTGGAAGGCGAACCCGTCAAACTCAACTTGGTTATCAAATCAGATGTGGGTGGTACACTTGAAGCAATGAAAGGGTCGATTTCTCAGATTGAAGTACCTGGGACTGAAGTCAACATCTTGCACGCTGCAATTGGTGGCATTACCGAAAGCGATGTATCCTTGGCGCACACCTATGACGGTATCATCATCGGATTCAACGTCCGTCCCGATGCCAAGGCCCGCAAGGTCGTGAACCAAACCAATGTTGAAGTGCGTACATACAGTGTGATTTACGAAGCACTTGAGGATCTGGAAAAGGGTCTCAAGGGATTGTTGGAGCCAGAAATCAAAGAGCAATGGAAAGGTTCAGCAGAGATTCGCGAAACCTTCAGCGTTCCAAAAGTTGGTACAGTTGCTGGTTGTTTCGTACTCGACGGCTCGATCGCCAGAAAGCACAGAATTCGTCTACTCCGAGATGGTACCATCATGTGGGAAGGAAAGTTGGCATCCTTGCGACGATTCAAAGATGACGTTCGTGAAGTCGAAAAAGGCTATGAATGTGGGATGAACTTGGATGGATTCAATGACATCAAGGTTGGTGACCAACTTGAGGCCTTCATGATGGAAGAGCAGGAAGTAGAATAGAGGTAGAATAAAAATTGTTCACATTTTATCATGTGATGGTACCAAAATGAGAACAGAGTCGGCTCTTGATATTTTACTCTTGACAAGTCAAGTCTTTTAACCTACACTGTTAAAGCGTCGACAACTTTGGAGAGTCTATGAGTACACACTCAGTCCAAAACCCAAATCCTCTGATCATTACAAAACGACATATTGTAGCAGTCTCCATCACCACACTCATGCTTTCGCTGTTCACTGGTGTCGTTGGTTATCAAAGCGGTCGAAAGTTGCACACGGGTTCAGAAAACGCTTCTGCATCACTGCTTCCCAATGTAGAAGAACAAGCGTCTCTGGAAGAATTGTTAATGGAGATTGAGCAGAGCAAACACATTCGCGCAGACAGTGATTACCAATTTGTATATGAACTGCAAAAGAACACCCCCATTTCAATTCCTGAGAAGCCCACAACAATTCAAACGGAAACCGTTGTAGAATCTGATCCGGCGGCACTCGAAGTTCCAGAAGTTGTACAGAACCCCCTACCGACATCCGGATGGGCAATTCAAGTAGGCTCCTACCCCAGTGTTGAAGAAGCCCAAGCAGAGGTTGTAGTTTGGTCAGAACGCGGGCAAAAACCGTACGTTGTCACCGCAAGTGTAGATGGAGAAGTGTGGTATCGAGTGCGATTGTCTGGATTGTCTGACAAAGCTCAGGCCGCCGCTTTGCAAAAAACATTACAAGAACAAATGAACGAATTTGATTACCTGGTTGTTCACGCTCCATAATGAATGTTGACATCGCAGGACGATTGTAGAATACTAACTATAGTTTGGAGGAGCAATGTTCTCATTATTTATCGGCTTACAGGTCGCCTATGCACAGCAAGGAACGATGATCGTAGAGGAAGAAGCCGAACCTACAATGAATCAATACATGATTCAACCGGGAGATACACTCTGGGATTTGGCTCAGGCCAACTTTGGAGATCCACAATATTGGCCCCAACTGTGGTCCATCAATGAGTACATCACCAACCCCCACTGGATCTATCCGGGAAATGCGATTCAGTTCACCCCTGGAACAACCATTGAGCCTCCACAGATTGACATCATCTCAAATAAAGAGATTGGATATGTTGTAGAGCCACAACAGTTTACTGCATCTGAAAGTCTTTGCGGACCGGATATTCGATTCAATTTCAAACAACCTACGGGCACATTTTTGGTACCGGGGTTTATTGACGACCCAGAAAATGTTGAGATTTTGGGGACTGTCGATGCTTCACCACAAAATCAATCTTTCGTCGTTGAAAACGATCGTGTCTACATGCGATTGACAGACCCAGAAATTTACGATTGTGGTGACTTGGTGACCGTCGTACGCAAAGTCAAGAAAACCGTACGACACCCCAATTCATTTTTCAAAAAGTATGGAAGCATGTATGAAGTGATCGGCGACGTTCGAATTCTGCACACCTATGGAAATTATGTTGTGGGAGAGATTCGCTCCTCGCTCAAAGAAATTGAACGCTCTGACTTGGTCATACCGTCGCGCCCCACCATGGTACAACTAGAAGTTGAAAAGCCAAATGGAGATTTGCAAGGTGTGGTCATCGATCGCTTAAACCAAGAGCATTCTTTCAGTACAGAGCGCGATACACTCTTCATCGATAGAGGCTTTGCCGATGGTGTCATGGTGGGTGACACGTTCTACATCACCTCTCAACGTGATCCCTATTTGGATGATAGAAAAGACAACTATGAATTGCCACCAACCGTAATTGGGCGGGTCGTGATTGTAGATGTACAAGAAGAGTCGGCTGTTGCTGTACTAACCGATACCCATACCACAATTGGGCTCGAGGGTGAAAAAGCGGCTGTTGGCGTTACTCAGCGGCCTTATTGAGCCTCCATCACTCTGTGTTACGCACACACATATAAAACATGAGTGTTCAGACGCTGAAAATACAAACCACATTTCGCCTTGGGGATGCACTGACAGATTGTCCGCCCCTTCGGATTTCCTTTTGCAGTACCGTTGATACGTGGGTTCACTTCACCCTCGATGGAACCTCTGGACTGTTGTATGACGTTGAGGGACTGTCTTCCGAAACTGTGATTCCCAATTGGTACACCAACACGCCGTTTACAGACTGGCGCATCGCGCTCGCATCGAGACCTGTCAAACGCTATGTTGAATTACATCAATCAACCATTGTCAACAATCAGTGGGGAGAATCTGCACCGAATGTACCAAGGGCATCTACAGTATGTACACAGTTGACACCCCAAGTCGTTTGTGCCTTGTGGACTGGTAAGTTTGGTTATACAATTGTGTCTTGATAGCTTTCCCTTGAACCTCAACAGTTCAACAGTGAATGCTGATGCCGTACCGTCACAGTGGCGTGACGAGGTTTACGGTTTGGTTGGCGGATGCTTGTACTCGGGCAAGTCCAACACAGGATCAGGACTCGCGGAGTATCCAGAGTTTCCATGAATGGTGGCCCCTTTGTTCACTGCCTGGGCACCTGCCGAAGCCTTGTGGTTTCCTCCGCTCTTCACAGCGGTTGTCGCCCCTGAGGACATCTCTACTTTACCAGAAGCTTCAAGGTTGAAGTCCTTACACTTAATGGAAATCGTTTGCACAGCTTCCCATTCAATGTTTCCATCGGAATACTCGGTGATCGTTTTTTCAGAAGCGTCAAGTTGCTGATAGATTGGTGCCGACGTCACATCCAAACGGGTTGCTGCTTGAGCTCCAATCTCCACTTTCTCGGCGCCTTCGGTATCATCAAAAATGACCATGTGGTCATTGCGCGACCAGAACACACGCTTGTCATTGTTTTCGTCGTCGTTCTTGTAGGGTTCCGGCTTGTCATCGCCCCCGTTGTACACAGCCCCCATCACATAGGGTTGTAATGAACGATACGCAAAGGAAATGACCACCTCAGTACCAATTTCTGGAATGCTGACCCACCCTCTATTTTTACCTGCCATTGGGGAGATCATCCGACACCAATACGTCTCCGTAGAACCATTCGTAGACTCGGTCGGCAGTTCTACCAAAATCCGATTCATTTTCTCAGGGTCTTTGTTGTCCTTGACAACGCCCACAACCATTCCTGAAATCATAGACGTCTGCTCCTAATTCAAGGTAATGAGTGATGCATCCATCGACAGAGTCCCACCCGCTTGCTGATTGAGGTTGGCACCTGCATCAATGCTTGTGTCCGCACCAGATTGAATTGAGACATTGTTCGAAGCTTCCAATGTGAAATCCGTACACTTCATTGAGATGGTGTCTTTTGCCTCGATGATGATGTCCTTGCCAGAATAGACTGACAATACCTTGTTTGCCGAATCCCAAATGACTTGGATTTCTTCATTGTGCAAAATCAGTTCAATCCGCTCAGCCCCATCCGTGTCGTCAAAGGTCAGACGATGCCCCGACCTTGACTGGAATACTCGGAGATTGTTTTCTTCATCTTCGTTTGCGTAAGGGGGCGTGTCCACACCATTGTAAAGAGACCCCACAACGATCGCATTGTTGATGTCTCCACGTACAAATGAGACCAATACCTCGTCTTCAATTTCGGGAATGGTCATCCAGCCGCGCTCTTGGCCTGCCATCGGCATTGCCAGTCGTGCCCAAGTAGATTCCGGAGCCTCAGGCAACAAAGGAAACTTTACTTTCACACGCCCCAGTTGATCTGGGTCAACATTGTCTACTACGATTGCTTCGACAACGCCATTCATCAAACCAGAAACGGGCTTACCAAACATGTCTGTGACTTTGGCCATCTTTCACTCCTTCACATTCCTAAGGCGGAGACGGTCTCCACCATTGATTACGCAAATCTTAACACATCGTGAACGGTTTGGCGGTGGACGAGGTCAATCAGACTGCACTTGTTGAATGATTTCCTCAAGTTGCCCTTCCAACAGTTTTTGAAATGCAGCGACTTCAGCCGCTCGTGGGCGTTCTTTGGCAATCCGCTCTTGGACATGTACATTATCCATCGAAACCACTTCACCCAACAGCGGTAGAGCGACCATGGTCTGACCGTCCTCCTCAACGATGGTACCCAAGTAAATCAGTGCCTTACCCGGAAAGCGAACCCGAACTTTGTCCCCTGAGTGAAAGCGCTGCTGTTCAAGTGGCTGAGAGGCATTGATGCTCCATGCCAAAAATGCCCCTGCAATCTCTGCCAACGTGGTGCTCAAATCGGGATGTCCTTCTGGAACGGAAAGCACCGACAGCAAATCTGTCATGATCGAGCCCAACGCCCCCTCACGAGAGGCGATTCCGTTTAACACACCAACCTCATCCGACGTCAAAAAACCAATCCCTGCACCATTGATGGACCCCACAGAGCGATTTGCTTTAATGGACTCTAAAGTATTCAGCAAGAGCAGCATTTCTTTGGTTGGCATCAAGACTCCTTTTCCCTAGGTTATCATGTCATCTGCCAAATGTCATGGGTCGATTGTAGTCGACACCCCCACTTGATTGGTTACATTTGAAGCATCTTTGGAGGGTGCATGGAACATACAGTAGAACCTGTCGTCGATTATATTCGGACATTGCAAGAGCGTTTTTTGACCGAGCTCAAACGTGTCGATCCAGGCTTAGAGTTCAAAGGAGACATGATGGAAGGGCCTCGAGGAACATCACGTCCCCGCGTGGCTGAAAGTGGCATCCACTTTGATAAGGTTGCCGTTCAATTCACCCACTCCATTGGACAAAAACTTCCACCAGCCGCCACTGAGCGAAAACCGGAACTGGCCAACACCCCGTTCCAAGCGGTCGCCATATCGTGGATTTTCCACCCAAAGAACCCCTATGTTCCAACCACTCATGGGAACTTGAGATTTTTCATTGCTGGACAAGCCGGTGCTGAGCAATGGTGGTTTGGTGGTGGGTTCGATTTGACCCCCTATTACGGTTTTGAATCGGATGCTGTACATTGGCACACTCACGCCAAGAAAGCCTGCGATCCGTTTGGGGCAGAATTGTATCCCAAGTTCAAAAAACAGTGCGATGAATACTTTTACTTGCCCCATCGAAAAGAAACGCGGGGCGTTGGTGGCCTGTTCTTTGAAGACTGGAATACTGGAAACTTTGAACGGGACTTTGCCCTGGTACAAAGCGTTGGGAACCATTTCATCCCAGCATTCTTCCCCATTTTTGAACGGCGTCACACCATGGCTTTTGGTCCAAGAGAGCAAGAGCATCAAGAAATCCGTAGAGGACGGTATGTAGAATTCAACTTGCTCTACGATCGAGGAACCAAGTATGGTTTGCAATCTGGCCGACGGGTGGAATCTGTTTTGGCGTCCATGCCGGCAGTTTCACGCTGGACCTACAAATACACACCAAGTGAAGGTTCTCCCGAAGCCGAATTGGAGAAGTTTTTGGTACCCAGAGAGTGGTTGTCATGAAACGCCTTCTACTCATGCGACACGGACACAGTTCCTGGACGCACGATGTAGACGATCACGATCGACCTTTGAGTGCCCGTGGCAAGAATGAAGCCATCCAAACAGGGAGGCGGCTCTCTGAACTAGACTGGCAGATTGATTTGGCCTTGGTGTCAAGCGCGCGCAGAACCCAAGAGACTTGGCAAACCATTCTTCCCTTGCTGGGGTACTCCCTACCACAACAAAACGATTCTCGACTGTACTTAGCGGGGTTGGGTGAGATCCAATCCATCCTTTGCATCCAACAAGCACAGAACATCTTGCTGCTTGGTCACAACCCAGGCTGGAGTACGATCATTCAACGACTGACAGGGCGAGCAATACTGCTGGATACAGCACACGTAGCCATACTTGAGCACCCAAGTGCTGAATGGAACACCGCTATTCACGACGACGACTGGACCTTACAGCATCACTTTGTGCCAAATGGACTGTCATAGGCCGTTACGGGCGACCTAGTTATCACAAGATCACAATGGAATCATGTATGGACACAACTCGTCTCGGTTGTGTTGTCGTTTTCTAGCGCTAGCCTTTGAGTACCACACGAACGCAGCGTTTTTTGCCAAACCAGAGTACACCCCCAGTCGAAATGACTTCTTCATGACTGTTGACGACGACTTTCCCTTCACCCGCGTCAAACTTGATGGCCCCCCCTTTGATTTGACGTCGAGCATCGCCTTTTGACTTACACAGTGTTCTAGCCAGCAAATCGGTCACGTTTTCTGCACCAACGACGTCGACGCTTGGCATCTCGGCATTTTGTCCACCTGAAAATGCAGATTTGGCCGCCTGTTGCGCTTTCTTGGCTTCGTCCATCCCATGGGCAAGTGCAGTGGCTTCCAATGCCAACCGATGCTTCGCCTCACGAATGTCCGCACCCGTCAATTTGGCGTACTCGGCAATATCAGACAGGGGCATGAATGTATACAGTTTCATGAGTTTAATAACGTCTGCATCCGTCACGTTGACCCAGTATTGGTAATAATCGTATACCGACAACCGAGAAGCCTCAATCCATACGGCACCCTTCTCAGTCTTACCCATCTTTTTGCCATCCGATGTCGCCAACAAAGGAATGGTAAAGGCATAGGCTTCCTTGCCGGTTTCTTTACGAATCAATTCTGCACCACCGGTAAAGTGGAACCACTGATCGTCACCGCCCACCTGCAAAACGCAATCGTGATTCTTAAAAAGATGCAGAAAGTCGTAGGACTGAAGCAAATGGTAATTGAACTCAATAAACGAGTAGCCTTGGCCGCGTTCCAGTCTTTGCTTGGCACCTTCGGCCTTGATCATGGTGTTTACACTAAAGTGCTTGCCAATGTCTCTGAGAAACTCAATGTAATTCAATGACGTCAACCACTCCGCGTTGTTGAGCATGGTGGCGTTGTCCAAATCCACAAACCGACCAAACAACGGACGCATGGCTTCAAGATTTGACTGAATCTTTGCTGGCGTCAACATTTCTCGAGTTTTGTCTTTTCCACTGGGATCACCGACCATAGCAGTACCGCCCCCAAGTACGATGATCGGATGATGACCACCCATCTTTTGGAGCCAAGCCATACACATAATCGGCAGTAAGTGTCCGACGTGCAAGCAATCTCCTGTGGGATCAAAGCCAATATAAAAACGAATAGCACCTTCGGCCATTTTGGCTTCTAAGGCCTCTGGACGGATGTGCTGCTTGATGAATCCGCGTTCCCACAGTTCATGGAGAACGCTGGTCGATGAAAATGGAGACTGTTCTGTTGTCATGCTTGTTCCTTTGTGAAATCGCAAAAGCGGGCTGTTGGCAGAAATTTATTCTTCGTCTTCGGCATTGGGGTTCAATGGATTGCCTTTGTAGTCAACCTCTTCACCAGCCAACCGTTGTTCAAAAGCCTTGCGAAATTGCTTGTCGTGCAGATCGTTCATGAGGCGAATTGGTGTCAAACCGGCCCCTTGTATGCTCACCACGCCAAAAAGTTTCCATCGACCTTCTGCCCATTGAACCGAAAACGATCGGGTGCTTTTATTTTTGCGATGGGGCATCAACACATGAAACAATGTGGGATCGGCTTTGTCTGCCACGACACTTTTCAAAGCGTCAAAATTGTATTGCGTATACTCCATCCATGGAGACTCCATACGCTCATCGCCATGGGTGGATGGCCCCACTGCCAATAGATCTGACTGAGAGCACGTACCCCACACGGTTTTCTCAAACAAATTCACACAGCTCAACATGGAATAGGCGGCATCCAAGTCACCGTTGAACAAGGCATCGTCAAACTTTTGCGCCAATGCTTTCACCTCATCGAGGCTTGGCTTCTTGTCTGGTTTGCTCTCAGGTCTGGGCGTACTGACGCGATCGGCAGTCGCACGAACGGGGTTGGGACAACCATTGCCGTCCTGAAAAGACATTTTGACCATGTCATCCGCATTCATTTCAGGCGTTCCAGAAAGATTCTGCACTCGAACCATACGGGTCATGACGTCCTCTTTCAAACAAGACACCCAAGGCGCTGCATTCTTCAGTTCAAAAGTGAGGTTGACCATTTGCACATCCATGCTGCCAGTTTCACTGACGTGCTCAATGCTGTTCACCGTATACGAGAGGTCAGAACCCATGTCGATGCAATAGCCTTTCTTCGAGGACGCAGTCAAACTGTGTTGTGCGCCATAGGACGGGGTAATTTGACCAGGCTTATTGTAATTGACATAGGCCAGTTCATTCTCCATCAAACATTCCATGTCAAATTCATTGCCGACAAACCATTGTCCCTTGCCAATCAGTTCCCAGCCGTATCGTCCAGCGGTTGAGTTCTGCTCCAAGAAAGCCTTTTCCACCACACCTTTCACGGTGGCTTCATCCATTTTGGGGTTACATCCAAACAACAACGACAATAGCATCAACATACTGGCTCCCTTTATCAATCCATTTGCTTGTGTAAGTATTCAAATTGAACGCATTTTTCAAGGAATGTACCCACTTTGCTACCATAGACGTCCTGTACAGATATACTAAAGGTATGAATTGGCTGTCGTTCCCAAACAAAACCACACTTGGCTGGAGTCTCATTGTATTGAGCGGTGTGCCGTGGGCACTGATGTTTGCCATTCCATGGATGAATCTAGAAACAGGCGTCGATCTCGAGGCATCCGAATCATTGAACCCCACAGGTTACGCTGTCGTTCTCGCCGGAATCTTGTACGGGCTCAGTCAAGTCATGTGGATTGTGGGACTATGGTGTGTCGGACGGGATGGACTATCCCAAGTCAAATCACACGTTCTCAACCACACGTTGGTTCAGTCGGTCTTGCAGCGATTGGGTTTCATAACCAAGAAAGGGCATCAAAGCAGTTCCTCATAGCGAATACTCGCAACAAAACTTTATAGAGAGAATTGGGGATGCTGGGAATGGAGTCACGAGACTGGGCTTAGAAATCGGTACTGCTCCATCCAAACACAATATACTCCCCCTCTAATCATTCGAATCCTGACTGAATACACGGACCGTACAGCAAAGTGCCTATTGAATTCCTTGTTCGATGCGATAAAATCAAGCCATGCACAGACGGACAATTCTCAAATATGGTTTCTTTGGCTCACTTGCTCTGTTGGGTGGTGGTATTGGACTCAGCCTTCAAGACTCGAAATCCTACGAACCCAATGGTCAACCCACAGTCTTTTCCATGGACACACTCGCGATTTTGGCGGCGGTTGCGGAAGCCATCATCCCGAGTAATCCACCGTTCCCTTCTGCCTTAGAAGTAGACGTGCCTGAAAAAGTAGACTTGCTGTTGTCCAGTGCCCACCCCGCAGTGCAAGAAGAAATTACCTTATTGCTTGGACTCTTGGAAAACGCCGTCGTCAATACCCTCTTGCACTTTCGCCCCCGCCCCTTTTCACAACTGTCGTTGGAAGAACGCACCGAGATTTTACAGAGTTGGGCTGAATCGTCCATCGCCGTTCAACGCAAAGGGTACAAAGCGTTGAATGGACTCTGTCAATCTGCCTACTATGCGCAGTCCAAGGTACACAGTTTGGTCGGGTATAACGGTCCACCACCACATTTGCAATCGCTGGTCAATGCCGCCGTTCGCACGGACGGGGAGCCATAACAATGACCATTTACACTGCCCGCAACACCACAGCGAATGACATCCAAGATATAGACTGTGACGTCTGCATCATTGGTTCCGGTGCCGGTGGGGCCACCGTTGCAGCACGTCTGTGTGAGTTGGGAAAGGATGTTGTGTTGTTGGAGTCTGGCCATTACGACACCCAAGCCGACTTCAATATGGATGAAGGGGTTGCCTTTCAACGACGCTATCAAGAACAAGGACTTCGCAGTACTGTGGATCTGGGCATTACAGTGTTGCAAGGCAAAGGGGTCGGTGGCTCAACCACCATCAATTGGACCAGTTGCTTTCGAACACCAGAACGAATTCTCGACATTTGGAGAGAGCGATTTGGGGTATCATCGTTGAGCAGTGATGTCCTCGCACCCCATTTTGAGCGTGTTGAACAGAGGCTCAACATTCACCAGTGGCAAGAATCTTTGATAAACCCCAACAACCAAGTGCTTTCTCGAGGTGCTGCAAAGTTGGGGTGGCAGGCACACACACTGCGACGCAATGTCAAAGGCTGCATGGACTCTGGCTACTGTGGCATGGGGTGCCCTGCAAACGCAAAACAAGGAATGCTTCTCACCCACATCCCAGACGCACTCAGCAACGGACTTCGGCTCTATGCCAACACACAAGCAGTCCGCTTGGAGCAGAGTAACGATAGAGTGGTTGCCGTTCACGCAAGGTTCAACAACACGACGGACTTTGTGATTCGCCCCAAAGTGGTCGTCTCCAGTTGTGGAGCCATCAACGGGCCTGCACTGCTTCTACGCTCGAACATCAACGATCATGGACGGGTTGGCAAACGAACGTTCTTGCACCCGGTGGTGGGGCTGGCTTCGGTCTTTGACACCCCCATCAAGGGATGGTACGGAGCACCCCAATCTGTGTCGTCTCACCAATTTATTGATCGAGGTCCCGACAAAGTTGGCTTCTTTTTCGAAGCCGCACCAACGCATCCCATTTTGGCGGCCACCGCAGCATCCAACTTTGGCGCCACACAGCAGAGTTTCATGGCGCAACTTTCCCACACCTCTTTTTTGATTGCGCTGCACGTCGACGGTGTGTTGCCCGATGACGCAGGAGGCACCGTTCACCTATCTAGTCGAGGAAAAATCTTGCTGGAGTATCCCATCGGTGACCACCTCAAGGAGTCATTCAAAGAGTCTATGAAACGAGGGGCTGAACTGGCTTTGGCCAGCGGGGCAAAGATGGTACAAAGCCTGCATTTTCCCGGTGTCCAAATCAACAGCATCAATGACATCGCGCTGCTCGATGATGTTCCCTACGGCAGTCTACACCACGGTATTTTTACGGCACATCAAATGGGTGGGCTGTGTATGGGCAACGATCCCACCCAAAGCGTGGTCAACGAGCACCTACAGCACCATCGACTCGGCAATCTTTTTGTGGTAGACGGGTCTGTTTTCCCGACTTCTTTGGGGGTCAACCCCTCGCAAAGTATCTATGGACTGGCCAGTTGGGCAAGTACCCACATCGCCACAACAATTTGATCGTTGCAGTGCATACCCTCCGTACCGGTTCAACACCTTCTATCTGCCGATCAATTTGGAATTCTACAGTGGATAAAGTACATTATAAGGGTAGTCAATATACTAGGAGACGCATATGCTACCCATTCTACTGTTGTTAAACACCGCCTTTGCCGAGTCTTGGCAAGCTGACGATGCGGAGATCCATTTTGAAGGGACCGAACAAACCCTCGTGGCCAACTCTCTGGACTCTGGCTGGCTACCGGCCAACTCGAGTCTACAAATTCGCCTACAGGTCAATCTCAGTCAGGATGCCACCCTCAGTGGCGATGGCCAAGGTCAGTTGGACTGGGAGAGCAATGTGCCCGGAGAAGTTGGTCTGTCAGCCGTTGGTGTAAGCAACTCGGGACTGTTCAGCATCAGTGGAATCTTGGAAGCACTGATCTCAATCAAGTTTGATCTCCCCGTTGTCGGTGCCAGTGAACTGGATTTGTTCAGCCAAGAAATTCCACTGTTCGGAGAAAACAGTTTCTCACCCTTTTCATGGAACAACAGCACCGAAGTTGACGTGCTCGGAGATGGTTCGGAAGTCATCAGCTACTCCCAATCGTTGCCGGTCATAGGCTCTGCGACCCTCAACGGTGAACTGCGTCCCAACTGCGTCAGCAGCCTCACCGAAAATTATTTGGGCATGAGTGGCGATCGCTTGGATGCCAGCAACAGCCTACTGGTATACGACACCTACATTGGAGATACGACCTTTTCCAAGTCGGTCATGTATTACGGCACCGTTAGCAGTTCTTGTGAAATTCAGTTGGTGCCTTCGCTGACGCTGTCCGTACTGTCATACAATTACTCTTTGGATGTGACGCAAGTGGATCTTCCAACCGTCTCTCAAGACACTGTGGTGGCCATTCCCGCTGGCACATCGACCTTCTACCTCTCTTCTGCCAGCGTCAGTTCCAACACTGTAGACTTCGGTTCCATCGAAGTGGGTGCATCTGAAAATGCAGAGATCATTCTACAAAACAAAGGGGCAGCAACGCTTGAGGGCAACGTCACACTCGTGGACGACAGTGGCGCATTTGAGGTCTTTGGCAACACACTCAATGTCGCCTCTAACTCCAACAGTTCCATCGTCATCAGTTTCGAGGCACTCGAAGCCAATCAGATGTATGAAGCCGATTTGGTGTTGTCGACCAATGACCCCGCACAACCCGTCATCACCATCCCCATCAGCGCCACAACAGGCACCGTGGACGAAGAAGGTGGCAACGAACCCTCTGGAGAGGTTGATGGTCTCACGGATGACCCTGAGAAGTCCGGTTGTAGCACAGCGGGCAACAACGGCTCTTGGTATTGGATTGCCGGCATGGGTGCGCTGATTGGATTGCGACGACGCCAACGGTAACGTCAATCGCTGAAGATATTGGAAAGCCTCACACTTGTGGGGCTTTTTCTATTGTGGGAGAGTCTCCCTTTTGGTCCTGTTTGGCTTTCACATCAATTCGCTATGGTAGTGAGATTTGTGCCACCTCTACTCACTTTCCCCGTTCAACATGAGAATGAATACAGATGGTAGGAATATCCGAAAAATGGAATGGTTCATCATCTTCAAAAAATATTGTCGCCTTCATCCAACAAACGACACACTAGAAAACACCCAAGTTATGGATCCCCTGTTCCCGCATGAGTGAGCATCGATACAAGAATCCCTGTTCCGAAGATTGTACGGGTCACGATCCACACATTTTCCCGTACACGGACCCTACATTTCCCCGTAACACGGACCCTACATTTTCCCGTACCGTGTACAGGAGCGCGTACGGAACGCGCTCCGGAACAGGAACCCCGATCCGGAACCTATACATACCCGCCGCAACGCTATCGCGGTACCGTAGGTGTCAGACTCCGTATCCACATCCTACACCATCGTGATTTTCGGTGGCTGGTTCGCCCTCGCCGTCTCACCCTACTTCGTGTGTGGACGTGCTGTTCGAACCAGCCACCGAAAATCAAAGAGTGAGCCGCCTGTTTTGCCTATCTGACGCTCGATACACCCATCGCTACGGTGAACCCCCTAAACGTCAATGAACCTCGGTCAAATGAGCCACCAACCATTCACAACGCACTCCTGCACCATTCCCTACGAAGCGCCATTCTTCGGCACTCCACACTCAGCCACGGTTTTCCCGCCATCACCCTGTCGTCCGCCCTGCTTCGCGTTCGTCCGCCTGTCTGATGCGTCGTGAAAACCTGTTTTTTAGGGGTAAGGGGGTAAGACTGGTTCGTTGTCGTATGTGTGTTCGCTACGATGTGTGTTTTATCGGTATTTGCAAGGGGTTAAGGGATAAGTACGAGACGAAAACCCAAGTCGTCGTCGCGGCCCGCGGGGTCGCTGACGTCGCGGCGCGACACGCGAGTGCCCCTAGCGTAGTCGCCCCAGCCACCACCACGGGACACACGGCGCGGGCCACTGTCCGTACCGGTAGGGTCCGTCTGACTGCCACTGCTATAGTCACCAAATCTGTCCCAGCACCATTCGAAAACATTTCCACTCATATCGTAGAGTCCAAAACCATTCGGTTTCTTCAAACCAACTGGATGAGTCTCATCGCCACTATTGTCATCATACCAAGCGACTTCATCAACGTTGTGACTTCCAGAGTACTTGTGGTACTCACCACCTCGAGCCGAATACTCCCATTCTGCCTCTGTTGGCAGACGATACCCTTTGGCAGTCCAGTTGCACGTAATCCCACCTGACAAAGACTCTATTTCATCGTCATCCATATTCTGATCATCACCAACCTGATAGTCACCCAGACCATCATACGCTGGCTCTAAGCCTTCTTGTTCAGACAGCTTGTTGCAAAATAAAACACAATCAAACCAACTCACCTGCTCCACTGGTCGATTCACACCTTTGAAAAAACTCGGATTCGAACCCATCACACTTTGCCACAATACCTGAGTCACCTGATATTTTCCCATCAAGAAATCACGAGTCAAGGTCACCTTATGTCGGGGCTTTTCATCACCCCAAGCACCCTCCTCGTCATCTTCCAGTGCTCCCATCATGAACTCACCGGCAGACACTCGAACCATTTCCTTTGCCATTCGAACACAAAAATCTTTCTCACTCTCCGATAGATTCTCGATAGCCACATCACCCAATGCTCGAAACGCCATCGACTC
>CBFICN010000008.1:0-39945 GCA_965661045.1 uncultured Myxococcota bacterium
ATATTCTCGAAAGAATACAGGCTTAGTGGGGTTAAACCCTTGTAAGTCGGGGTGATAAGATTCGAACTTACGACCCCTCGCACCCCATACGAGTGCGCTACCAGACTGCGCTACACCCCGACAAGGATTGGGTACTGTTTTCACAGTGGTACATACCTAACCGTTGAACTTCGCTGCGTCAAGACTTCTAGGAAAAATCCACGCGTTGATAATTTCTATCATTGAACAGGGGTGATGCGGACACTGACTTCTCCGTTTACACCATTGTCTGGTCCGGTTTCAACAGCAATTGTAAAGGGAAGAAGATCTGAACTGAGCGTACTCCCCACATTGAACATGGCATTGGCAAATTTCCCAGCGTTGCCGAGGTGTCCTTTTGGAGAAGAGTAGTCGGCAATCACCCCATCACTGGCAGGGTTGCCATCGATCAAGTACACTGCTTCGTTGCTGTCGGTACTGCTATCGAGATACACCAGTGCCCCCAATAAGTCGATCGGGTAAATTAGGTCATAAATCCCCGTGCTGTATTGGGAGTTCCAAGAGTAGCTTGCTTCCAAGTATCGAAACATGACACTGCTATAGTCCCGATAACCAGTACCCAAGGCTGACAAGTAGGTATCGAAACCGTCTTCAATCCTTGTTTCAAGCGTTACCCGATCAAAGGTCTTTGTGGTGCCATTTGTGGTTGTGATCTCAAACTCGGGTACGGTGATTTGAATGGCGACATTGTTTGACAGTGTAGGAAGATTGTGTGGATAGAGTTCTACAACTTCTTCAAAGAAAACACCCGTTGCATCCAGTTCGGTCTTGTTGTCTTCTGGAATCCAGTCCATTTCGAGTTTGCTGGCAACACTTGGATGGGTGGCCCACAAACGCTCTCCCATGAGAGAGAACGGGTCGCCATAGCCTTTGATGTCGCATACATCTGATAAAGACTCTGTGGATGCAAAGTACACGTCGTCTGCTGTCGTTGCATTTTGGTAGTCTACTAAGGTCGGATAGCACCATAAAGTATTGCTGTGGCCAAAAATTCCGATGGTGTGGAAGACTTCATGCACCCAAGGAACACTCGGCAATACCCATCCTCCAAAGCGAGTTTGTCCGGCGGTGTTGAAGAATGTTGAATTGATAAGATAGGTGAGTCCTTTGTTTTGGAGTCGACCACCCCCTTCAGCTGGCACGGAGTTGCCCATGCCCCAACCACGTTGAATGAAGCCAGTGTCCGCTAGGCCCACAATCATGTAGAAGTCGAATTGGGTTGGGTCGAATTTGTCGTAATTTTGCGAGAGATAGAAGTCTCTATCGTTGAAAATGTCATCCGCGGTTGATTCAGTTGCGTAGTCCTCATACCAGTCCAAGACCACACCTTGAAAGTTTGCATTTCCATAGGATATGTCGTTGAAAAATGATTTGACGCCATCCGGATGCTCAAAAATGAGGTCGCCAAGCATGTCTGTGTCGTACCAATCTTGTCGGTACCATTGAGTGCTACTGGAGACATAATCAGCGGGATCGCTGGGAAAAGCATCCTTGGCGTTGACCGTTACGACAGCCACATTGTAATAGGTGTCCGCAGCTGCGTCACTGGTCTCAGGGAATGCGGTGACCGTGTTGGCGTCGATGCAGTAATGACCACCCATGGTGTTAACACAGTCGGAGCGAGTCCCTGTGCAGCCGCCATTGTTGGTTGCGCACTCATCAATGTCCAGTTCACAATTGGTTCCTTCAAAGCCAGCTCGACAGGTACAGGTATACGTACTGCCAAAATTGTTGCATGTGCCATCAGGCCCGCAAGTTACTCCATCACAGGCGGATGGTTCAACTGTCATAGTGGTCGATGCGGTTGTCGAGGCAGTTCCATCAGTGATGGTGACTGCACACGTCCAATCATCATTGGTCACCATTGAAGCATCCAACGTACTGCTGGGAGTCGTCAAGTTCACGTCTGTATGGGTCATCCCAGCGGTATTTGTCCATTCCACAGAATAGGTGAGTGTATCTCCATCATCATCGGCTCCTACAGCAGTACATGTGAGGTCGTCATAGTCCGCATAGGCAACATTGGGGCCAATGGTTAAGCCACTCACAGAAGGTGGCGAGTTCAGAACCTCAACGGTGGGAGACAATACGGTAGTACTGGTGAAAGCATCGGTTACGGTTGCTTGAACTTGAACCTGTTGTCCTTTGCTGAAGTTCAGTGTACCATCCAGCGTATCGTCAGTGCCCGTTTGTACCATGCTCGCTTGTCCAGCACCATCAATGACATACCATTCTAGTAGAATGCTCGTATCATTGTTGTCATCGGCATCTGAGTATTCAGTGAATACCGATATTGTGTCGTTGGTATACACTTCGGATTGGTCAATCTCAACGGAACTGATGATGGGTGCGGTGTTGAGCACTGTCTCACTTGTGCTACTCGATACGGAAAGCCCTTGGTTGTCTTGCAGTGTGGCAATACAATAGATGGATTCTTCAGGAGTAGAGTTGAGCGCAGAGATGGGTAGAGATGTCCCAGAGCCAATGTTGGTGCCTGTGTCGTCTTGCCATGTGTATGTGGGGAGCAACGAACCATCATCTTGATCAACGCCTGTTGCGGCGCAGGTCCAGGTGTCCCCAACTTGAAGCCCAGTTGTGGATAGCTGAGCCACATCGGTAAAGGTGGGAGGCGTGTTTTGGATGGTTGTGGTCGCTGTGATGGTATTTGAGTCATCGATGCCGTCATTGAGTGTAACGGTGCATGATACAGTATCATTGGGTCCAACCAAGGACGGGGTCAACTGTACAGTATCGGTCGAAGAAGGCAACACCATACCACTGGCGTCATTTTGCCAAACGTAGGTTTCCACGAAGGATTGTAAGTCTGCATCGCTGGCCACAGTGTGGCAGGTCATTAGAGAGGTTGAGGTCGGTAGGTCTGTATACTGGATATCAACGCTTGTAAGAACTGGAGGTTGATTGCCTACGGTCACTGCTACACTTTCTTGTGCGGTACCGCCGAAACCATCATCTATCGAAGCCATACATTCCACGACACTTTCAGGTGCTGCAAGTGTAGGCGTTAGTGTGATGGTGTCGCCTGTGAGTACATTTGTACCGTCAATCAACCAACTGTACTCAATAGAAAGTGGTAAACCATCGAGATCTTCTGCCACAACAGAACAGGTTAACACGCTGTTTGTTAGGACGTCTCCACTGGTGTTGATGGTCAGAGACGTGATGGTAGGGGGGCGATTGTCTATGGTGACGGTTGAAGACAACTCTGTATAGTCGCCTGCTGTATCCGTGACGCTTGCTATACAGTCAATACTGTCAGTCGGGTTTACTACCGCCTCTGATAGGTCAAGTGACTCACCTTCTCCAAGTAAACTGTTGTTTGAAAACCATTCATAGGTGGCTTCAAGATGTTCATCCGGGTCATTCACTGTAGACGAACAGGTCAGCGTTTGGTCATTGTAGATCATTGTACCCGGTTGTATGGAAACATCGGCAATGGTTGGAGGCGTATTCGCAATCTCGAAAGAAGCTTCAGTCTTGGGACCACTACCATATGGATCGGATGCCCAGACTTCAACACGCCAAGATTGGCCGTATTCTGTTGAAGTGGACGGTAGAGTATCGGTATTGAATTCGGATTGTACTGCGCCTTCAAGATACCAAGTGTATTGGTACGAAATGGCATCACTTTCTGGGTCAGTGGCTTCTTCGAGCAAATCAACTTGAACGGTGTCGGTTGTGTATACGGGATCAGGAGACAAGCCAATACTGGGCTGTGTTGGCAATCCATTAACGACAAAACTCGTGTCAATAACTCCCATTTTGTCACTCGAGTCGGTTGCAGTCAACGTGAGTATATACTCGCCCGATTCCAGCTCTTCGGACTCAAACAATACTTGCCCACTTTCATCCGGCATTACAGTTGTGTATGGAACATCATTGATAGCCCACTCAACCAGCATCGACTCAGGTGTATCCACATCGTCTTGGACATAGCCTACAACCTGTACGGCATCACCTTCATTGAATATGGAGGCATGTGTACCAAGACCAACTGTCGGTGGTCTATTTTGAATGGAGGTTTCATCTTTGTCTTGGCAAGCAGTAAGTATGATTGAAAACAGTGCCCAATTAAGCATGATAAACTCCTTATGGATTCCCAATTTTAACCTGTATTTTAACTCTGTGTGCTTTTTGTTTAAAAAGTTGTGTATTGCGACACTTTTAGTATGCCCTGACTGTTGATTGCGTTTAATAGCGGTTTCGTTTTGATATACTGATATCAAATGGGAGATTGTATGAGAATTTGTTCATTGGTGCTGGTACTGAGTTGTAGAAGTGATTCTAATGATGTGAAAGATGAAGCCATTGATACGGGTGAGATTATCACGTTAACCGACCTCGATGGGGATGGATATCTCAGTGATGAAGACTGTGATGACAACGATGCTCAGGTCAATCCAGGTTCGGATGAATTGTGCGATGGATACGACAACAATTGCGATGGTGAAGTCGATGAAGGAGTGCTGGAGACCTTTTACTTTGACAACGATGGCGACGGCTTCGGCAATGAAGAAGATACAGTAGAAGCCTGTGAAGCACCTGAAGGGTATACAGCGAACGGCAATGACTGTGATGATATGGAGTCTTCGGCCTATCCAAGTGCCCCCGAACAGTGTGATGAAATTGACAATGACTGCGATGGGATTGTAGATGAAGACCTCCAGACAGAGTGGTGGCTCGATGAAGATGGAGATGGGTTTGGAACAGCCGATTATTTTGCAGAAGGCTGTTTGGCCGAAGAGGGGTTTGCCGCCAATGCCGATGATTGCGATGACACAAATTTTGATGTCAATCCCACAGTGGAAGAAGTGTGTGATGAAATCGACAACAATTGCGATGGGGACATCGACGAAGACCTAACGATTACTGCTTACTTAGACGCCGATGGGGATGGATATGGGGATGATGCTTTCTTTGTTGAAGTCTGTGAACTTGGTCCTGGGTACACGTTGACAGGTGGTGATTGTGATGACATTGATTCCTATGCTTTTCCCGGCAATCCCGAGTTATGCGACGACATCGACAACAACTGTGACGGTCAGGTCGATGAGGGTGTGGGGTCAACTGGAACGCCATGGTACTTTGATGCGGATGGAGATGGGTATGGAGACACAGCACAATCGATCATTGGTTGCAACCCGGATCCGGGCTATGTGCCGCTAGACGGGGATTGTGACGATACCAATGGAAGCAACTTTCCAAGCAATACTGAAGTGTGTGACGGTCAAGACAACAATTGTGATGGGCTGGTGGACGACGACGATTTGACGGTGGTTGGTCAATTGACTTGGTACATGGATGGAGATGCCGATGGTGTGGGCAGTAGCATGACCACAGAAGCATGTGCACAACCCACTGGTTTTGTGAGTGTAACTGGGGACTGCAATGACGGAAACTCTACGGTTTATACTGGTGCTCCGGAGATTTGCGACACGTTGGACAATGATTGTGATGGACTGGTGGATGACACCGACGGAGATGTGGTGGGGCAGCAAACTTGGTATCAAGACGGAGATGCCGATGGCAATGGATCGAGTGTTTCTCAAGTCAGTTGTTTTCAGCCCACCGGATACGTACCAACAACTGGGGACTGCAACGACAACAACACGGCGATTTACGATGGCGCACCTGAACTGTGCGACACGTTGGACAATGACTGTGACTCACTGATTGACGACGCCGATGGTGACATTGTTGGTCAAGGCGTGTACTTTCTGGACGCGGATGGGGATGGTGTGGGAGCAGGCGCAGAAATTAACAGTTGTATCCAGCCGGCGGGTACTGCAACCATCGATGGAGATTGCAACGATGGAGATGCAAATATCAAACCGGGTGTAGCAGAGGTGTGTGATGCCATCGACAACGACTGTGACGGGTTTGTCGATGATGCCGATACTGGAGTTGTCGGTCAGAGCATATTCTATCAGGATGCCGATGGGGATGGTGTAGGGTCCAGTACAGTTGTGACAAGTTGCACCCAACCGACTGGGTACCTGAGCAATACTGGAGACTGTGACGACAACAATCCGAGCATCAATCCAAATGCGACCGAGGTGTGTGACAATGTGGACAACGACTGTGACGGGTTTGTCGACGATGCCGATGGTTCTGTGGTAGGACAGTCTGTGTGGTATCAAGACGCTGATGCCGATGGGTATGGAGGGGGAAGTTCAACATTGGCTTGCGCACAACCCGGTGGCTATGTCCCATCCAGTGGAGATTGCAACGATGGGAATGGGGGAATCAACCCCGGTGCCTCAGAAGTTTGTGTGAACGGCACAGATGAAAACTGCAATGGTTCATATTCTGAAGGGTGTCCGTCCAACCTGTACGATTGTGGTGGGCCTGGGGCCTTGCAACCGGGGCGGACGGTTGGCTGTAATTTTAGTGCCAGAGTGGTAACGGCCATCCGAGTGAGAGGTGGGTGCAACGATGGAGAGTCTGGGAATTACACCGTGACCTTTTCTGACGGAAGTTCCACAAACTTCAATGCGGGTTGTGGCACTGTACATAACATCTCGCCCAAAGTGACTACGAGTGCGACTCTCCGAATGAACTCCGGTGGCGGTGGCGACAACAACATTTCATGGGAGTGCTGTGGAAGCTCTGGACATGATGTGTACTATCAATAGAGACAGAAACCGTACAGCACTTAGTCGTGGGCGTGAACGATGATGTCAAACTGCGGAGTGTCTTCAGACTGAAGTCCAGTCCATGGAATCTGGGCTGTAATGCTATCGGTTGGTATGTCTTCTAAGCGCTTGCTAATTGTGTGGTACACGTGGTGATGCTGACTGAGATTCGTATCGTAATAGCAAAGATTGCCCTGCAATTGTATGCGACGTAGGATGCCTTTGTCGGCGAACTGGTTCAACGTGTTGTAAACGGTCGCAAGCGAAAATGTTTTCTCCGATTGAAGACTCTGCTGATGAAGACTGTCAGCCGTCCAGTGTGTAGGGTGTTTGGAAAATATAATTTGTCCCAACTCTACTCTTGGCTTGGTTTTGCGAAGCCCGTGTTTACGCAATGTTTGTTCAATATCTGCAAATGTCAAAACAACCTCTAACTTCATTGTAACACAGGAAAAATCAGATATACAAATCAAATCAAATTTGGAGGCTCTATGTGGGTACATTTGACAATGGTTGCCTTGGCAAATCCGATCAACACTCAGTCCAAAGACAGTACAAACGTTCATTTGAAAGCACCGTTGGACTCATCAGTGCGTGAACTGGAGGTTGACCAACAAGATACCGAAAGTGACATTGTCGAGAGGGTGTTTGATTTTGTTGCAACGGGACACTTAAGCGATGCTGGTGGGGCGACTTATTACTTCCCATCAATGAGAGCCTTGGAGCATGAACTTCAAGGGCTTATGGTCGACAGTCACTTTGATCATACAACGTTGATTCAGGGTACTTGGACCATTTTTGCAATGGAAAATTTATCCTCAACATTGAGTGTTTTGGAGAGTCCGGTCAAACCGATTTGTGAACAGAAAGAGGCTTTGTCGGGTGCACTGTTGAACACAGAACGACTTCTGTTCAGGGGAGAGTTGGACTATCTTACTGCGAAGGTGTCTGGCAAACCGGTAAACCGATGGACTTGTAGTCATGAACTGGGTCAGTTTGAACTGCTAAATTTTGATGCACAACCAAAAATGAAAGACCTTCCCATTTGGGATGTCAATGACTTTGAATTTCGTCCCGCAATTCATTTGTCAGTGTCTGACGTTGATGGGGGCCTGAATGGAACAGTGGATATTGTTGGGAGACCCCTTCAAGAACTCTCTCGAATGGTAGCAGCAATAGAACAACATACTGGAGACTACGTTGATGTTGGAGGGTTTGTACACGGCTATTCTTCAGTGTTGGACTCTGGTTTGTCCAAGCACCGTGTATTTGATTACGAGTGGTTGGATGCGCTAGACCCTTTGGTGTTGGGCGTTGGAAAAACAGAAATTATCGCGGGTGTCAACAATTTCCTACGTGAGGTTGATGGCAAAGAACTTCCCTATATCGCAACAAATTTGGAGCCTCCAGAAGGGTATTCAGATATTTCATTGCCCAAATATACACTCGTCAATTTATCCAGTGACTCAAAAACGCCTTCACAGACTGTACCATCCGTGTTGTTTTTATCCGTCTTAGATCCCCTTTGGATGAAGGAAGTGCCCCTGATAAAAGAGGAAGGGTGGGAGATACAGGATCCAAGCCAATCGTTGTTTAGAGTTATAGAAGAGGTGAGAGAACAGGGCGTTGAACCTACTGCAATTGTTGTTTTATCGGCCGTACAATCAGAAACGTTACGCCAGATTCGTATGCATGGACCCAACGTAGATTTGTTGTTGGGAGATTCCAGTCTGGCCACACATCGAGTAGGACGACAAATTATAGAATTAAACGACTTGTCTCGTTCGCAAAAGGGGGCGCCCATAACGCTGCCCTTGGATGGATTGCAACAAGTTGCTTTGAGCATCGAAGAAAATCATGTCAAAACACTTGAACACGAACCTGTTGATATCGTTGAGTCTAACCAAACCAATCACTTTGTGCAGCGACAACTCATGGCCAATCGCGTACCTTATTACCCAGATCAAAATACTACATTGGTCAAATTGGATCAGATTAAGTGGAGTGAGCCCCTTTCCAATGCCGAATGGGAAAAACTACTTTGTGGTGTAGTCCTGTCTGAAACAGGTGCGGATACGGTATTGTTGGATGGATTTACAGCACCCATGACGGTGGGGAGTCTGACTGAAAAGCAGGTGGCAGACGCATTGGCTGTTCAAGATGTTGTGGAAGTTCATCGCATACTGGGAAAGAATTATGGACGTTTCTTGGATCAGGCCATTGGGTCAACCAGCATGAGTTGTGGTGTCAAACCGGGAGACAAATCTCGGAAACCTCGAGGACAGTCCATTGATTCCAACATGGTTTACACCGTCGCAACCACAGATCAAGTACGACTAAAAAAAGACTTGGATCTACTGATTCAGGCAAATCAGTCTACCAAGTGGTTGGATCCTGCAAAAACCGAGATTCAACAGAACTCTGAAGGGAAGCCATATTATTTACGATTGCTTGTACTCGACCATTTACGACAGCATCGTATGAATTCTGTCCGTAAGGCACCAATGTACTCAACTCTGACCAAAGATCTATCCAAACCATCCGTACAAAAATGGTGGTTGAGGCTCAATGATGTTGGGTTTACATTGGACAGTTTTCAATCGCCTCAAGTGGATGAACTGTCCAGTGTTCCGGAAGCAATGATCAACAATCCATCTTCGGCAGCCATTGGAAGTGTTGTAGATGTCACAGTGGATCGCATCGGGGACAAAACAAAGACCTCATTTCGTGCACAAAGTCAATACTCAGCGTTGTACGCATCCACAGATCAGGATGAAGGTTTGACAAAGCAAGAAACTGGAGATGACCTTCGATTGACAGCCACTTGGTCCTATACAAAAGCAGATTGGAAATTGGGATCCTTAACCCTTATGCCATTTGGAGAGTTGTTGATGGATTCTGAGTGGACACCTCTAGAGTTGGAAGGTGGGACTTTTGCAACCAGACAGTCAGATTTGTCAGGGACAGTTGGGTTGAGTACCAAGCCTTTTGGACCAGTGAAAACTTTTAAGGTTGGGGGACTCGTCAACAGAGATTTGGCTCAGCTTGAACAGAAACCCAGCGAATATGCTGGATCCCTTCAAATTTCCACCAAAAACGTCTTGTCTCAAGCATTGTTTTGGACCAACGAGGGGAGTTGTTTTGTGTATGGGAATACACCCGACGATGATGCATCAGATCTACGGGTCAGAATGTACGGGAAATCCAAACTGACCATGCCCATTTCCACCAATGTTGGTGTGTCTGTATACAGTACGGGGTTGTTGGTCAAAGGACGTTCCACGGAGAATGAGGTTTGGGGGCACGGATGGAACGTAGGGGCTTCTTTAGACCTGTTGGGTACCTTTAACCTGTAAATTCCAGTTTTAGAAGTGACTTTGCAGGACCAGATGCTGACGAATCCTAAGAAAAGTTTATCAAAGTTCTTGACAGTCTCGTCGGGACGGATTACATATATGACATGATGTGCGGGATGGAGCAGTCTGGTTAGCTCATCGGGCTCATAACCCGAAGGTCGCGAGGTTCAAATCCCGCTCCCGCATCCATTATATTGGTTTACTCCGTTGTTGAAAGGTCGCCGCAAGGTGACCTTTTGTGTTTTAGGGTTCTATCTCCTGAATTTACACTCTATATCCTAATGGCCCTTTGTCAGCGAGTGGATATCTTTCTTTGAAGTTGCAATTGTGAAGGCTGGCTTTTGCGGGTTAAGTGATGGGCATCAACACAAGCAGAGGCAACGATGACGTTCATTTCTTGGCTGAACCAATCACCTGTACATTTGTCAGTATCAATGTTGGTTGTGTTGTCAAGTGTCGGGACTGTGGCTTGTGAAGAGTCAACACCAACAAACTGGGGCCAATTGTACGAAACAAACACCAGTCAATTTGAACAAAGGATAGCACAAGAACCTTCCACGGTGCAAGAGAGTATTTGGTTGGCAGTTTTGGCAGAACACCCGGCTTCGCACAACGAGATTTGTCCAAATTTAACAAGCAAAGTGGCCAAACAAACCTGTGAACGGTATCGGATGCGACCACACCTTCAAAGTATTGAGCCGACAGAACAGGCGTTTTGGACAGGAGGGGCGCTGGGTGAGCGCACAGTTTTCCCAAGAGAGTTTGCCCCATTGAAATCTCAGTTAGAGTCCGTAGAGTTAAGGGACGATTGTTTGAATTCGGACGCCTGTTTGTTGTTGGAAGCCGAGAAGGAATCGTTGAATGGTTGGCAGAAAGCCGGCTACATTTGTACTGTTTTGAGCAGTCCGTTGGCAGTCTCAGATTGTTTGTTTCACATTGCAGAGAGTTTACCGGTTCATGTAGATCGATATGAAAGTGCAGCAAAACTGTGTGCTTTGTCGGGTGGTTTTGCGGGAGAATGTCACAACCACGTATTGTTGAAATATGCGACGAAGATGTACGACAGGGTTGAGTGGCATGAGCAACTGTTGACAAAATGGAAGGGCATGTACCCAACTGGTTATGTTGAACACTTGAGGTCTGTGTATTGGTCAATAGTTGCCTTTCGAGTGATAGGGATGGAGTATCCCTTGGACACAGCGCGTTTTTTGGATTGGTCGACGGAGTTTCAGCCCCATTTACGGAGCATCGTTGCATTGCGCATGTGGGAAGAGCCACAGGCTTTTCAGCGTTCAAAAAGAGCTTTAAAAGGGGAGATGATGCGGGTTGCAAAAGCTCGGGGCCCCAATGCACCACGCTTTACCCCACGTGAATTGTGGCCAAACAGAGATCGAAACATGAAATGGATTCGGTTTTGTGATTTGCGAGGTGGGCATCGACCAGTACACGACAATCAAGAGATTGATTTGGCATGGGCGCTGTTGACTGCGTTTTCGATGGCAGACGAATTTGAACAAGAGCAATGGTGGGAACTGTACAACGGAATTGGTCAAGAGCATTGGGAGGTTCGATGGGCAATGGCTGCGTTATTAAAGCAAATAGACCAGAAAGACTCTCTATTGTATTCGAAACTGAAAGCCGACTCTGACACGCGTGTGTTGCAGATGGCATTTTAACAACATCAAGAACCAATAACACTTAACATAACTTATTATGTCCAAAATACATACCATACAAACCCTGCTAATCGAAGGAAATTTTAAAAAAGCAAAGCAAGTAATTCAAAGCCTCCCAACATCAGAACAACCCATTTGGAAGTGTTGGTGTACCTTTTACGAACAGGGTGCTGTTGAGGCAGCAGAAGAATGCTTCCACTTGATTCGAGAGCAAAAGAATGTTTCAGCGTTGGTGTGGGGTGCTTATGGGTATTTTCTTTGGGAGGACCAGCAGCCAATCAAAGCCCTCGCTTGCTTCAAGAAAAGCATCTCCCTTGGGACTGACCGGTCCACCGTACTCAACGCCTTGAGTTTGGCAACCGAACTCAAAGACTTTGATTTGGCAGAAGAGTGCATAGAACATTTGGAGACTTCCATCGTTTCTTCCTCCAGTGATGACAACTCTTTTACAGAAGAAGAGTGGGGGCTATATCTTGTGAGTAAAGCCCAGATTGCAAGGGAGCGTCAAAATCCGACAGAAGCACTTCAACTCCTTAATTCGATACATCCACCCACCCCAGAAGTATATCTATTGAAAGGGCACATCTTTCGCGATGAATCGCTCTTTACCCAATCCATGATGGCCTATCAAGAAGGTCTAGAAATCTTTGATATGCATCCTGAATTGTTGGTGAGTTTTAAAGCTGTATTGCCATATATTCAATCTATTCCATCGGGCGTACACAGTTTGTTGTCTGCTCAGCCTGACTCTTCTGAAGCGTTGGCAAAGGTTCGCAACTATCTCGAACGGATTCAGGGAGATTTGCTACAGAGGGACGAAGCATCCCCTGAGGTTCAGCATCTGAAAGCGGCACTTTTTGGTAAAAATACCCCAAAGCCTCCGAAAGGGTATGTAGAAGAGTTGTTTGACGATTATGCTGAACGATTCGACTCTCATCTGTTGGACAAGCTTGACTATCAAGTGCCTACGTTGATTGAAGGAGTACTGCGCAATCGATTCAGCCCTACACACAAAGCCGATTCGGTATGGGATTTGGGTTGTGGAACTGGATTGCTTGGACCGAAGATTTCCGACTTGTCGAATAGACTTGTTGGTATTGACATCTCGAGCAAAATGCTTGAGCGTGCAAACAAAACGGGGTGTTACCAAGCACTGTATCATTCTGATCTACTGTCTTTCTTAGATTCTTCCAATGAGTTCCAAGTGCCCTCTGTTGTTTTAATAGCCGACACACTGGTGTATTTGGGGGATTTACAGCCCTTCTTCATGGCGTTGAGCAAACGGGTCTCTACCCAAACGCGCATCGTCTTCACTTTGGAAGCCATGCTCGAACAATCAGAAGAAGGGTATCAACTAATGCCGACCGGTCGATATACACACGACATCCAAGCACTTTGTGTTTGGCTTGAAGAGAGTGGTATGGTGTTGCGAAAGTTCGGGGCTGTAGATTTGCGTCAAGGTGGTGGTCGCTGGGTGAAGGGCTGGTTGTGTATCGCGCAGTTGATGAATTGATTGTCATGAATTTTACCCTTGTATTCCGAAAATTTCTCCCAATTAGTGTGCTTGTCATTCTCTTCGGGTGTAACTCCGATAGCAACATCATTGTGCCAGAGGTGTCAACAATACAGACCAATGTGGACTTCAGTGGAACGCCCAATCTTCAAACTGAGAGTGGTGTGTTTGTGTTGGATTCGGTTTTAGCAACGTTGTACTCCATTCGCTTTCCCGAGTGCACTGAACTAGGGCTTCATACATCATCGTTGTTTCCTTTGGCTCATGCAGGACACTCTGATATTGAAATCCCTTCCAATTGGGCGAGACCGACTTTTGTCGATCTGCTCAATCCCACTTCCATTGAAACCAGTGTCGAGTTGCAAACTCCACAACCACTTTGTGATGGGGTCGTCACTTGGGCTCGTTGGGATGGGGGGACTTTTGACCTGCCAACTCCACAACCCATCTCTACGTTTAGTATCCAAGCCATTGGGTCTTGCCAACCTCATGACGAAGGTGAGCCAGTTGACTTTGTTCTTGAAACAACAGTTCCGGCTGAGCGTGTGAGGTCCCTTCAGGATAGTTTTGTTGAGCAGAGCGGTACACAATTGCATTTTCATCTCGACATAGACCCCACAGATATGCTACAAAACATTCCATGCACACCGGAGTTGAATGATCAATCTTCTGTTTACGCATTGCAGATCTTGTTGAATTTGCAACAAGGAACAACTTGGATTTGGGAGTGGACATGATCAATCACACAATTTTATCTACGCTGTTTCTGATGACAGTTGGTTGTTCTGGTGACAAGAATGGAGAAGAAGCCTTGTCGATTTCGGGGAATGGTTGTACGGAAACCGATTTCGAGGGTACCCCCGCGTGCGATGCTTGGTTTTACAACATCGATGAAACCCTGTCAAACGTTCTTCAAGAAGATGGCTCTGGAATTGTGGTGAACATTGCCTCCTCTGCAGTGGTTTATGAAGGAGAAGAAGCGTTTTTAAAAATCTCCACTTCAGGCATTCCAGATTACGATGTCGTTTTTGAACAGTCTGATATCGACGCCTTGAATGTACGACCCAATGCCAGTACAGATTTTGAAAATGGAGAAACAACCGCACAAGTGGGTGTGACCTATTCTTTTGGTTCAGATATTGGCTATCGATCCAACAGCGATTGTGAAACCGGAGCGGGCTATGGGTGGTGGCCACCTGGTCCCGTTTGTCCGACCAATCAATACAAAGAAGTGTACTTTCCACTGGTGCCTTCTCCAGCAGAAGAGGGCAGTGAGTGCGAAACCGGTTTGGGAGCATTGGGTCTTTTTGTCAATGGTGTGAGCATCTACAATTGGTCTGATGGCGCTTCGTACAACAACGAAGGAATTTGGATGAATGTTGCTGCCCAGTATGAAGCTTATGATTTGGGACCTTGTCGTGGTCATGCGGCAAATGGAGACTATCATCACCACGATTTGTCAACTTGTTTGATGGATCAAGTCGGCGAAAGTGGCAATGGACATTCCGAAGTCTATGGCATGGCAGCAGATGGCTACCTGATTTATGGCCCGTATGTATCCGCCAATACAATTGCCCAGTCCTGTTGGGTTGCCCGTGATTACAACGATGCAGAGAGTCCATATGGCTGTGGTGGAACTGGAGAGCGCTCTTGTGTGATGGTCGATGTGTTCGATCCGACCTTGGGAACAACAGAAACTGCTTCGAACGGTCCAACGACATCTGAGGTCGTCACCTCCATGTCAGGAAACAACTTTGTTGCGGTCAGTGGTTTCTACAAAGAAGATTATTATTTTGATGCAACCTGTTCCAATCAAGGGTTGGCTTATCTTGATGAGCACAATGGTCATGAACACGATGACTTAGGGTATCATTACCACATCACCTATACGTTTCCATACTTTACGGGACCCATTTTGAAAGGAAGTGTACCCGATGGTTCTGAAACAGCCTGTGATGGTGTTTCTTCTATGGGGCAAGGAGGGGGACCTGGTGGACCTGGGGGACCAGGTGGTCAACAATAGGGAGATCATGAAACGATGCTGATTGCCGTTCGAAAATCAGATTCTGACTTGGATGAAATGTGTGACTTGAAAACGCTCAAACAATGGGCGAGAACAGGACAACTTCAGCCACACCACCAGGTGCGAGAAGAAGGCTCTTGGGTAGAGGCTCGGCACGCCAAAATGCTCAAGGGCATATTTACAGCCACGGCGTGGGATGTTCCAGAAGATGTCTTGTGGACTCCACAGCCAAAATCTGCATTGTCAAAGAAACCGAATGGTTCCGTAGAAAACGCCTCTTCTGTTTCAGCAAAAGACACAGCATCGACCACTTCGCAATCGACTCGCTCCAACATTCAAGGGACCTTAGAACACCCGTCGACTTCTACTCCCATCCAACCCATTTCCCGTCAGAATTCCAAGGGTCCGACAGCGACATCAAAGGTTTCCAGTCCTAGTTCCAGAGTGACCTCATCCACCTCCGATTTTGATGCAGAAGTCAGAAGAGAGTACGAGCGCAGCAAACCTCAGCACTTGCGAAATGCGACCCAAGCAGACTGCGACATAGATTCCGACGCAGCACAAGCACCAGATAAACCACAACGACAGCAGAAAATCCCGACAACCAGTGTGCAAAGGACACAAACCAATACGGGACTCAATACTCAAACCACACCTGCTTCCTCAAAGTCTTCACCACATGCTTCTCAAAAGTGGAATCCTGAATTGGACATCAAAGATCAGTTGGGTTTGCTGGTAGACGAAGTGCCTGCGAAGTCCAACTTTTCCTATATTCGACTGATGATTTTGGTGGTGCCCGGTGCCTTCATTTTGTTCATGATTCGCTCCTTTGTGGTTTCGGAGGCCCAAACAGTCTTTCCTGACGCGACCGGTTCCACATCCCAGCAGACGGAAAGTATCGACAGTGATGTCACCCTTAATGCGCCGGTTCCGACAAACACCCAAAGCGACACCTTGTATACACTCGAAACAGAACTCAAAGGGAGATTGCGCGGCAACGCCCAACAAGTCACGCCAGAACAAACACTCTCCGATGCTTTGAGAGTGGATTTAGAATATGTTGGTCTCGAGATAGCCCGTATTGATGCACGGGTGTTGAAATGGAAAGGAAGACTGTTGGACCAGCCGCGGGTTGCAACCATTGAGGTTGTTGTGGAGTCGGGTGGTGAAATGGAAAGGGAATTTATCTTGGCAGCCCTTGTCGTGGCGAAATACTCTGTGCGTTATTACCTTGAGATGCCCAAGTTTACATTGGGAGTACGCGATGGAGACCGCATTTTGAAAAAAGTCATTTCTACAGAAAAAGCCCAATTTTTGTACTTACAGCCCGGGTCTCTCAAAGAGTTCATTGAGCATCTTTCCGAAGCGCCTGCCAACCCTGAGTAGATATTTCTCAGTTTGGAATTGAAGGGTGGTTCAAGGATCCTTGAACATACTCGGTCAGATAGGGAAAGGCCGATGATGTATACAAACCATTCAAGTAAATGAAGGCAGCCACGACCCACAGTATTGACTCTACTCGTTTGGTCAGTACGGTACTGCTGTTCATGGATTCTTTCGCCACGAAGGCATAGGGAAGCAGAAGAAATATTTCTGGTTTGGCAAATCGCCACATGCCTGGCAGAAGTTGCAATACACCATAGACTGGATTGGGAATGTTAAACGGTAGAGTCGGACCAAGAGACAAGGCACAGAACAAGGTCATACAGAACCAAAGTCTTCTCTCAGTGTTGAACGCTGTGCTTTCAGTGTGTTCATCGAGAAGCGCTTTCTGCGATGCCTGACTGCGCCATCTATTCCAACCAGCATAGACAACAATTCCCAACAATAAGGGGTTGATGGGTCTCCAAAAACCCATTCTGTTCCAATCCAATGGCCAAAGTGAAAAAGTGTCGAGGGAGGCGCGAACCTGAAAGGCGTCTGCCTCAGCAAATTGGTACTGTTCAGTTTGCAACATCCACTGTCCCATTCCAATCAAGAGTCCCACAACGATACAACCCTTGATTGCCGTTCGAAATGGCTGACGGTTGAGGTTTGAATACGTAAGATAGGCTAGGGTCAGTATGGGCAATAGAATGGCCCAATAGAAATTGTACAATCCGGCGAGTGCATATGCAATTATCAATGTTGGTGTCATGTGCGTTTGTTGTTCCATTTGGTCAAGTCTATGGAGCATTCCCCAAAAGATAAAAAGAGGAAAGAGGGCAGACTTCTCAATGGTGTACCAGTGGATATCGCGAAATACGTGCAACTGTGCTCCAATGATGAACCCTACAATCCATTTTTTCACCTCGAAGCGTTGAGTCTGGTGGGTTTGGTCAAATGAATCCAGCCAAAACAGTACCGATAAAACATTCAATACAATGTGTAAAAAAGACTGAAGGTTGAAGGCTGCAAAGTTTGGAACCACCCAAGCAAAGACTTGAGTCAACCAAAGGTGACCCACTTGAATCCCGATCAATGGCAGCCCAGTTTCCATCAGGGACATGCTTGGCTCGGTGAACCAAAGGTGGTGTACACCGTACTCAAAGAACAACAAAGACCCTTCTTTGTCTATGGTGGGGTAGGCGCCAATGACCACTTTGTGAAATACGCTTGTCCATGGTGCTGTCAATAGGGAAAGAAACCCGAGCACACCAGCAATGCGTACAGACCAGAAACGCATCGATGGTCGATTGCTGAGTACATTCTCTTGATGGGCATCCGAATGAGTTGCCTGTATCGTTTCTGAATCTTGTAGTGAACCCCTTGTCTTGTTTTCCAAAGCCGTATTCGCTGACGACTGGATTGATTTGTGCATCCAATAGGCTAAGCCTAACAACGTTACCCCAAGTAAATAAGAGAGGGCAAATTCAGACGAACTCGCGTGATACAATACTTCACGTTTTGATATTGGAGGACCACCAGTCATGACACATCCATTAACCGATGATTTGCTCAAATGGTATCGCACGCACAAACGCGACCTTCCTTGGAGGGATGAACGAACACCGTATGGAACGCTTGTTTCAGAAGTGATGCTTCAGCAAACCCGTGTGGACACTGTCATTTCCTATTACAACAATTTCATGGAGCGTTTTCCAACCGTCGAGGATTTGGCTGCTGCAGAGTTGGATAGCGTCTTGTCAATGTGGTCAGGGTTGGGCTATTATTCTCGTGCTCGCAATCTGCACAAAGCCGCCAAAGCCATCGTCGCTGATGGGGAGTTTCCCAAAACCTTGAAAGATATTCGAGCGCTCAGTGGCGTAGGCGAGTACATCGCAGGTGCGATTGCTTCAATGGCCTTTGACCTTGATGTTGCTGCTGTAGATGGCAATCTTCACCGAGTCTTGAGCCGTGTCTTTTGTGATGGTGGAGATAGAAAGAAAATGTGGTCCGTCATTGAGCCCTTATTGCCGAAGGGAGAGTGTGGCGATTTTAACCAGGCGTTGATGGATTTGGGCTCCTCTCATTGCGCCAAAAAATACAGTTGCACAAACTGTCCCATTCAACAGCATTGTATGGCCTTTAAAACGGATAGACAGGATGACTTTCCTGTACGGACAAAGAAGAAAGCCAAAGCAGAAGAATCCTATGTTGCTTTGTTGCTTCGAAACAGTCAAGACCATGGCGTATTGTGGATGGGGCAACGACCGACCGACAGTTTGTATGGTGGTATGGTGGAGCCATGTTTGATTCGCAACACTGAACAAGCCAGTCAAACCTGTATGGATTGGTTGGAGAACAATCTAAACATTGAGGGATTGCCGCAGCATTGTTCCGTTGAGTGGATGGATAAAGGCAGTTTTGTACACATTTTGACCCATAAGAGAATGACCATCAGAGTTTTTGAGGGCATCCTCAAGAGTCCCATCTCCGAAGCTACCAATGAGCATTGTGATATAGGGTCCATTTTTGTTGATGGTCGCATTGTACAGTATGACTCCATGCGCTGGTACGATGTACAGCAACGAAGTCAAGTGGGTATATCCACCCTTGCACAAAAGGTGTTTGAACAGTCGAACAAAGGACAGTTGTCTCTCTTCTAACGCCCAACGCATCACCTGTGACGAAATTCTCTATTCTTGAAGGTGTTGATCCTTATGTCGATGAATAGGATGGCACATGCAAAAATGCTTTGAACACGGTCTCCATCGTCTTTTTCATGGACTGTACTTCTTGTTCTTCGAAACCTTCAATGGTGAGAATGAGGCTTGGTTGTTCATGCATCCGAGGGTATGACCCCAGTTGAACTTGTGGATTGTCGTTTTGCAATGCACTCAGTTCGGTCGCAATGCGGGTCTCTTCTGTGGTCAAATTTACTTTGGCGTGGAACTTTTTTCGTCCAATCAGCAAATGCTCAATGACTGCGAACTTTTGTTGTAGCAACTTTGGAATTCCAGGGAATATAAACACATTGCGAACTTTGATTTGTGGAAAGCCACGCGTTGTGGGGATCAACTCTGTTTCCTCGGGGACCTCAGCCATTCTGTAAGCTGCTTCGGTGATTGGGGAACTGTATCTTGCTAGAAGTGCGACCAACTCTGGATGCCGAAAAAGTGGACTGTTGAAGGCTCGACCAACACCTTCAAAGGTTTTGTCGTCGTGGGTTGGTCCAACACCGCCCGTGGTGAATACATACGTACTTCGTTTGGACTCTTCGGATACAGTCTGTGCAATCCGCTCCAAAGTGTCTGGAATGATTTGAACACTTTGAACTTGTAGATTGAGTTCTGCACATTTCTGTAGCAAGTAAGGGGTGTTTTCATCCACAAACTTGTTGGCTAAGATTTCATCGCCGATGATGACAATTGAGGCTGTGGACATAGAGATTCCATGGAAGGGTGGTTACAACATCTTCGTGTTATTGTATCCCAATTCGGAAGGAGTTGTAGATGAGTCATGAGACGATTGGTGTATATGCTGGGTCCTTCGATCCATTTACCAATGGCCACGTTGATATAGCCAAGAGAGCAGCGAAATTGTTTGACCGGCTAGTGATTGCCATTGGTGTCAATCCAGCCAAGCAAGGGTTCTTTACCATTGAGGAGCGCATTTCCATCATCGAATCTGCGTTGAGTGACGTTTCCAATGTAGAAGTGGCCACCTTTCAAGGGTTGTTGGTTGACTTTTGTACAGTTCAGCAAGCAACGGCCATTGTTCGGGGGTTGAGGAACAGTGCGGACTTCGAGTTTGAGGCCACGTTGGGAAGGGCGAACCGTCATTTGGCACCCACTGTGGAAACGGTGTTGTTGTTGTCGAGTACGGATTCCATTTTTGTTTCATCTTCATTGATGAAGGAAATTGTACTCAACGGGGGAAGTGTAGCAGATCTAGTACCGGTACGGGCACACAACCTGTTTGTGGAAAAAGTTCAAAATCTTCAAGAACAATAGCCCCAGACCTGAGTTCAAACGGTTATACAGTTCCATGACAATTGTGACACAGTTCGGAAATGTGGTGCAATCAAATCGTTTATTTCTGATCAACAGTGACAATAGGCGTAAGAATCAAAGGAAAACATCATGTGTGGAATCATTGGATACATTGGGGCAAAAAATACGGCCAACCTTCTCATTCGTGGTCTTCAAAGATTGGAGTATCGCGGGTATGATTCAGCGGGGATTGCCGTACAGAACAACGATGGGTCTTTCTATGTATCAAAAGCCGTTGGGCGTGTGCAGGAACTGGAGAAAGTTGTCGATCTTTCAAACAGTGTTGGCGCAGGGATTGCACATACTCGGTGGGCAACCCACGGTGGTGTAACCGTTGAAAATGCGCATCCACATATGTCATCGTGTCAGCAAGTGGTGTTGGTGCACAACGGCATCATTGAAAACTTTTCTCAAGTGAAGAATCGTTTGGGTGAAGCTGGCCATGTTTTTCAATCGCAAACCGACTCTGAAGTCATCGCACATTTGGTGGCAAACTTATACAACGGGCATTCTGCGTTTGGCGAAGAGGGCGCTTCTCCGGCAACCAAAGGAGAACCCTTAGAAGCGATTCGAGCGGCATTGCGCTTTACAAGGGGAACGTGGGGTGTTGCGGTCATGTTTGCCGACAGACCCAACGAAATATTTGCGGCTCGAAATGGTTCACCTTTGGTGATTGGCTTTGATGGTCCCTCGATGTATTTGGCCTCTGATCCCCACGCGATTACACCGCATACCCGTCAAGTCATCTTTCTCAACGATGGAGATTTGGCACACATCTACAATGGAGATGCAGAGGTCTATCGTTTGGATGGCGGTGCAGGACAATCGAATATTGAACTTCTCGAAGAAGAATGGGGAACTGGAGAAAAGGGAGATTTTCCCCACTTTATGTTGAAGGAGATTCATGAGCAACCCGAAGCATTGAGACAGTGCATCCGTGGGCGACTGGATTTTGATTTGGGAACGGCAAAACTGGGTGGACTCGATATTGATCCAGACAAAATGCACTCCATCAATCAAGTGCTCATGCTGGGTTGTGGTACCTCTTATTATGCATCCAGTGTGGGCGCAGGGATTATTGAACAGTTGGCTCGAATTCCGTCGCAAGCGGTGATTGCCAGTGAATATCGACACCGCAATCCCATCGTGACCCCACAACAACTGTTCTTCGCAGTAACTCAATCTGGTGAAACGGCAGACACGTTGGGGGCGTTGAAGGAAATCCAACTCAAGGGCGGCACCGTCATGGGCATCGTCAACGTTGTAGGGTCGACCATTGCAAGACGCTGTGGTCGCGGTGTGTACATTCATTCTGGTCCTGAAATGTCCGTGGCTTCAACGAAAGCCTTCTCGAATATGGTTGCGGCAATGGCACTGTTCGCTTTACAAGCTGCGCGTGTTCGTCACTTGTCGATTTCCGAAGGACAAGATTTTGCGCGGGAACTTTCGGCTGTCCCTGAGAAAGTGGAGCAATTCCTGCACCGTACTCAAGACGGGACATCTACCATCTTTGAGGCGTTGGACAAGGTGACGCGTTGGGTGTGCAACAGCAATTGCACCATTTTCTTGGGTAGAGGTGTGTCCGCACACGTAGCCTCTGAAGGCGCACTGAAACTAATGGAAGTTGCCTATGTTCCTTGCATTGCCTACCCGAGTGGAGAGTTGAAGCACGGGCCGATTGCATTAATTGAAGAGGGGACTCCCGTGATTGTCATTGCACCGGATGATCACCTCAAGGAAAAGACCCTGTCAAATCTCCAAGAGTGTAAAGCGCGGGGCGCTCGCATTTGCTTGATCCATACAGAGGGTGATGACATCGCGCAACACGGTGATGTGTCGATCGCTGTCCCAAGAACGATGGATCTTTGCAGTCCGTTTCTCACCGTGTTGCCGTTGCAACTGTTGGCATACAAAGCGGGGTTGGCACTCAATAGAAACATTGACCGTCCCAGAAATCTAGCAAAGTCGGTCACAGTGGATTAATCTATGGTGTAGAAGGGTTCTTTTGCGTTTGATGCAGTACAAGCAATGTACAAACTGTGTCGAAGAAAATTCCCAAACGTATACACTGGAGATGAGATGTCCCTATTGTCATTTGTTCTTGTTTCTTCCATTGCGGCTGCATCGCCTGAACTGTGTGGCAAAGAAGCTCAAACCATTAAGAAGGATCAGTATCGTTTTTCCATCCTTGGAAACACTCGACCAGTCGATGTCAAAAGCGATACACTGGCCGGCAAAATTGGACCGACAAAGGGCATTACAGAGTCGCTGCTCAAAGACATCGTACGCAAAGAGCCCACCTGTGTTGTATTGCTTGGTGACATGGTGAAAAATGGCAGCAAAAAAGAATGGAAACGCTTTGAAAAAGAGCAACTTTCATTGTTGGCAAACGTATCCGTACAACCTGTCATCGGTGAGCACGAGTCGATCAAGGACCCAAAATACACCAACACCAATATTCACTTTTCAGAATTGGGAACGGACATTGGGTACAATCGAGTGGGGTCATGGTCTCACTACGACATAGAAACCAAAGGTACACGATGGCGCATATTGATTTTGGATGCCAATAAAGAAGCCTTGACCAGTCGATGGAATGAGCAAATTCTCTGGTTGGATGAAGTCACCAAAGGGGAGTTTGATGCTTCAATTATCTTTGTCCATAAACCATGGTACAACCTTGCGGGTGCCAGTCCAAAGATGAATGATGGTGGCGCTCCTGAGGAGTTGATTTCCTATGTGGAAGGGGCAATGGATTTGATGAAATTGCGCGGTGTGTTCTTCGGTGGTGGTCACGGCAATCAAGTGATTTTGCCAAATGGTCCCTATGGTACTGCACACATCGGCGCTGGTGGTGGCGGGGCCCCTGCTGAAGATTTATACCAATGGCAGTCTGGTATGGAACACGGCATGGTTGACAAGATCGAGTTGGAAAGCAAATATGTCGAAGTACTGCGCAAAGGTGTGGACAAGGAAAATGGTAGGAACGGTCTTTCACAGGCCACGATGGACAAGGCGTTCAACACAGGCACCTATGATGGTTTTCCTGGATTGTTTGATGGGACACAGGTTCCTACACAAGGGTGGTGGGAACTGTTGCTAGAAGGGCAATCGTCTCGAGTGATTTATCACCATCATTATACGAATGGGTCTATTGAGCCGATCTACGAGTTGCGCTATACTGAAAAGAGAGGATGGAAAGGATACGCCAAGTGAACGATGAATCGTAGAGATGCAAAAAAATATGATGATTGTATCGATTTTCCAGTAGAGATAGTTGGGAAAGATGGAGCAGTGCGCTTCTATTCTTTTGAAGAATCAATTTCCCTCTATCAACGCCGCATACGACTCTCCACACTTCGTTTTTCCAATCCAGACTTGCAACAAAGAGAGCAAGATCATTGTACAAGTAGAATCGCTCAGTTACGGCGTTCTTTCTATACACGGTACGGCTGGGAGGTGTATTGCTTTGATAAGTCGCTTGAAGCCACATTGTCGATAGAGTACTCAGGTGAGATTGCTGCATATTTGAAGCGTGTTTTTGGATGTGGAATGCAACGCTCAATTGCCAAACTCAATCCATTAATTGAAGAAGTAGACGGTGGGTATTGGATGTTCTCGCTCCAAATTGACTCTTGGCAAGGCATCTTGTATTGTTCCAACAATCTACAAAACCTCGAACACATCACCAATCAATTTGGCACCGAACCAAGATTAGACCTAGAATATATAGTGGATGGCTATTCGACCAATGATTTTGCGATATTGGTAACCGCGATTGGTCATGAGTTGGCCCCTCTAGAACCAGATGACACTGTTGAAGCACAATCAATCAATTCGGCATACCAAGCCATATCCGATGGTCAGTTGGTTGAAGCGCTGGCCCATTTGATATGGCTCGTTGAAGCAGAACCGTACAATAAACAAGCCTACTGGGCAGGAATGATAATCGCTGAGCAGTTGCGGATACACGAGCAAGGATTGATGTTGGCGAACCTGTCCAGTTCTTATTTTCCAAATGAAAGAATGTTTGATTTGAAAAGATTGGATTTTGCATTGCGGCTGCGGCAGGTAGGCAAAGACCCAGTGTTACAAAAACTGTTGACAGAGTACAGCGACTTGAGAGACTCTAGACTCTTACAGGTGGTTTATCTAATACAAAGACGATGCTATTATAAGGCTTTCAAACTGCTGTCTCTCCCGTACAGCGTTCAGCGGTCTTCAAGCAGTGCAACGGTGAAGCAAGTGAAGCAGTCCAGTCGATGGTTGCAAAAACAACTGTTGTTTCGAATATTGTGTGGAAACTCCGGACTAATTTTGATGTTGTTGTTTGCAGCGGGTGGCCTTTGGATGACAATGTGGCTAGCAGCCCTCATACCCTGTGTGATTATTTTTCTCTTTGGGGTTGATCGTCTTGTACAATATCGGATTCAACGAGCATTGTTGGGGCGCGGTTACATTCAATTGACTTTGTATCCAAACAACAATGTGTATGCGTTGAATCGACAAATGACCGACGCCCATTAGTCTTGTGAATAATTTGCGCGAATCTATTGTCATAGAGTCGTTGTTGTGTTGACAAATGGCATTTTGTGAATAGATTTACACAGCGCAGATTGCGTCAACAGTAAACTTTTTAACTTGTCGTACAATGAAATGAGGTGGCGTATGTCCGGTTCTAACAATTCAGATGAAATGAAAACAGAAGCATCACAGAGCACTTCCACAGTTGAGACTGAGGCGACTCAAACAAAACAAAACACAACAGAACATGAGACCGTTGATGTATCAACAGTTGATGAGTCTAGCGATCAGTCGATGGATGACACTCAAGAAGAGGTTTCTTCTGAGAATTCTTCAGAAGAAGATGTCGAACCGTTGCCATCCTTGGAAGATGTCATAAAAGAAAGAGATCAACTGAAAACACAACTTGAAGAACTTCAGGGTCGTTTGTACAAAATGTCAGAGGCTTACCAAAAGAAATCGACTGAAGTTGCAGAAACGCGAAAAAGATTGGAGCGAACCAACGAAATCAACCAAGCAAAGCTTCGCGGGAAAGTTGTATCGGGTATTTTTACACCGTTCGAAAACCTGAAACGTTCCATTGAGTCTTGTACACAAGCAGGCGTCGATGCAGGATTGACCGATGGTTTAAAAATGGTCAAGGAAGAGTTTTGGAAAGCTTTTGAAGGTTTGGGACTCGAAGAAGTACCTGGAGTCGGTTCGTTGTTCAATCCGAATATCCATGAAGCACTCACTACGATGCCCGTTCAAGATCCGGTTATGAACGACACTGTTATACAGGTATATACCACAGGTTATCGAATCAATGACACTGTAATTCGAAACGCTCAAGTTATTGTTGGCAAGTACATTGCGCCTCCAGTTTCTAAGCCCGAGTCTGATGAAGGTTCCGATGATGGTTCTGTTGAAGAAACCGAACAATCCTCAACAAATGACGAGACAGGTTCGGCCGAATAATGACCGGCGGTCAAGACACTTCACCGTTGGTAGAACAAATGGAACCCCTGTTTCACATTGCACTGATACATCCTGAGATACCTCAAAACACGGGAAACATTGGTCGATTGTCATTGGGAGTGGGGGCCCGGCTTCATCTTGTGAAACCTTTGGGCTTTGACATCAGTGAGAAGGCTGTACGTCGAGCTGGTTTGGATTATTGGAAAGATGTTGACCTTCAAGTACATGCGAATATTGAGGACTTTTTAGATTGGGTGGCTGGTAGAGACTGTTACTTATTTACAACCAAATCGAAAAGTTCTTTCGCCAATGCAACGGTAAAAAAAGGGAGTGTGCTGTTGTTTGGAGCTGAAACCAAAGGTGTGTCAGAAGATATCCATCGCTTGTTTACTGGTGTGCAAATTCCCATGGCTCAGCGAATTCGAAGTTACAACTTATCTAATTCTGTCGCAATTGCCAGTTACTTTGCGTTACAGCAGTTGAATCCCAAATGGATGTCAAGTGTTGTGGATTCTGATAAAAACTTAACATAACTTATGATTGTTTTATTACTATTCGCTTGTACCCCACAAAGCCTCGAATTTTACACAGATGCTGAAGGCTGCAAAAATTGGAACCCCACCGAAGAGACAGAACCGTACTTGCGTATCTATCAACAAGAGGGCAGTCTCATTGTACAAAGGCAGGGTGTTGAACAATACTGTGATGCCACTTTTACCCCAGTCATTGAACAAATGAATTCTTATAAAATTGCCATACGAGAATATTGGGACGTCTCTGACAATACTCATGATTGTCAAACCTGTTTGGCCCCCACCGTTACCTTTACAGAATCTCCAAATAGAAAATTAGAGTTCTGGTGGTATGTTGGTGACAATGGCATTTCTTTTGATGTGATTGATACAGAAGATATTTCAATTGAATCCTCCAATGAGGAGCAACAGTGACCGTTCTCATAACCGGAATCACAGGACAAGACGGTTCATTTTTGGCAGAGCTACTCTTGGAAAGGGGGGAAACCGTTGTTGGGTTGGTTCGTCGAACATCTTCTCCAAATTACTGGCGCATTCAACACTTGTTGAATCATCCTTCTTTACAGTTAATCGAAGCAGACATTACAGATTTGACTTCATTGATTCGTGTATTTCACCAAATTCAACCCACTGTGGTCTACAATTTAGCAGCCCAATCTTTTGTCCCTACCAGCTGGGAGCAACCATTGTTCACAGCACAAGCCACTGGCATCGGTGCCATAAACGTTTATGAAGCGGTTCGAATTGCCTGTCCAAACTGTAAAATATACCAGGCTTCCTCTTCAGAGATGTTTGGCTTGCAACCTGAAAATTCAATCCAACACGAAGGGACATCTTTTTATCCCAGGTCTCCCTACGCTTGTTCCAAAGTCTTTGCTCACCAAATGGCGATAAACTATCGAGAGTCACATGGACTCTTCATCTCTTGTGGTATTTTGTTCAATCATGAATCAGAGAGAAGGGGAGAACAATTTGTCACGCGTAAAATCACCAAAGCAGTCGCGAATATTCATAGAGGTACTCAAAAGGTTTTGTCTTTGGGGCGATTGGACTGTCAACGTGATTGGGGCTTCGCAGGTGATTACGTAGAGGCAATGACCCAGATGATGGAACTCAACAAACCCGATGACTTTGTTATCGCCACCGGTATAAAACACTCCGTTCAAGAATTTGTTGAAGTGGCCTTTGATTGTGTCGGTTTAGATTGGAAAAAGTACATTGAACAAGACGAACGGTATATGCGTCCTGCTGAAGTGCCATCCTTGTGTGGGGATGCATCAAAAGCCAAACAGGTACTGCAATGGACTCCAACACTTGGGTTTGAAGGATTGGTTCACAGAATGGTACATGCTGAATTACAGATTCAACCTTGACTTGGGCAAAGGTCCGATTGCCGTTTTTGAGAAACTTTCCTTTTATTACTCAAACTCAACCATAAACAATGGCATTGGTTAGCCATCACCAAACACAGATTCATATATGCTTGGGTGTTAGTTTCTAACGTCTACCTCACCATCGCCGTCGGTGTCCTTACCCGTTTTGAGCAAAGTACCATTTGCGTCGTAGTATTGCCAGAAATCGATTTTGCCGTCGCCATCGCGGTCATAGCGTTTTTCTTCCAGTCTTTCTGATTTATAGTATCGAAACAAATCAAACTTTCCATCATAGTCACTGTCAATTTCACTAAGGATCAGTTTGTTGCCTTGATAATGATCAACCCACTCCGTTAGACCATCGAAGTCTGCGTCCATCGCCTCTTTGGTGATTTCCCCATTGATGTTGAACCAAGTTTGAACATCCGTTTTACCGTCCCAATTCATATCTACACTTTTGTACATCAAAACTTCAGTGCCGTCATCGCGTGTTTTGAAATGGTTGATCACATCGACTTGTCCGTCTCCATTGATGTCAATCTTCTGTACTTTCATTCCAACTTCCAATGTAGAAGCCACGTCAGCTATTCCATCCCCGTTTAAATCGACACCCTGCTGGAACTCTTCTGTGTCATTCACCATCAATTCTTTGATTTGCTGCTTTTGGGGCTCGGGGACCTTGGTGTTCTTTGCAAAACATCCTACGAGTAAAAGATAAATCATGTGTGCACCTTGTGTAGAGACTATATATTCATTATAACTGTTGTTCGGTTTTGTATCTAGATATATTGAACATTATCAAGGGCCAAACTACATTGCATCATCTCCTTCATTTCCTTGTCTACACCATTGGAGTACTTCATGACAGAATCAGACACTGATATTACAGAAGCCGTCTTGGCCGCCGCTGAGAGTGAAGCCATTGAGCCCATGCAAGCCTTGTTCATGGCAGCGATGGAGCATCGTCAGCAAGGACATACCAAAAAATCTGAAATTTGCTTGTTGGAAATTGTGAAGAAAGAACCAAGATTGCCTGAGCCTCATTTGGAACTCGCACACATCTACTTTTCAATTGAACAACTGGATGATGCGCGCAGTCACATCGAACAAGCGGTTGAATACCTGGAGAATGGCGGGCAGTGGTTGGACGTTCCAGAAAAGGAACTTCTATCGATGGCCTATTTGATACAGGGGTCTATTTATCGTAGTTTGGCCGACCAGGATGAAGTGGTCTTTGGAGAACAACCGGTATACATCGAATACATTAACCGTGCAAAAAACGCCTTCAATAAAGCCAATCTACTTGACCCGTCTAACCAAGAAATTACTGGGTCGATGCGAGAATGGCAATGGGACAAAGAGATAGAGACCTCAATCAACGAGGGGCTTTCAAAATCCCAGGAAAGCGAACCCCAGCTCGAGGGTCAACCCCACCATAATTCATCTTCGGACCAGAAACCTGAAGAGTAAAACCAAAGTCCGGTAAATCGACAATGCCATTTTGGACCAACAGTTCAGGTGGCTTAGGATAAGGACCAGCCATCTTAAAAGCCTCTGTAACACAAGAGTCCACCCCAGCACTCCCAGAGGGGGTGGTCACCTCAATCATCTTCAGTGTACCTTCGGAGGTCAATTGTACTTGTACTACAGTTGTATATTCTTGTTGATAAAGCGGCTCGTGTAAGTTGTCGAGTTGTTGTTGCCAATAAAAATTGACCAACCGACGTATCTGATTCATATACGAGGCGTATTTGTATGCATGGGCATTGAGTTCAGTTCTGTTGCTCTTCTTTTCATTCAACAAGTCATTGCTGGGTGCTCCAGACAAATTTTCCGTTGAGGAAGCAGCCAATGTTGGCTTTTGCAGACCATCTTTATTGGTCTTTGTATAGGGAGACGGAAACGAAAACAATCTTCCGTTTTTATTGGGCTTCCATTTGTCATTGCCAACCTTTGCTCCAGATGAAGCCTCAGTGGCGTTTACATCAATGGCATCTTCATACTGAAGTTGTTGCGTTTCAGAGTACTCGGGCGCGATCACTTCTGGGTTGATGGTGAAGTTTTTACTGGCGGTTTCTTCTTTGACTTTGTGGGCTTCTTCTGCGAGATAGTCTGCCTCAATCGGTTCTATCTCTTCAGTGGGTTTGTGCAACTCAACAATTTGGCCCTTCTCTTGTTCAGGCTTTGGTTTTTCAGGTGGTGGGGTGGGTTTGCGCGCCTGTCGAACCACAACAAGCTTCTTTTTGGAAACAGTGTTTTGAGTATTCGCAGAAATCCAAGTGTCCCAAAAGGCTTGCGACTGATATAGGAGTACTGTGTGCAACAACACACTTAAACAAGCGGCAACGATCAACAGTTGTCTTCGATTCATACTGAGAATTTAACCCGATTTGGAGGTGTTTTGCTGCGAAGAGTCAAAAAATGGGTTCAAAAGATTAGGACTACAGCATCAGAGCCCATTTCCGTTACCCTAAACATTGAAGGCAAAGAGCAAACTCAAACACTGATCATTGAGGACAGCACTTCATTGCTCAATCATGCTCGACGAAACGGCATTGATATTAGTTCCTACTGTGGTGGCATGTGTTCTTGTGGAACGTGCATTGTTGATATTGTATCTGGTCTTGAGTTTACATCACCACAATCTTCCAGAGAAACAGCTGTTTTGGGGTATTCCAAAAAGGAATCCAGTCGTTTGGCCTGTCAATTGACCTTCGTGGGGAGTGGGTGCGTACACATTCGATTGAGAGAGCAATTTTAATGCATTCTGATCTCTAAGGGGTTATAGAGTTACCATTCCTGGGGTGAATATGACTGTTCAATATGTGTTGATTCAAGCAAGAAATGAAAACGATGTTGCCAAGCCTGAAGAACATGCCTCATTTGCATCTCGATTGGGTGTTCCGGTTGAAAATGTTACCCAATTTGATATTTTCTCCAATGAAATGACTGTGGGCGCGCTGAGTGAATATGATGGAATTCTTGTTGGCGGTTCTGGAGAGTACTCTGTTCTTGACGATCATCCAATCATTAAACAGTTCAACAACTTTATCGGTGAAGCCTCAAATTTAAATAAGCCGATGTTTGCTTCTTGTTTTGGGTTTCAAGCATTGGCGTTGGCGCTTGGTGGAGAGATCATCAAAGATCCTGAGAATGCTGAGGTCGGTTCTTTTGTCCTTCACAGTACAAAGAATGTCCACGCAGATGAAGTGTTTGGTATTTTACCCAACCAATTCATTGCTCAACTCGGGCATCAAGATCAAGCAAAAACATTGCCCGAATCTGCACTAAATATGGCTTGGAGTGAAAAAACACAAAATCAAGCGTTTCGACTTAAAGATCAACCTGTCTTTGCAACACAATTTCATCCTGAGTTGACCGATATTGACAATCGATTGCGCTTTCAACGATACATGCACATTTATGGGAAACTTTTTGGAGAAGCCAAGGCCCAGGAGATTTTGGATTCACACATCCCAAGTCCAGAATCCAATGCGTTGTTAGAACGGTTTCACAACTTCACTGTACAGTTCAGTAGAAAAACTCAATAAATCGATGAAAGGTGTCGTATCCTCCGGTAGTATCAATACAAGTAAAGCAGGTGCTTTTGCTTTAGAAAATGGAGGCAATGCCATTGATGCTGCTATCGCAGCTCAGTTTGCCGCATTTGTCTGTGAACCAATGCTGACTGGTTTTGGAGGGGCTGGCCTCGCGATGGTTCGTCACAATAGTGAAGTACATTGTGTGGATATGTTTACGACAATGCCTGGACTCGGGACACAAAGAACATTCTCCCAAGACATGATTCGCCAAATTAATTTGGATTTTGGTACGACCATACAGTCTTTTGCTGTAGGTGAGGGGAGTATAGCGGTTCCAACACTGCCACACGGGTTGTTTGAAATCCATCGGCGATATGGAACATTGGACTTGGAACTTCTTACACAACCAGCGAAGCAACTTGCAAGTCAAGGTTTTGTCGTTTCCAAGTCCTGCGCTTATTTATTGGATTTGTTGATGCCAATCATTTCCAGATCTTCAATATTAAGTAAATGGTATACAAAATCCAATAGAGCACTGAAGGCTGGAGAGGTTTGCTATGTAGTGGAGATGGTTGATGATTTACTTCACTTTGAGAAACATGGTAAAAACTTTTTTACCAAAGGCCTTTATGCCGAATCGATTGAAACTTTACATAACTCATTACTGTCATTGATAGACTTGCAAAACTACAAGGTTCTTTCAAAGAAGAGCAATCACCAAAACATTAGAACGTCAAAACTATATTCGCCAGAATTTCCATGTGTGGGGAGTAGTATCCTCACTAAGATACTAGAATCATCAAATTCAGGTATTCTCAACTTCGTTAATGGCTTAAGCAATGCCTACAGAACAGGGATTCAAGAACTCCCAAACAAGATTCAAAATCATTTGGGAAATACCACCCACATATCAACCATTGATGAGAATGGAAATGCCGTATCCATGACAACCTCACTTGGCGAAACGGCTGGTTGCGTATTGGAGAATACAGGTGTCGTCATGAACAACTTTCTTGGTGAGACAGATGTTGCACATCCAATGCTCATGAAATCTTCGGGCCAAAGATTGTTGACGATGTGTACACCATCAATATTGGAAACGAAAAATGGAATCTACGTGTTGGGTTCCGGTGGATCAAATCGGATTCCGGGTGCGATAGCACAGGTCGTTGGTCAACTTGAATCTTCGACACTCGATGCTGCAATCTCCAACAGTCGCATACATACGAACATCGATGCGCAAACTTTGGAACTTGTAGAAATCCTTCATGAGCCCATATCTAAATCGGACAGAGCCTTATTGGATTCACATTTCCGAAAAGTAGCGCGGAAATCTTTTACAGAACAGAATGTGTATTTTGGTGGAGTTCATGTAGCAGCTTTAGAAAGTGGGGAACTGATAGGTGCAGGAGATTCAAGAAGAAATGGTTCCTGTGTGGTAGTACAATAAAAAACTTTACATAATATACATTATCAGAAGTTCATTATCATTACATTTACTTCCTAAATTTATGAATTGTTGAAGTCAGTCCGTATCGAACATCAGTTCATGGGGATTCTCAAAATAATGCTTCAAACCTTTCAAGTATTTTGAGATGTGAAAACCATCTACTATTCGATGATCGAATGTTGCTGAAATTGGCAATACAGATTGAATGATGATTTCTCCATCTTTGACCACTGGTTTCTCTTTCACAAAACCAATTGCCTGTACAAAGCTCAAATTGCTAGCGGGCATCAATGCTGGAATACCATAATCAATCCCCAACGATCCAATATTGCTGACCAATACAGAGCCAAACATGTCTTTTGAAAATCCAAGACCCGGTATGGTCCAACCCCATTCATAAGTCAACCATCGTAAACCTCTGAAAATCCAACCGCGAATAGGCCATGGAACTTTGGACAAAGTATGTCTTTTGGCGATTGCCTTGTCATCTTTTCCCGATCTTCGCGCTTCGACATATCGGATTGTTTCTCGTGCTACTTGATGTACACTTTTCAGATGTGTGTCTCGGATTTTTACAGTCGTTAAATCTTTACCCACCAGTACTGCCGTTGAGACTGTCACCGTGTCTCTTTCCACAACATCTCCCCATTGCATGTAACAGTTCAGTTCTGGGGCGTAATGTTTCAAGGTGTGTCCCAATGCGCACATAAAAAAATGCATGACATTGATCTTGATGTCTGAATTTTTGTTCCATTCCTCGAGTGCTTGGTTGACGTTGGTCATGTCTAAGTCGTAAATACCTGAAACTTTACCATCCAACGGTTTGACAAAAATGGCTGCAGCCATTTTTCGCCAAGATCTGTTGAGTTTGGTGGTTGACATTTTACCTCCATATTCTAATGTTTTATGGGGTAACGTAAAATTTACGATTTTCAATAAGTTATGTAAAGTTTATTTAGAAAACATGAAGTATACCAAGGATTAAGGTAGAATATATCCATACACATTGATTAGATGGAAGAAATCCCCCGTGGATGGTACTTTTGATGGGCAATTTTCAACTGTTTACTGGCAACATATGTGTAGATTTCAGTTGTACGAATGTCCGAATGGCCCAACATTGCTTGAAGATGACGGAGATTCACATCCTGCATCAACATGTGGGTCGCAAAAGCGTGGCGCAAACAGTGTGGCGAAAACTTGCCATGAATACCAGCTTGCTTTCCATATTTTTTAATGATCATCCAAAAGTTCTGCCTTGTCATGGGCTTCTTGTGTGTACTCAAAAACACATAAGGTGAATGTACCCCTGTTAAGGTTTCCCAGTATTCTCTAATCAACCTTTTGATGCCTTGGTGTACTGGAATGATGCGTTCCTTATCCCCCTTCCCTACAACCTCAATAAAGTCTTCTTTCCAATGCTCTTTTTTGAGTTCAATCAGTTCACTTACTCGAATCCCCGTACCGTACATTAACTCCAGCATGGCTGCATCCCGAAGATACTGGGACTTCTTTGACGGACTAATCTTACTTCCCTTTATCTTGATCGCTCGATGTGGAAGGCTCAATAACAGATCAACTTGTTCCGTCGTGATGACAGTTGGCAATGGAACATCTGAGTGTGGCCCCTCGATTAGTTCTGCGGGATTGACACTCAATCGTCCAGACTCATCTGTGAGATATTTAAAGAATCGACGCATTGAGACCCGGTGTCGTTTAACAGATGCGCCTGTCAGCCCCTTCACCGTATTCAGCCAATTGATGTACTCTAACAAGTCTGCCATTGTCAGTCGCTCAATATTAATGAGTCCTTTTTCTGAACAAAACAACACCAAGTGTTTGAGATCAAAACGATAGGATTCAATTGTATTGACGGCCAATCCCTTTTCTACCCGACAATAGGACAAGAAATCGGTAATCTCATCGTAAAACAACCCTTTTTCATCTTCAGCCGATTCTGTACTAGATTCTTCGATTGAATCTATCTTCTGTTTAGGTGATCTACTGCTTTCCATTGTGTTTGGAGTTTTTTCTGATTCTTTAAATTTCATTTGTTGCGTTCCTCCCATTCATTCAAAGCCCTCACCAAAGAAGTGGCAATCGTTTCTCGATAATGTGCACTTTGCAACTGTTTGAATTCATTTTCATTCGACATAAAGCCCACTTCCAATAGTATAGCAGGCATGTGGGCTTTCACTAACACAGAAAACAAGGCCGTTTTGTGTCCCAAATCTCTTGCTGCTTCAGGATGGTAATGCAAACCGATATCTTCAACGAAGGTACGCTGTACTAGATCTGCCAATTCCATCGACAACAGCATTGTACTTGTATTTACAGAAGGAATATCATCCTGAGACAATTTTTGACCGGCATTTTCTTTTAATGCGACCATAGCCGAGTATCCATCGGATGCAATATCAACAGAGTATGTTTCGATACCATACAAGTCACTGGAAACGGCAGAATTTGCATGAATCGAAATAAACACATCAGCGTCGAAATTATTTGCGATTTCCGGCCTTTCTTTGAGTCCTAAAGTCTGATTGCTCTCACGCGTCAAGTATACTGTGTGTCCTTTGTTGATCAACACTCTTTCACAGCGCTTGGCTATGTCCAACACCAAATCGGCTTCTCGAACCCCATCTCTTTGTGCACCCGCTTCCGTCCCACCATGTCCAGGATCCAGAACAATCGTCAACCCTGCTTCAGCCGATTGCCCCATTGCCAATGCTGTAGCGATTACCAGAATCCACATCCATGGAAAGAACGAACCGACTTTGATGGAAATCATGATGAGCGAAGCCCCTCTACATCAATTTCCTGAACTCGTTTTTGTAGTTTGTAAAGTTCTTGAAGGGCTTCGAAAGGACTGTAGTCATTGAGATCCAAATTGCCCAACTCTTCTAATAGGTCACCAACTTTCGGGTCCACTTTGACTTTTACGATGCTTTCGACTGTACCTTCCTTTGGAGGACTTTGAATATCGGGTTCTGCAATCGGAACATCACTAAACAGAGACATTTGGCCGTTTGTATTCCCTTCTTTTTGTGCCTGCTCCTTCTCCAATTCTCGTAAGAGTTGAGAAGCCCTTCTAATGACACTTCTTGGAAGACCAGCCAAACGAGCACATTGAATACCGTAACTTTTGCCAATTTCTCCCTCCTGCAGAATTCTTAGAAATCGTATTTCTCCACGGTCTTCCTGGATCGCAACGTGCATATTGATAAATCCAGAGCAAGTTTCTTTGAGTTTCGTGAGCTCATGATAATGGGTAGCAAAAATACAACGAGCCTTGACCTTCGTATAAATGGCTTCAGCAACCGCCCACGCAATGCTCATTCCATCATACGTACTTGTTCCCCTTCCAATCTCATCCAACAAAAGCAGTGACTGTTCTGTCGCATGATTCAGAATGTAGGCTGTCTCAGACATCTCGACCATAAACGTCGAACGTCCTTCCGCTAAGTCATCACTGGCGCCAACACGTACAAAAATTGTGTCACAAATCCCTATATTTGCTCGATCTGCCGGTACAAAAGAACCAATCTGTGCCATGAGCACTATCAATGCAACCTGTCGCATAATCGTTGATTTACCAGACATATTTGGGCCGGTAAGCAAAATCTGTCGACGAGATTCGTTGAGCATAATATCATTGGGAACAAAGCGTTCATGAAGGGTGTTTCTCTCAATGATTGGATGTCTAGACTGAGATATATTTAGGTTCAACGACAAATCCACAGTCGGTTTGCAATAGCGATTTTCAATAGCCACGGTCGCCAACGAACAAAATACATCAACGTATGCAATTCTTTGTGCCAACTTTTGAATGAGTGAAACGCTTTGTGCGGCCGCATCTCTAAGTTGTATATAAAGCTCTTGCTCAAGCGCTTTGCTCTTCTCTCCAGCAGTCAAGATCCTTTCTTCAAACTCTTTGAGTTCCGGAGTAATAAAGCGCTCTGAATTGGCCAATGTTTGCTTGCGTATCCAAGACTCTGGTACCTTGTCTTTGTTGGCTGCTGTTACTTCCAAAAAATATCCAAAGACACGATTGTGTTTGATTTTTAAGGATGTAATCCCAGTTTCTTCTTTTTGCTGTTCTTCCATCTCCGCAATCGCAATCTTCACCTCTGTTGTCAGCGTGCGAAGTTCATCGAGTTTTTTGTTGTACCCCGTACGAAAAATGTTCCCTTCATTGATGCCTGTTGGAGGGTCCTCCTTTAGGGCTTCTAGTATCTTATTTGCCAATTCTGTTGGTATCAAATCTGGAATGAATCCATTAAAAGCAGGCAATGGTTTAAGAGCATCAAAGATTGTGGGTAGACAACTGATGGACTCTGCCATCGATTTTAAAGATTTGGGAGATATCTTCAATTGTGCGAGTTTACCTGCCAATCGTTCCAAATCATAGACGGCCTGTAAAGAGGTTTGAATACTGATACGAAGACTTGGATCTAACATCGCTTCTACAGCATTTTGGCGTCGTTGTATGCGCTGTATATCAATGAGTGGAGCAGCCAACCACTTTCGCAGTAAACGACCTCCCATAGCGGTCTTTGTTTTGTCTAATAAATGCAGCAAGGTATGCTTACGATTGGTTCCTCTTTGAGGTTGTAAGATCTCGAGGTTTACTTTGGTTGCTTCATCCAACACCATTTGAGATGATATGGTATACCGTTGGATTGATGTTACGTGAGACAAATCAGCAAATGTCACATCCTTCACATAGGTCAACAATGCCCCAGCAGCCCCAATGATTGGCTCACCTACCTGAATGCCAAAGCCGTTCAAATTTGAAACAGACAGACGATCACAAAGGATTGCATGACCTGAATCCAAGTCAAACATCATACGATTTTGTATGCTGTGCGGTATCTTTTTTAAGAGCGCTTCAAACTCGACAAGTTTTTTCTGAAGAATTACCTCTTTGGCTTGCAAACGCTGAATCTCTGCAATCACTTGTATTAAACTATCAAGTTGGGTGACGAGAAACTCCCCCGTAGAAACATCCAATGCAGCGATGCCAAACGGGCCCTTGACGGAGTGTTTGGAATATATACCCACCAACCAATAGCTTTCCTTTGACTCTAATCCATCTGTATCCCAAGGAACACCAGGCGTTACAACTCTTGTCAACACACGTTCGAGCATCTTTTTTGCATTTGGATCACCCCGCTGTTCAGCAATGGCCACCTTAAATCCAGCTTGCGCAAGCCTTGGTAAGTACCCTTCAAGCGCGTGAAATGGAATTCCAGCCATTGGAATCGGTTCTTGATCTTTTTTATTTCGACTGGTCACGTTCAAATCTAAGACCCGTCCCGCTACGTTGGCATCTTCCAAGAACAGTTCATAAAAGTCACCCATTCTAAATAGCAATAAAGCATCCGGAACCTTTGACTTAATTTCAATAAACTGCTTCATCATAGGGGTCTGTAAGGCTCCATTGTCCATGGAAACACTACCGTACCAAGCCGGCTTCACATCTGTTGCCTCTTCAACTAAATGCATTGTTTTTCCTGTGGAATTTGTTGATTGACTGTCGTTGCCTGTCATATTTTATCTCCATTGTCACAGTTCTTCTTGGTCTGGCGTCGCAAAACAAAAAGCTGAAACCCGTCAAGTTTCTCATGCAGTATTTCTTTATTCTCAATGGGTGTTGACCACTTGTGAATGAGGCTCCAATGTGCAGAACCATCATTCCCAATGCTGTCGTGTAAAAAATCATTGACAACATTTTGACCTTCTAATGGGTGTAAAGAACACACACAAAATGCAAGGATGCCATTCTCATTGACATAATTTTTCGAAGTTTCCAACAAGTTTCGTTGGAGAAGAGCACTCGATTGGATATCTGACAAAGTTCTATTCCATCGTATTTCAGGGTGCTTACGAATCACTCCCAAACCTGAACACGGCGCATCCAAGAATACGACATCGAAGGTACCCATCTGCGGATTGTGTGTTTGCCCATCTTGGACGTGAGTTGGTATGGAAATACCCAACCGTTTACAGTTCTCTTTGAAAAGTTTAAGCCTCTTTTCGTCCACGTCCATCGCAGTAACATTTGCTCCTAGACTGTTAAATCGGAAACTCTTTCCACCAGGAGCCGCGCAAATGTCCAAAACCGATGGATTTGACATGGTCACTTGCTCCATTGTTTTGTCTACTACTGTGGCAGCCGCGGGATTCATAATCCACCAATGCCCATCTGCGAAGCCCTTCCATTGAGTTATGGGACCGGACTGATTTCCATACATCATATTTGCAATGGATTGACCATTGACCGTGCAATCGGATTCATAAACGTCACTGTATTCATTCATGGCTTGAGCAGAATGAAATGCCATAGATACACGAGGTGTGTCTTGTAAAGACTTCAACCAAGGACCTGCTTGACTCCACAGTTCCACTAACCAATCCGGAAAGTTTTCATTGGCATAGACACCCTGTGGGAATTCTGCTTGACGCAAAAATGCATTCACAAATTTATGCGCACGATGATTTTTGCTCATTTTACACAGTTCTACCGCCTGATCGATGACAGCATGTTTAGACTTCTTCATAAAATACAGTTCATACAATGCCATCCGAAGGATTCTTCTAATGGCTTTTTTGGGACGTTTCTTTGCGTTGTGTACAATCATTTTGTCCAGTGACCCTTGCCACCTCAAACATCCATACAGCATTTCTTGACAGAGCGCATAGTTTTCAGTCGGTGAGTCCTTGAGTACAATATTTGCTAGTTGCCCATTTTCGACCCTCTCTAAGGCCTGAAGTACAAATATTCTATACGGTGTCACTTTAGAAATCTTGTTCTCTGATTTTTCGACTGATTCTTTGTTGTTCATCTAATCCCACAGTTTTGGTTTATACAATGTATTTGCTGTTTACG
>CBFICN010000009.1:0-39639 GCA_965661045.1 uncultured Myxococcota bacterium
GGACCACTTCGTTTTGAATGGGGCTTCCCGATCAATCCGTATGAAGATGAACGGAAAATGGTGTTCGACTTCTCGATGGGGTCTTTGTTCTAAGGCGTTCTAGGTTTGATGAGCGAATAGGGCATTGGATTCAAGGTATTTCAAAACAGTCCAATGCCATCGATTCTTTGGTATCTTACGTGTTCAGTTTGAACAGCCAACCAGATTGAATCCATTTGTGGGGGATGTCCTGTGTCTTGCGTCTCTTTCCTGCACCCCGTACTACAGTCATGATACCGGAGCCCGTCGAAGATTCTTGATAACTCCGCAAGGTAATTCTACAGGTTCGTTTTTCACCCATCCAGTCTTGAAATTGTCTAAAGGTCGGTTTTAGACTTTCAAGTCCAAACACCCCCAAGTCCTCATGTGTTTCGATAAACAGGTTGCGGTTCTTGGCGAGTTCTACTTGGCTATAATCTCCATCAGATCCTGGAGAGATAACCATTACCAGAATTGGCAATGATAGAGACTTCACCGTCTCCAAGACCCGTTGGTCTCGACCTGCATTTTCGATATTTTCGAAACTTTCTAAGATGTCTCCACCATTGTCGACGGCGATGATTTGTTCGATATTTTTGGATACACAAAAGTCTCGCAACTCTTGGCTGGCTTGGTCGATGGTTTCCTGTGTTTTTAAGCCATGGATAATCAGATAGGGTTCTGCACCGACTCTGGGCAAACATTCTTCCATCAGCGGAGATTTCCACCGTTTTACGATGCCACCTTTGCTGTTCTTCGAGGGTTCAATCTCGGTGGGGTGGGTTTGAATTAGATGGGTACCCAATCGCGTCGACGGATGTCGTTGACGTGTCGGGTTGGTTGAAAATTGACCGGACAACGGTCCTGTGATCTTGGTTCGTTTGGATTTGGCCACCGCTGGATAGCATTTGTCTGGAGCAACCCCAGTGATTCCACTTGAGATGACACCGATGACGGAGATGATATCCATTCCACCACCTGCACCGATGATGAGGGTGTTGACATTCTTGAAATTGTTGGCAATTGTGTTTTCTGTAGGCATGGCTTCTCTTGGTTGAAAGGGACCATTGTATTGTTCAATGGATTGACTTTCAAACGCGTCCCAAACCTAAATTCGATGCAAAAACGTGCATTCCAATACTTGGTATACCAATATTTACTTGGACAATTATTCGCTCAAACACTCTTTTTCTTCGTAATCAAAATTCGAACACAGACAGGCTGATTCTTTGTCTTGATCGCCGGAAATCCAATCGGTTACAATTTCGTTTTGACCTTTCATGGTGCTGACAATTTGATTTTTCACCAGATCGAGGTTGTCGATGTCGCCCACTTGTACGTCCATCCAGGTTGCAGTTGTCCGCAAGATTCCACTTTCCGACCCAGGAATCATAATGTTGACAAAGTACTGTGCATAGAGTTCAACTTGATCCCCTAGGATACCACTGGTTTCAGAAGGACCCTCCAGCCAAGTGCGTTGCAGAATCATCGACTCACCATCGATGGTGATCTCCCGAACCTCGCCCAAACTGATTGAGGTTACATCGACTGCACCCGCCCAACTCGATACACTATCGGTCACGTAGGACAATTGATCGCAAGATCCATCCACAATGCAGGCGGGTTGAGAGGAATCTTCGTAGATCCGTTCGTAGCAGTCGTATGTCCCTTCCGACACAGCGGACCAGTCATCCACAAACATGGTTTGCTTCAGTTCCTTCATGCTGTGATCGTATTTGTGTGCCAGTGCTGCCCCATAGAGGCTGTCGCGGATACTGCGCTCTACATCGTCTAGCGCATTGACCGATTCATCTTTGAGGTCATTCACCGTGTACCCTTCTTGGGTGCTTTCTAGGTTGGTGCCGGTTTCCAACCAAGTGCGCAGGTTGATCAAGCCCGCTTCTAGTTCCGCAGTGTCTTCATCTCCCATGTGGGCAAAGATGTATTCCGACAAATTTTCTAGGTCTGCGGGTGCGTCGGGTGGTGGTGTACAGCCAATCGCTAGACTTGCGGTCAGGACGGTCATCCAACGCAGAGAAGAAAAGCAATGACGAGAGATGGCAGAAATAGAATGGGTCGATTCAACAGACATGAAAAACTCCAACATGATGTATTCAAAACACTATAGCACAGGCTTCAAAATAGGTGTTATTAGTCTAGTACGAAAAACACTTGGTAATTGCAACGTGTTTTTTATACAAGTATGCAATTGACTTGAAGGATGCCATGCACAATTACACTCAACAGAACACCCAGCATCAATTTCTCATCCATGGTGGTGACAAAAGGGGCACCAAGCGGGTGTTTTGGATCGCATTGGGCTTGTTGCCTATCTTGGGTGCGTTGATTTGGTGGCTTGGAGATACGGGTTTTTGGATTGGTAGTGTTTCCTACATTGTCGCCATTGTTGGTTGTTTTTGGTGGTTGGGCAGTGGTCAATCTGAACGTTACGTGGTCACCATTGACACCGAGGGCAAATGGATTAGAGCAACTGATCGCATTCGGGGTATCCAACTGTGGGAAGATGACTTTCACATAGAGTGGGTTCAAGTATCCGAGATCCAAGTCCTCATCAGCGGGGAAAGTTATCGTCATCCTGCCTTGGTCTATGCAGAAGAAAAGGTGGACTTGATCATCGATGCGGTGCCAACCAGCACCCGGATTTTGTTGGGGTTGGGAGAGAAGGCTGAGATTGAATCTGTATACGAGGTTTTGACTGGCGAATCGACTGCTCAATCATAGACAGCACTTGAAATATCGACCTAGGAGACTAGATAGACGACACAGGCTGCTGTCGAGTTTACTGGTAAAGAAGGAGTCACGATGCCCAGTTTTGAATACAAACGTGTCATTCGAGAGATCGATCTGGATTTTTTGGGTCATGTCAATCACGCAAACTATTTGTCGATGCTCGAAGAAGCGCGTTGGGAACTGATCGCTGAGCAAGGCTTTGGTTTTGATGCCTTACGCAAGTCGATGATCTCCCCAGTTATTTTGGGTGTCAACATTCAGTATCGCAAAGAGATTCGAAATCGCGAAACGATCACGATTGAAACCCACACTGCGTACAGTGTAGAAAAAATCAACAGCCTTGAGCAGGTGATGCGCAAAGAAAACGGTGAAGTCGCCGCCACTGCAACTGTTACCTACGGTGTGATGGATTTGCGTGCCCGTAAACTGATTCCACCACCGCCCATGTGGTTGAAAGCGATCGGTGTGGACTTGGAAGATTCGGCGGCTCAAGAAGGATAGGGCTTTGTTGTTTCGTTGGCGCATGAGGGTCGATTGCTGTATATTATAGGTGTCAGTGGGCCTAAGTGAGCCACGTATTTTTCCAGTAAGGATTTGCTATGTTAATTTTTCTTTCTTCTTTGTTGGCGTGTCAGGTGATGGACAGTCCGGGTCAAGTGTTTGCTGCTGTGCAACTGGAACAGGGTAACAATGTGGATGCATCAAATGTTGACGGGAATGCAACAGGTGAACTAAAATCTGATGTTTCAGATCCAAGTACAGATTCAGTGACAGATCCCTTGTTTGAAGACCCACAAGCCGATGTGATTGAGGTTGGTGGAGAAGAAGCCCCCTCCGTAGAACCCAATCACCAAGTCAACCACGAAAGTGAAGACACATCAAAGGATGCTGTTGTCTCAGATGGTACGTCTGAACCCGGTCATGAAGTGGCGCATGCTGTGCACGAACGTGTTGCCGAGTCATCTGTGGTACCGGTGTTGAATGCCATGCGTCCAGCGACTGTAAAAGATGGTTGGCGTCCGACCCTGATTGGAACGTTGATGGACGGACCAACCCCAAGAGCCATTTTGGCACTGCCCAGTGGAGAAGAGAAGGTCATTAAGGCGGGGGATATGCTCTCGGATGATGGTGTTGTGGTGATGGCGATTGGTACAAACTTTGTTGAATTGGCCGTTGTGCGACATGCGGAAGGGCGTGCACAAATTGAAAACTTGACCCTGTCAGCCCAATTTTGAAGGTGGATGTTGCAACAAGAGTCAGTACACTTTCATAATTTGGCAGTTCATACAAATAAAAGGAGCGATGATTTACATCACTCCTTTCATATCGTTTGAGTGTTGAGTGTTTACCCGTCGAAGCCATCTCCGATTCGACCTTCGAGCGTGATGCTGTTGGATGTATTTCCGTCTTCATCGGTGATGGTAAACTTGACTGAAATGGTGCTCGCAGATTCACAGCCTGTACCAACTTGAGTCGAGAAAGGGTACGAGGTGCATTCTTGAGTGTCCCATCCACAAGCCGGATCAATGGTGGTGGTTACAACGCCCGCACTGTTTAAGATTTCGATGGCGCCCACTTGAAGTCTGGGGACAGTCTCCACACCTTGGGGGTCGTCAAAAGAGAATTTAAATCCCCATTGCTCTCCATCTGTGGACCCACCCGGCAAAAAACACCATGCGTCGGCATTGCTGATTGTGGGGGCGTCTGGATCTACTTCTTCGTTGGGGTCGGTGTTGTCAAAGAGGCTGTCAGAAGCTGTGTCGGTGCTTTCTTCTTCAGAGCCTTTCTCTCCACAGGCGGTTGCGACGAGAAGGGAGGCGAATACGATTTGTCTGGCGTTCATAGTGTGTCTCCTGATTGAGGCGATTTGGAATTGTGGCTTGGAAAGGTTACAGTATAAGAAACCTTTTTGTCCCACCCTCATTGTAATTCCTACAGCCATCATGTCTATTCAATTATCCGATTATCGCAGCCAAAGTTTTGAGGCACTGGTCGAAGAAGCCCATCAAAAGGGCTTTGACAACGCTGGGCAACTGTCACTGGCAGAACTCATTTTCGAGGTCCTGTGTGCCGATGTTCAGTCTGCGGGAACGAAGGTGGACATCGTAGCCGACGGGCTCTTGGAGATCTTGTCTGACGGATTTGGGTTCTTGCGCAGTCCAGTGTCTGGGTTTGCTGCCGGCGCAGACGACATTTATGTTTCGCCAGCACAGATTCGTCGATTCAACCTTCGCACAGGAGATTGGATTCAAGGCTTGGTTCGAACACCAAGAGACAACGAACGATATTTTGCGCTGCTGAGAATTCAACAGGTAAATGGACGGTCTCCCGAAGATGAACGATTGCGCTTGGGGTTTGACGCACAATCTTTGGCGATGAAATCTAGGACAGTTTCCGATTTACCGTACAAAGATGTGCGAGTTGGGTCGTCAATTCTGGTGGGTTTCGACAGCAAAGAGCATCCTTCTCAGTTGTTGTTTACGATGATTGAACAGGCAGATAGTGTGGTGTTGACCCTGCTCAATTATCCTGCAGAAGATCTTGAAGTGCTCAAACGCGCTTGGCCCAAAGGAATCTCCGAAGGGCGCTTGTTGTGTGCCACTCGTGGAAGTGACTGTACGCGTCGACTCCAGGTGCTGGAATTTGGGCTCCAACGGAGTAAGCGGTTGGCTGAACAACACCAAGATGTGCACTGGGTGGTGTTGAGTGCCAACGATATCGCATTGTCTGCACGAGATGCCGCAGAACAGCAAGGCAGACAGGGTGCTGAAAGTTTGGGGTTTGAGAAGTTGTCGCAGACATTTGGGCAAGCCAAAGATTTGGAGACGACGGGTGCACTGACTGTTTGGATGGGGGCCCACAGTGGTCGCAGCCACTATGAGACGAGTGTGATTGAGCGCCTGAGTTTTGACGCAGCATTTCAAGGCACTGTGGCAAATGGTGTGGTACAGTTGACCCCTTAGCTGTGGTAATGACGCAGGTCATTGCAACCTGTACAAAAAGTTGATCCGAAGAGTCCCATGCAGCGAGCCTCTTCACGGTTAATATTGAGACTTGATGTGATTGAAAGACAGAGGAGATTGCGATGCGGAAGAGTTTAGAACAGTTGGTCATGCGAATGGAAGAATTGGATCGTTCCTTGATGGACCCCTCTGTGGCCAGCAATGGAAAGAAACTTCGTGAAGTGACCAAAGAGCGAGCACACTTGGAGCCAATTGTGGAATTGTGGAGTACGTTGGAAGCCTCACGAGAAGAACTTGAGGAAGCCAAAGAGTTGGCTCAAGATCGTGAAATGGCGCAGATGGCCCAAGAAGAGATTGTCCGTCTCAATCAAGAGATTCCTCTCCTCGAACAGCAACTTCAGTTGGCCTTGATTCCGCCAGATCCCTTTGAAGGTGCCGATATTATCTTGGAGGTTCGAGCGGGAACCGGTGGGGATGAGGCTGCCCTCTTTGCCTATGATCTGTTTCGTATGTACTCCCGTTTTTGCGAGAAACATCGCTGGAAAGTAGAGATTCTGTCCTCCAATTACATTTCTGTTGGGGGCACTGGCAAAACCCAATTGGGATACAAAGAAGTCATCTGCCAGATTAGTGGTGGAGAAGCCTATCGTTATTTGCGTCATGAATCGGGCGTTCATCGCGTTCAGCGAGTGCCACTGACGGAAACCCAAGGACGGGTCCACACCTCAGCGGCTACAGTGGCCATCATGCCGGTTCCAGAAGAAGTAGAAGTGGATATCAACCCCAACGACCTTCGAATTGACGTGTTTCGCGCCAGTGGTTCAGGTGGTCAGCACGTCAATACGACCGACTCGGCGGTGCGCATTACCCACCTTCCAACCGGTGTGGTTGTTCAATGTCAGGATGAAAAGTCTCAACACAAGAACAAAGCGAAGGCAATGAAAGTGCTCGCTGCTCGGTTGCTCGAAGCCCAGCAAGCGGCTGCTCATGAAGGGTTGGCCGAACAGCGCCGTCAGCAAGTGGGTTCTGGAGACCGTTCAGAGCGTATTCGTACGTACAATTTCCCCCAAAACCGCATCACCGATCACCGCATCAACCTTACGCTCTACAAATTGGACCGCATTCTTGAGGGCGACGTCACTGACCTGGTGGATGGTTTGAATGCCTACATGCAGGAGAAGTTGATACAAGAACACGTCGGCGAATTCTAAAGGCTGATGTGCAGTCTGTAGAGACAAGACTTTCCTTGTTTATCAAAGTTCGGGTACATGGAGTACACCTCACTTTGATATCCTTCGGAGATTCTTGCCCCTTCAGATCCACTCTCAGCCTTGAAACTACGAAACTGTTGCGAGTTGCTGGGTGACTTGGGTGTTTGCTAGTCGTTCGACCGTTGTGCTTATGGTGTGTTTTTGGTAACTTGTATGTTTGCTATTCGTTCGATATTTGAGTGGTTATAGCGGTTTATTGTATCGTTGGTTTTCCCAGTCAAGAGTATTGTAGAAGGCTATCAGGTTTGTTGACTGGGCTTTGGTATCCAAGTGAAGTGTACGATCGTACACGAGTCTGGAGAGCAAAGGTCAGCCGATGAATCTGATAGACCTTCGGCTGTTGTACATTTATTGACGATGCGGTATTTAGGACTTGTGGAACCATTATTTAGGTGACTCAGTGTATGTAGCAGTGTGTTTTTGTACACCTCACTTTGCTATCTTTCGGAGATTCTTGCCTCTTCAGATCCACTCTCAGCCTTGAAAATGGGCTGGTTTGTGTGCGTTTGGGAGACTGTTGGTGACTTGATTGTTGGTTTGTGTGCCGGCTTTTGGTTGACGTAGGTAGTCGTTTTGGGCAGTCCAAACCAAAGCACAGGCAATGGCGGTGATGAATCGAAAAAGGCTCGAGTGACGAACAAACAAAATCCAGTTCTCCCATAGGGGCGACCGACATCCAAAAGAGATGCGATGACATTTGTGAAAACCTTTACCCTGCGTTTCAATCCCGAACACATGTAGTTTGACGATACTGTGTTGGGTGAATTTGTACGCGAGCACCTTGTAATTTCAATGAAAACAGAGTTCTTCTATTTTCGTACTGAGCTGAAGGATCGTTGCGGTGTGTGATTTGTTGGTAAGAACACCTACTCAGTCAATGTTGCTTTGAAGAAAAACATTGTTGTAGATTGGTTGTACATCAAAGACTGGACAGCCTGACAGAGACTGTCTTGGGTTTGCTGAACTATCGAATTCGCCAAACTGGACTCAGCATCCAGGTTCGTTCGTTGGAAACGGCTTGCAAAAAGAGCTGCTCGTTGTGGAAGGGCTCTTGGATTTGCTGTAAGGTCTCTTGGATTTGGACGCCTGTTTTGTAGAAGGAAGAACCGGAATCAAAAGCCTCATATTGTACGAGTTGTACCGTTGCATTGTTGATGTCAACCTCGTCACAGGCAAACTGAATTGCGTCGTACAGTCCTCCGTTGTGGTCGACCAGTCCTACTTCTTTGGCGGCTGAGCCTGCCCAGACACGACCCCGAGCCACTTCCTCAACCGCGTCCATTTCCAAACCGCGCCCTTCGGAAACAACGGTTTTGAACTGTTGATAGGTCAGTTCGACTTGCTCTTCCATTTTGGCACGTTGAGACTCATTCCATCCTTCGAAGGTTGAATAGAGGCTGGCATGGGCTCCACGATCTTCAGACTCGACGTTGATCTTGAGGTACTGGAGCAGAGAGTGGGCGTTGAACTTTCCAGAATAGACGCCAATTGAACCCGTGATCGTTGTTTCTTCTGCGAAGATGGCATCGGCGGCAGCAGAGACGTAATATCCACCCGATGCGGCTACACCACCCATGCTGACAATGACCGGTTTTTCGCTTTTCGCTTGGGTGACGGCTCGCCAGATTTGGTCTGAAGCGAAGGCGCTGCCTCCAGGTGAATCCACCCGCAACACGATGGCTTTCACTGCATCATCGTCGGCTGCTTCGTTGATTTGACCGACGATTGTCTTAGAACCTGCAGATGTTCCACCACCCAACAGTCCTGGAGATTGAGAAATGCCGGGCATGATGACGCCTGTGATTGGAATGATTGCGACTTCGGGGTTGCTTTCCCAGCCATCAGGGCGTGACCAGCCGTAGTCGTCTTCGAGCCAGTGCAAAATTCCAAACTCTTCGTCCAGGAACTCTTCCAATTCATCCTCATACAAAAGGTGATCCACCATGGATTTGTCTTTTGCCTGTTGACTGGAGAAAGGGGCGTTGTCAATGAGTGTGTGCACCGTTTCCAAGGGTATGCCACGATTTTGGGCGATCTCTGCGGTCATGTGTTCAAAAACGGCGTCCAACAGCGCATTGGTTTGTTCTTTAGAAGCTTCGGATCCTTCTTTGTGTGTGTATTGTTCAGGTGCTGATTTGTACTTTTCTCGTTTTACGAATTCTGGCTCAACACCCAGTTCGGTGAGTAGTTCATTGAAATAGATGCGTTCTGAGTGCAGTCCAATCAGTTCAACGGAGCCAGCAGGGTGAACGATGAGTTCACTGGCGGCACTTGCCAAATAATACTCTCCATTGCCAACAGACCCATTTGCATAGGCGATGACTTTTTTGTTTCGTTTTCGAGCCTCGAGCAATACCTTTCGAACCTCTTCAATCTGTGCGGTGGACAGCGTTACTTGTTCAATGTTCAAGAAGATGCCTTTCACACTTGGGTCCTGCGTCGCTTCTGTCAAGCGTCGAAGAAACGAGATGTAGGTTTCTCCACCCGATTGAAACAGTCCCGATTCGCTTTGATAAGGCAGGGGTCCATCTAGGGTAAAAGCGGCCACGCGACGCCCTTTGCTCCAAATGCTTTGGTCTTGCACACCGCTGATGTGTGTCAGTGTACTGTTGTTTGAGTTGCTTAGACTGGTGAAGCCTCCGAACTCTCCAAGTCCATAGCCAATTTGAATTCCCACACCATATTCAGTAGTGTCTTGGCTTTGAAACTGAAGGGCGAGCCCCTTGACAGGACGCAGTCGCACCGTGGATTGGATGCTGCCCAATGTGTCGATTTCTTGAGTGCTGGTAACGTAGTCTACGCCCAACTGCAGACGGTTGTTCAATAAAGACAACCCACCCCCCATCAGCAATCTTTCAGGAGTCAAAGAGTCTTGCGCACTGCCAATATTGTTGAGACTTCCAGCCAGCCCCAGCCACTGTAAGGGACGCCAACTGAGTCCCACATCCCACTGTACAAATGAATCTCCGACACTTTCAATCGAGTGCCATGTACTGGTTGTGGACATGCTTAAGTGATCATCGAGTTTCAACGCCAAGGCAGAAGAGGCTGACCACCAAGAACCAAGTGTGGGACTTTGATTGTAATGAACCCCGTATCCCAAAATTCCAAGTTGTTTTGCAAAGGCAAAACCGGTTTCACCGTCGCGTTGGGTGATGGCAAGTCCCTTTGTCAATGCTGGTGCAAAGGCAAAATTTGCTGGATTTGTCCACAGTGTGGTGGCATCGTCCTGCAACGCTGCACTGATCGCAGGAAAGGATCTGGTTGTTGTCGGTACACTGTCCGAATTTACAACACTTTGCGTTGAGTTGACAGGGAATACAGTTGGCTCGTCAGCCATTGACCAAGCAATAGAGGCGAAGAAATGAAGCATGCTACACCAATAATGAGAGAGGATACTGGTCAGTGGATGAGTGAAACGTTTGGCTTACCATTCAAGACTCAGCGTTTTTTACACGATATGGTTATAGTAGTATCGTATTTTTCTATACTCAACGAGTATTCCCCTGCAATCTTTACAGACAACCTTCTTCTAGACCAGTTATTGTAATGATGCTTGCCCTTTCACCTTGACTTCACTTCACCACATCCAAGTATTGGCACAATGAATATTTTGTATACACATTTTCAATCGTCTTTGAGCCCTTCACAGTTTGTTCGTGCATTTGGCGTGTTTTTGACTTGTTGTGTGGTTGGACTTGGCAGTGGACAAGCGTTGGCAGAGCCGACTTTGGAACGGAAGTTGAATACTTACATACAACATCCATTTTTTCGAGAGTCAGATGTCGGTATACAGGTTGTCAATCTTACCACAAAAGAAGAGGTGTTTTCACACCGTGCCGATGAGCATTTTATTCCTGCATCGGTCATGAAGTCTTTGACGGCTGCTGTTGCACTTCAAGAACTTGGGCCCGAGTATCGATTCGTTACCGAGGTTCGATATACAGGGGAGATTACAAAAGACGGTGTTCTGAAAGGAGACCTCTATATTGTGGGGGCCGGAGACCCGTACATGAATGGGGAAGCCATTTGGAAGATGATTCGAAATATGAAAGTGGCCGGCGTAAAATCGATTCAGGGCAATATTTATTTTGATGACAGTCGGTATGATGGTGCCAGTTACATCCCCGGTTGGGGAAAAGAAGTGGATTTGGCAAATGGACCTTCGTACTTTCCACTTCGAAGTGCATTGAATTTTAATACCAACAACATCGCAATTATGGTCTCTCCTGGAGAGAGAGTTGGAATGATGGCCAAGGCACAGTTGGAATATCCGTATTCGCTTGTGAAGATCGAGAATAGGGTAAAAACGGCTGGCGCCGGTGCTCGTCCCTGGCTGCAGATTGAGCGACAAGTGGTGTATGAAGATGACAGCGTAGACACAAGCATGGAAGAGATTCATGATGTGGAAGAAATCGTTTACCATATCAAAGGAAGAATTCCAGTCAACACACCGTCACCTTGGGTATATTATCGCTCAATCCTTGAACCCGAAGAATTTTTTAAAGAAAACTTTTTGGAGATTTTGAAAGATCACGGAATTGGGCACCGTGGTAAGACGGGTTTTCGAACTTTTCCAGAAAACACCATTGCATTGGCCCAACATCGCTCTGACCCGGTTCGGTTGCTGATAGCGGACATGAACAAGTATTCGAGAAATCTGACAGCAGAAATGTTGATGCTTGAGCTCGGGTCATTGACTTCTTTGCCAGCCAAAACAGAAAAGGGCGTTGAGGCTGTTCAAGAGTATTTGACAGAGTTGGGTGTGTGGTCACCAGAGACATTGATTTACAACGGGTCAGGTTTGTCACCGACGATGCAACTACAACCGAGTCAAGTGACAGCCGTTATGATGGATATGATGGACAACCCTCTTCTTGCTCCAGAGTACTTGACATCGATGTCTGTATCCGGACGGGATGGAACACTGCGTAAGAGAATGCGATCAGAAGAGTACACTGCTCGAGCCCGTGGAAAAACAGGCAGCATCAACGGTGTGTATTGTGTGGCTGTGTATATCCATGCGACGGATGGTCAACGCTATGCGATGGTATTCTTTGCCAACAAACTTCGTCGTAGACCAAGTTTTGTCAGGGATTTGCAAAATCAAATGATACAAGAAGTGATTGACCACAAAGGTAATTGAGTAAAAAATTGACAAAGGCTATGTAGATAGGGATTATTGGCGGGTCTGGCTGAAAAAAATATGGAATGTGTTACAGTGTTGCATAGTGGCTGTCGTGTTGAATATAGTGATGGTAGACAAAGAGTTAAAATTTGTAGGAAGTGTCTAAACGTTATGGGGTTTTGTATGCATCAAATGGCGAAAGTGGGATTGTGTTTGTTGGCGGTTGCTCCAACCTTTGCACATGCTGAAAGTGACAGCGCCACAGACAAAGAATTTCAAAAAGAGTTGTTGACCATTGAAGAGAAGGTAACCGCTCTCAAAAAGAATGTATTCAGTGCGAAAGCGACCTTGAATTTGTTGCGTGAGTTGGTCGTGCAAGGAAATGTCTCCGGATCGAAAGCCAACATCTGGCAAATCAATGAATTGAATGGTGGGTATGTGGTTAAATCTGCAGCCTACGTATTGGATGGAAAGCCGATTTATAACATCAATGACGCTTCTGGAGAGTTCGGTTCAAAGAATGAGGTGATGGTATTTGAAGGAGAAATGGGGGTCAGTGAGCACACTTTGACCGTAGAACTGGAATTGGCCGGCTCTGGTGGTGGACTATTCTCTTATGTTGATGATTATGTTTTTACGGTCCGTTCGGCGACGTCCTTCTCTTCAGAAGAAGGTGAAAACTGCGTTGTACGAACCATTCTGGAGAAACGCTCTCCTTGGGCATACAGTTACGAAGAAAGACCCAACATCAAGTTTCAAACCATCTGTTCAGAATTTGGTGAGTGATCAATCCTATGTCTCGCCCAAAAGGAATCGTGTCACTGCTTGATGGTTTTCAAGGTTGCTTGCAAACTTGTATGACACATGCACGCGTGTCACTGGTTGTTGGATCGGCGCTTGTCGTTCCACAGCACGCTATTGCCAAAGGACCAAAGTGGGATGCGTCGAATTCGATTGCTGAGATGTCGAGCATTGAGCAAGGTGTTGAGACTATTCAGGCCAACTATGAAAGAAGAGGGAGCGTTCTGGGGCAAACAGATGCGGAAGAACGATTCAACAATGCTCTTGGTGACTATTTGTTGGGCGATTACAAACGCGCAGCTGAGCAGTTTTACGTTTTGCTGGAAACAGAATCTGTGTATGGAACTGGATTTGTACAAGAGGCCGAGTGGTACCTAATAGATTCGGCATTTCAAGAAGGTCAGTACGCATTGGTCGAAGAGTTTGCTCGTCAAATCAGCAACAATCCTGGACATATGTTTTTCACAGATGCAATTAGACTGTTGCTTGAAAGTCATGGGTTGAGAGGACGTCCAGATAAGTTTCGCGAAGATTATCGCCGTTTTGTGCTTTCTGGGTATGTCGAAGCGTCCGACCCTTTGCAATACGCAATTGGAAAGAGTTTGTATTTTCAAGGGGAAACCGCACAAGCCAAGCAGGAGTTGTTTGAGATTCAGCAGGGTTCTCCATATTGGCATCGGACCCAGTATTTTTTGGGTGGGATATACGTCGCAGAGAAGAATCTTGACAAGGCTCTGCAGGCTTTCGAAATGTCACGGAATCCAGATGCGAAGACAAGCAACGAAATTCAATTGAACCATTTGACCCTCTTGGCGAAAGCACGTGTGCTGGCTGAACAAGAGCAATACACCGCAGCCGTTGAGCATTACAATCAGATTCCATATTCTTCACTGTATTTCTTTGATCGGTTGTATGAGACGGCTTGGACATTCATTCGTCAGGAGCAGTGGCAAGAAGCCATCGACGTCATTCAGACATTTCTGTTGGCGTATCCGGAAGATGAAAATACCATTCGTTTTCGGAACACGCTGGGCGATTTGTATATGCAAGTCCAAAATTATGAAGTTGCTCTGGAAGCGTATTCAGGTGTGCTCACACAAATGGAGCCAGTTCGAGATCGGTTGATGGACATTATGACTCAAGAACCATTGGTGCTAGAGTTGCTGGATGCGAAACTGAGTGGCCAAACTGAGCCTTTGGACTATGACGTTCCAAAATACATCGAAGATCGTCTATACAAAGATCCAGATTTGGTGCAGACCGCCAAACTTGTAGATCTGGCAAGAGAGCAAAGAACAGACGTCAAAAATGCGCAGGGGTACATTGAAGAAATTGAGGCTGTGCTGCAGAATCCAGACCGAATGCTGTACAGTTTTGTGGAAGACCAGACAAAACTCAACAATCTCAATCAAGATATGTTGCTCCTCTTGTTGGATTCTTTAGAGCAGGAATCTACGATGCTGGCATCGTCATTAAAGGACCAAAAGTCCATAGAAGCAATCCAACGAGATATAGAAGTTGTACGCAGTGAGTTTGAAGGGGATCGGCTGACCTTGGAGGCGGCTCGAAAACCAATGGATGTAGAAGCTGATTCGGTGGTTGTCTCGTTGAAAAAACTTCAACAAGATGCTCGTGATGCTCGGATGATGACCTACGTTGTCTTGGATGAACTTGAACAGTTTGTTGAAGAAAACCAGTCTCTAATTCAATCTCTGCCTCAGCACGAACAGCTGTTTTTAATGAGTGTCATCGAAGAAATAGAACAATCGATGCAGGAAAATCAGCGCATCGTTAAGCAAATAATCAATGAAGACACCGAATCGTTGCTAATTGGTTATCTGGGTAAAGAGCGGTATTACAAAGATATTTTGGCTGGTTTTCAAGCGGACGCGGCTTTCACACAGTTGGAAGGAGAGAATGTGTTGCGTGCTGCCAACCACTTCCTTGATGACAATGCTTCGTATGTTCAGGCGTTGCCACCAGAGCAATTGGAACAGTTGAAGGCTCAACTGTCTGAGATTCAAACAGCGTTAAAATCGACCAACAGCGAGTTGGAAGACATTGCATCGGATACAATGCGCAATGTGATGCTGGCTAAGATGGGGTATGGAGCGACCATCGACATGTCCTTGGACAGTTACTTGCTAAAATTTCAGCAGATCCACAATCAGATGATGCCGTTGTGGTCTAAGAGCACCATGAAGAATAAACAGCGCATACAACAGGATATGGACAGTTTGTGGTTGACCGCCAGAAAGGTTGATGGGCAACGAGAAGCAATTTTAACCACGATGGAGCCGATTCAAGAGCGTCAACGCGTTGTGTTGATGGAAATGTTGGCTGAGCAAGAGTTTGGGTTAAACGAGTTTGCAGACACCGTCGTTGTATTGGCAGAAAGTGCAGAAGGCCTTGGCTATCAAGCCGCATATAAGTCATTTGAAAACGCCAAAGCACACGTTGAAGATAGAATGTTGGCGGCTGAACTCGGTGGAGTAAAAGTCACTTGGATTCGCTCAACAGATATTGATGCTGAGATTACCCGTTTGACGACTGAAGAGGCCAATCGACTGAGTGAGATGAACAAGCGGTTCTCCATCATTAAAGCAAAGTTGTCTGACTCGTTTACACAAGAGTAGAACACATGAAAATGCAAAAAAACATTTCAATAGCCCCATGGTCTTTGGTTCTGTCTTTGTGCTTGGCACCCTTGAGTCCAGCTTATGGACAAGAAGATGGAGCGACTGAAAGCGGTTCTGAGTTATCTGAAGATGGTTCTACTGAGGGGCAACCTTCAAATTCTGGAGAAGAGGTGATGGAATCATCGCCGGCTGAAGGTGATGCCACTGACATCGTAGACACAAAGAGCGTTGTAGACCCAGACGGTCAAGAAAACAGTGTTGATGTCGAAGCAAAACAAGACGAACCATCTTCAACATCTTCTAGTTTTGATCCACGGTATCAACTGGCGAGCACAGATGGACTTCGCCCCCCCACAGTGCAAGACATCGCGGCGTTCAAACAGGCATACAAACGGTATCGCCAGCGCATCAATGACTTTCGTCAAGAAACCCTTTCAATGGTGGAGATTCAACGTCAAGAAGCATTTGACCTGTTGAGAGAGCAATACACTGAGCCTTTGAGCCTATTGGAAGAACAACAAATTCAGCAACGCAACACTGCAGTAGAACGGTTTGAGCGTTTTATCAGCAAGTATCCAGAATCTCCCGAGGGTGCTGGGATCCGTTTTCAGCTTGCCGACATCTACTTCAAAATGGCTGAGGAAGCATTCATTGTCGCACAAGAAGAGTTGGCAATGAAAATGGATGAAAATCCGGATTACGAAGCTGATATTCGCAAAGACCTAGATAGGGCTTTTGCGTTGTATAAAGATATTGTGGAACTGTTTCCGGAGTCTGATGTCGTAGATGGAGCCCTGTATATGATGGCTTGGTGCTACTCGGATGCAGAGTCAGATTTATACGATGCCGACTTGGCTGCCACGTTCTATAAGCGGGTGATCACTGAGTTTCCTGAGTCTAGGTTCGTAGCGCAGTCTAATTACTTTGTTGGTCAGTACTACTTCAATCAAAATGACAACGAAACGGCCCTCACGTACTTTGACGCTGCAACCAAACTCTCGAAACCGGATGTGGGAGAATTCAACTCTCTGTATGAATATGCCAATTATCGTCTTGCATGGACCCATTATTTGTTGAATCAATACGACGAAGCTTTGGCCTTGTTTACTGCGCACCAAGACTATTCCGAACGCAAAGAGAAAGAAACGGGTTCGCCAACCAATACACTGGAAGAGTCTTTTGAGTATACGGCGCTTTCCTTTGCTGACATCGCTGAAAATGAAAACAGTCAGGCGGTCATTGTTGCGGATGAGTATTATAAGGAGATTGGTACTCGCGAGTATACAGCAGAGGTCTTTGTCTATCTTGCAAAAGAGTTGATTGAGCAGGTTCGAATTTTGGAAGCAGTCGATACATACAAGTATCTCCAGGATAAATGGCCTGCAGCACCAGACAATCCCAAGTATCAAAAGCAGTTGGCAGAACTTTACCTCAACGAAGGCGAAGTGGATTTGTACATGGAAGAGATGAAGATTTTGACCGATCGATACGCTGAGAATGGTGAATGGTGGGTGCAAAATCGAAACAATCCTGAGGCTCAAGATGTGGCTCGTGCCTACATTGAGGAATCTTTGTTGGATGTGGCGTACAATCAGTATGGCAAAGCAAAAGAGAGCCAGGATCCTCAAGATTATATGGAGGCCATCTCTAGTTTTGATCGTTTTTTGAATCGTTTCCCATTCGCAGATGAATATTACGATGTCATGTGGTACATGGCGGATGCGTACATTGAAGCGGGTGAGATTGTCAAATCTCTAGAACAGTATCGAGAGTTGGTAAAGACTGCTCCGGATCATCAACGTGGGGAGTTGTCACAGTTAAAGATCCTAAATATCGTAAACCAGCGTGCATACAACAAGTTGATGGGCAATTTTGAACAACTTCCAGCAGATGCTGTCGTGAAAAATACGCTTGAACTTGAAAACGGCGATGTCATTGAAGTATATGAACTCGCAGACGAACTGGTAGAGTTCATTCAGGCGTACAAAGACAGTGCAACATTGGATTATGATAGGAGACGCACCCAGATTGAGAAAGAGATTGCAGCAATAGAACGTGAAGATGTCGATGTTGCAAATGCTGAAAGGGTGGTATCTTCGTTGCAAACAATTATACAAGAAGTCGATGGTGCCCAAGCATTCTTTGATTCGTCATTGAAGCAGTACCAGTACAACATCGGTCAGATTTACTTGGGGCATCGTCAATATGACTTGGCACGTCAGTATTTCAACTTGGTGATTGATGGTTACCCTCAGTCTATGGAAGCAATGTATGCATCCAATCTCATTATTGCGTCGTACCAAAAAGAACTCAATTGGACCAAGGTACAAGAAGAAGCCAGACGGTTTATCGGGTTGGCTTTGGGACCAGATGGAGAAGTACCAGAAGACTTTGCAAAATACGAACAAAATGCGACATTGCAATTGCTACTCAATCAGCAACGTGACGCCCAGAAGATGATGGCTGCTGGAGATGTTGAAGGGGCAACACGTCAGTTCAACTTAACCGCCGACGGTCTCTTGGCCTATTTGAATGATTATGAGAACATAGAACAGAACGACTACTCCAACTTGTTGTTGCTTTCTGGAAACATTTACGAAGAAGGTGGCAACATTGAGAAGGCGAACGCGGTTTATCGAGACTTTGTTGAGCGGTTTCCTGGGAACAAAGCCAGTCGTTCAATCTTGTTTAGCATTGCAACCAATCACCAAAATGCATTGGAACTTGAAGAAGCCATTAAATACTTTGACATTCTGTACAACCAAACGTACGGGAAGGGCATTGAGTATGAAGATGCCAAGGCTGCTCTGTACAACTCGGCATTTTTGAAGATTGGACTGGAACAATACAAAGAGGCAGCAGAGGGCCTAGAAAAATATGCGACCAAATTCCCAGAGCAGCCAGATGCTGAAATGGCATTTTTCATGGCCGGTGCCCAGTGGGAAAAGGTTGCTCGTTGGAGAGCGTTGGATTTCTATACTCGCTACTTGAAGCGGTACAACGGTGAAGATCCGGATCACACGATGATGGCGCATTACCGTCGTATCGAACTGTATGAAGAGAGTAAGAAGTCTAAGAAGCGTGAGATCGAACGTGAGTGGAAACAATTGTTGTCATCGTTTACCGCGATGCAGGCAGATGGCAAAGACTCTCCTAAGATGAGACAATACGCAGCCGAGTATTACCTCAGAGACATTCCAGAAAAAATGGAGGCTTTCAAGTCTGTAAAATACTCACGAGATGACAAGCGAAATGCTGATTTGATTAAATCTCAACTTGCAGAGTTGGACACACTGAGAAATTTCTGCACGAAGCCGGGAGAAGACTTCCAAGATTTTGAGGCAATTGTTGCAGGGCGTTATTGTTCAGGGTCTGCAGAGTTACACCTCGCGCAGTTTTTCGAAGCATTTCCCATTCCGGAAAATCTTGTTCCAGGGGACGAGGAAGCCAATTACCGAGCACAAGTTGTGTTTGAAGAGCAATTGGCTAGTATTTGGGTACCGTTGCGAGAGGGAGCCATTACAACCCTTGAGCAGACGTTGGCGCTCAGTGAGAAGCAAGGTCGTTGGACCAAATGGACACAGTTGGCTTTGGAAGACCTGACGGCGATAGATCCAAAGGCATACCCACCTCAAAAACAAGAAGTGGTGTATCCTATTTCGAGTGTGTTTGTTCCCACTGCTGGACCAATTTCTCTGGATTCTCCAAATGGATCGAAGGCTCCTTCTATTGAGAAGGCTACAGATGGCTTAGATGATGGACAAAGTCCAAACAATGAAGCGGTTGACCAAAATTTAGGTGAGCAAGAGCCAGTTGAGGAGGCCGTCAAAGAGGAGGAGATTCTCTCTCCGGAGATGGCACCAGACGAAACCTCTTCAGAAGAACCTTCTGAGTCCGATATGGGGTGGGGAACGCCAAATGAGTCAGGCTCTGAAGCAGAAAATCCAGACGAATCCGAGAACGACTCTTCAACAGATGAAGAAGCCGAAGAAGGGGAGCAGCAATGACGTTGATTTCTAGAAGTGGGCTCGGAGTATCCAAGGCAACAGTATTGTGGCTGTGCAGTAGCATTCTGTGGACGGCCTGTAAAAAACCACCTGAAACAGCCGTTCCGGTACAGGTTCAGACAACCGTAGAAACACCTGAAAAAGAAGTGGAAGAGCCAGCTCAAACTGACGTAGATTCGACAGACGGCAATCTGCAGTCAGAAGAAGTGGTTGAAGAAACAGAGGGAAGCGAAGGTGCTGAGGGTGTTGAATTTGCAGATGCTGTCAACAATGCTGTGGCCCTTCTGACAGGAGACGAGGTAGCAGTTCAGAAGGGGCTTGAGGCTTTGGAAGGTCTAGCGAAATCTTCAGATGGTGGCAGTCCAGAGATCGCTTACAATATTGGTGTTGCACATTTGAAATTGGGCAACGAACGCGCTGCTAGAAAGTCATTTGAAGAGGCTGTTGAACTGGATCCAACGTTTGCGAAAGGTTGGTACAATTTGGGTGTACTGCTGGAGCGCAATCGAAAATATGATGACGCGATCGCCTTGTATGAGGAAGGATTGTTGCACTCGGAAACTGACCCAACTTTGAGTGCCGGAAAGATATCATGTCTTAGAAAGTCCGGACGATTGGATGAGTCGATTGCCTATGCTCAGCAAGTGTTGAGTAAGAATGCGAACAATGTCGATGCGTACAGCGAAGTAGGGATGGTGTTGTTGCAACAGGGGAATCTTGACAAAGCTTTATTCGTATTGCAACAAGCCTCTGCGAAGAATGGCAGTGAGAACGCAAGGCTTCAGTCCGTGTTGGGGCAAGTGTACTATGCACAAGAAAAAATCCCCTTGGCTGAGGTCGCCTTTAAAAAATCGCTCGCGTTGGATCCAACGTTGATTGAGACGTCAATGTACCTTTCGTTTTTACAACTCGAGAATAGGGCTTGGACCAAAGCCAATGATACACTTGCTGCTGCACTCAAGTTAGAGCCAACCAATGCGGCCTTGTTGAATGCAATGGGAATTGCCCAACGTGGATTGGGAAATATAGAAGAGGCTGAACGTTTGTATAAAGAAGCCTATCAGTTGAATCCTTCCAACCCCGAGCCTCTTCTCAACATGGCTGTTCTTGAAGCGGATTACAAAGAAGGCAACAATTATGCCAAAGCCTACGATTTGTTGGATCGTTACCTTGACGAAGGTGGAACAAAGGAAGCGATTGTCAAAGAATGGCGTTCCGAGATTGAAGCTTCAGAGGCTGCATATCTAGAACAGAAAAAGAAAGAAGAATTGCGGGCCTTATTCAAACGTAGACGTGAAGAAGCCGCTCGAAAACGTGCTGAGGAAGAAGCGAAGCGTGCTGCAGAAGAAGCCGCTCAAGAAGACAATGCTGAGGCGGCTGAGGAGGCTGAAGGCGCCGATGAACAGACAGATGGAGAGGATGAAGACTCGTCAGAAGGGTCAACGGAGGATACTGGGGACAATGCTTCTGACGGAGAGGGTTTAAACGAAGAAACAGAAAACTCTGAAAGTACGGACGACTCAGTCGAGAATGAGGAAGCAGAGGAATCAGAGGACGCGGAAGGCGCAGAAGGCGCAGAAGGTCCTACTGAAAATGGTACTCAAGAGACCAACGATGTGAATTCTCAAACAGATGCGGATGAAGGTTCCGCTGTTGAGGTAGAAGAGGCAGCTCAGGGCGACAATGGTTGGGACGCAGCAGTTGACGTCGATTCGGCCTCAGAGATTGGGACAGAAGAACAAGCCGATTCTGAGTCGTCTGATTCCGAAAATACAGAAAATGATGACTCTAATCAGGCTAGCGACGTTCAAGACGCGCTCCCGGTAGATGAAGAGAATGACAGTGAAGAGGCTGTTTCATCGGAGGTTGACGATGGTGGTGAAAGTAGTGAACTCGTTGAAACCATCGAGGAACCAGAGACCACTGAGGAAGCCTCAACCGATGAGCAGACGGTTGAAGTTGACAATGGTTGGGGGGTTGTACAAACTCCTACCTGTGAAGTGCAAAGCGATTGTCCGTCCGATCTGATTTGTGCATCGAACAAAGAATGTTTGACTGATGGTGAGTTTGGAACGTTGCAGGTGGGAGAAGCCTGTAACGCTACGGATGAATGTGCAGTGTCCTTAGAGTGTATTGAGCAAGTGTGTGCTACAGACTCAACTGGATCTGCCGAATAATACGATAAGCGATTGGGGGTAGGATGTTTTGGTTATTGATGTGCGTATGGGCTTGGGCTCAAGAATCCGATGCTGATGAAGCCGTAGAGAATACGTTAGAGACCGGCTTTGTGGTTCAAGGGGAGATACAAAGGCCCGACCTAACAATTTTAATGGCAAAAGATGACGTGACCAGGGCATATGAACTAGAGCTAGTTGAAGACTTCCTACCAAAAATATTGGAAAGTTTGAAACACGCACCCCTTTGATTTGTCATTGTTCGTATGATCTGACAGGATTCTAACAACCTTCGCATGACTTTTTATTTTGTATTGACTATGTTTTAACCTGTGGTGATGTTTACACCTTTGTGTTATTTACCAACAACCTTTATTCAATCAACTATCTTTGGAGATACCCATGGAAAGCATTATTTTGGCAATTAAAGACGGTGGCGTTTGGATGGCCCCGATCATCATTTCTTTCGTATTCGCATTGGCAATCATGGCTGAACGTGCAGTCGTCATCTTTGGCGCCAAATCAAATCAAAAGAACTTAATGGCTGCAGTGCGCAAGGCCATTCAATCTCAACAGTTTGACAATGCCATCCGTACTTGCGCTGAGTTGAAGCAGAAAAAGCAGATTCTGCCAAGTGTTTTGCACGCTGGTCTTCAAAAGGCTCCCAGTCCTGGAAAAGACATGAAGGACATGGAAGGTGCTTTCGAAGCGGCAACTCTTGAAGAGTTTCCTCGCTTGACCAAGCGTATGCCTTTCTTGCCAATGCTTGCAAACGTTGCAACTCTTTCTGGTCTTCTTGGTACCATCGTTGGTCTGATTGAAGCATTCGACGCTGTGGCAAACGCTCCTGCGGATCAAAAGCAAGTCATGTTGGCTGCTGGTATTTCGAAAGCGATGTACACTACTGCTGGTGGTCTTGTTGTTGCGATTCCAACACTCGTAGGAAATGCATTCCTTACAGCGATGGTTACTGGCATCATGGATCAGGTTGATCAGTCAATGGCTGAAGTGCTGAATGATGTTCGTGCAAGTCGTTCACAGAAAGCAGCTAAGTAATCCATCTAACAAACAGTAACCTGTAACCAAGAGGTAATCGTGTCTAAACGAGAAATGCCAGAAGAAGAACCACTCAATTTGGTTCCCATTATGAACTTGGTGACAATTCTGATTCCTGTATTGTTGATGGCAATTAAGTCTTTGGAACTGGCAGTGATTGATACATCGTTGCCAGCCATCTCTCCCAGTGCTGCAGCACCTCAAGAAGAGATTCCAGACAAACCACCTTTACAACTCAAGATGGCAGTGACCAATCAGGGAATACGAATCTTAGGTGCAAATGAATATTTGTATCCAGGCCAAGTGAAAACTGACAATGCTGATGAGGAGAAGGGAAAACCAGATGTTCCTTGTAAGAGCAATGCTCGCTGTAAAGGAATTGATGACTACAACTGGTCAGATCTGTCTCAGAAGTTGGCACAAATCAAAAAAGCTGCACAGGATGATGAACGAGATTCCGATTCTGTTGTTTTAATATCAGACAACAACATTAAGTATGAAATCTTAGTTAAAGCAATGGATACATCTCGTCGTTCAGCTGACGGCAATAAATTATTCCCCAGCGTCTCAATCGCTGGTGGTACAAACCAATAAGGAGTGACTTGTGGGAAAGAAGAAAAGAAGAGTCCCTGAGGCAGAAGAACTCAACATTACTTCGATGATGGACATGATGACCATTATTCTGGTATTCCTGTTGAAGTCGTTCTCTGCTACTGAGGTCACTGTTACACCATCGTCAAACCTCAAATTGCCGATGTCGGATGCAGACAAACAACCAAGCGTAGCTTTGAATGTTGTTGTAGCCAAAGATGCGATCGTTGTGGATAACAAACGAGTTCTAAATTTAGAGGCGTATGACGATCCGAGCTACCCAGGCCAAAAGATGTATCGCATTCCACAGTCGGAAAGACCCGGCGGCGGATTTGATGTTCCGAGTTTGGGAGCCGCGTTTCAAGATGCTGTGTCTCAGTTTGATAAGATTACCAATCTGGCTCAAAAGGCTGGGCGAGACGATATTGGTGGCTTTGTAGGCAAGGTATTGTTTCAAATCGATAAAGACATTCCATTCACAGTTGTGAGGGATGTGATGTACAACGCTGGTCAAGCAAAGTTCTCTGAATTTGAATTTGTTGTCATCAAAACAGGCGAGTAATTTGCTGCGGAGGGGGGATCCCCCTCCAGTTTATTTTTTAATTTTATGATATAGTTTTGAGAATTTAATTCTTACTCCGAAATACTGAATGTAGATATACTGACAAGAGGGAATTATGGCTAATACCACAGCCACAAGAGCCAACAAAAACTCAAATGAAGTTTATGTATTGCGCGTTGGCGTTGGTTACGAAAACAAACCTGTGCATGCAGAATTGGTACGTTTTGGTCAGTCTGTTTCAATCGGTAGCGCCGAGTCCAATTGGTTTACGGCGAATAATTTTGGTGATGGTGTTGAAACTGTCATTGGGGATCGCTACACACTCTTTGGTGGTCAAAACGATGCGTTTACACTGCGCTTCACTGAGGAGATGTCAGGTTGGATCGCAAGCGGTGATGAACGCGTCAAATTGAAGGATTTGATGGCAGGACAGCCGTTAGCGGGTCAACGGGCAGTCGAAAAGAAAGGCGTGTATCGAATCTTTCTGTCAGAGGAAATGACAGGGATGGTGAATGTTGGTGCGTACAACTTTCTCTTTCAATTTATTAGTTCTCCAGCGGTTGTACAGCAGCAGAAGAAGCCCACAACCGGATCTTCAACGGTTGGTGGGTTTGAAGAGGATGACGCTATTTTCTTCGGGTTTCTAGGCCTGTTCTCGGTAATCGCTACAGGTTTGATGTGGTGGATTGCATTGCAACCAAGACCTGAATTATTGGACCAAGAAGAAGTAGAAGAACTCATCGCTGAATACCTGGATTTGGACGTTGAAGAGCCTGACGAACCTACTCCGGAGCCTTCAACTGAAGAACCGGATACAGACGCACCTGTAGATCCCAATAAGGTCGCAAAAGAAGTCGAAAAGCCAGAAGAGCCAGAGCAAACAGAAAAGCCCACAGAAAAGCCTACAGAAGCTGAAAAGCAATCCGTAGAGAAAAAGGCAACCGCGTCAGCGAATATGACGGACGAGCAACGTGCTGCAGCTGAAGATGCTGTATCTAAATCGTTTCTGTTCCAAGCGATCGGTACTGTTGGTGAAGGAAGTGGGGTGGTGACATCGGCCTTCGGTGGTGACGGTGCAGCCAATGTTGATTTGGACAAAGTTTTGGATGGTGTGACCGATGGTCAAATGGCAGTCAGCGACGCTCAAATGAAAGTGAAGGGTCAGATCGACAAGAGTGGGAAAGCATCGACAAAAGTTGGGGTTGTCTCTGCAGAAGGAAAGGGCGGTAAATCAGTGGCAGGACCTGGACCCAAAACAGTGGGTCCAAAGTCGGTGGCGAAGATCAAAAAGATCGACACCATGACGGGAGAGTGCTCTGACGGAATCAATAAGACTGTTCGAAAGTATCTGAGTCAAGTCAAAACATGTCACGACATCAGTTTGAAAAATAATCCATCAGTGGCGGGGCGCGTTGAGGTTGAAGTAGAGATCGCAGACGGTAAAGTAACCATGACGACTGTGACGAAAAATACCACTGGAGATAGCAAAGTGGCTTCGTGCATTGAGAAAAAGATTCGTCGTTGGAGATTTCCATCGTCTTGTTCCGACGTTGCTGTCTTACCGTTTGCACTCAGTCCAAAGAATTAAAAGATGGACTGAGTAGAATTTTAAAGTACTGACGCTTTATGCCGAAAATAGTCTCAGTACATTTGTCAATCGATATGTGATGAGAAGTGTGCTATACTGATTACAAAGAAAGGAGTCCTCATGATAAAGAAAGCCACAATACTGAGTATGTTGATTTTCTCTAGTGTTGCCTTCGCAGCATCAATCGCAGAGATGGGTGAGCAAGCGAAAACCATGGTGTCTGAGATAGACTCCATCAATCAAGAAATGAATGCATTGGCGGCGGAAGCACAACAGTCAAATGATTCCGTTTTGATTCAATGTGTATCGACCAAGCAAGCTTCTGTCTCGGCGCTCAAAGATATTTCATCGGGAGCGTTGCCGGGTGTATTGCAGGCGACCACAACTGAGAAAGCCGAATATGAATTTCGCAAAATCAACGTTGTATTACCGAGAGTTCGACAGTTCTACAATGAGGCCCAAAAGTGTGTCAGTGGTTCCAATAGTGGTGGAGAAGATGGTACTTCTGAAACGCAGATCATTGTGGGTGTTTCGAATACAGCCTCCAATACATTTAGTGGCGACGCACAGCCAGAAGTATCTGGCTCGGAATCTTATTCATTCGACTCGTCAAACACATCCACAGATGCAGGAGCGGAAAGTATCAACCCTCCACCTGAAACATCTCCATACTAAGGTTTGACGCGATCAATTTGCAATGGGCCTCAATGTAAAATGGTGTAAATGTCACACAATTTTGTTGTATATTCCCTTGCATACAAGCAGTCATCGTGTGAATATGTAAAGGATACTTCTCAAACAATAGGAAGAACAATGTACAGAACACAGTATTTGATCGCTGGAATCCTGTTCCTCAGTTCAAACGCGTACGCGCAGACTGAAGGGCTTGGTTCAGACACTGTACAACTGACACCTTCTGTAAGTGTTGGGGGAGAGTATCGAAGCAACTTGTACTTGGATGAAGGAGAGGCCGGTGGTGGAACGCCTGTTGTGCCCGGTACTGCGTTGCTTGTCAATCCGACATTGGGATTGAAAATCAATACAAATGCCTTGTCGTTGAGATTGGGTTCCGGGTACGGTGCTCGAAAATACTTGCAAGAAGACTTACAAAATCTCAACTCATTCAATGACGGTCGTTTGACGGCTACGGGAAGGTTTCTGCCGCGATCACCAGTGGGTCTTTCTTTTTCTGAGTCTTTTTCATCCAACAACCGTCCGGTCAACCAGCCAAAAGCGGATTCTGCCTTGATCCGTGTGTATGACAACCGAGCCAAAGCCGGTTTGAGCGTTGGGAGTGGAAATGCACTCAGCTTGAACTTGGGTGGTGCCTACAACTATCGTCAGATCAACGGAATGGTAGATGCAAATGGCAATAGAGATGTGATCAATCAACGAAACACCTATGGTGGTGTAGGGAACTTTTCATTGAAGTTTCTCCCCAAAACCAAGTTTGTCGTGGATGGTTCTTATACATTGAATGATTGGGTGAACAACACAATTGAAACAACAGAAGACTCGACAACTGTTGACGACTCCTCTGTTTGGGATGTTTCAACGGGTATTGAGGGTCAACTTCGAAGCAAAACACTGGTGCGCTTAAAAGCAGGGTTGGGTGGTTCAACCTATGGTGATGGTGACAATGCAACCCAGTTAGAAGGCATTTCTCAAAAGATTCGATTGGATGCTGGTTTCCGGTTTAAACCGACAGAGGATCAAGACATTCGACTCGAGTACAAACGTGCACTTCAAGACGTATATTTTACCAATTACAACCTCTATCATCAAGTTGGATTCACCTATGAACTCAATGTACAGGATCGGGCTGTAATGAGTGCCAACGCACAGTATCGCAACGACAACTATGATGGCGCTGTCGACAGAACAGACCACCGTTTGCAAGCAGGTGGCGCTTTCGCTCTCAACTTTGCTGACCAAGGTGCTTTCGAAACTGCAGTCAATTGGCGACGATTGGCGTCAGCTGATGGCATTGCTGGAATCGAGTATGACGATTTGGGCATTACGTTTGGAGTGAAGTGGGGCTACTAAGGTCAACACGAAACCGACAAAAGAGGAGCCAGACAGGAACAACAACCTGTCTAGTTTTCTTTTAGTCAAATGGTGCAATACAAAACGGATGTTATTACTGACTGTGGCCCATTTCTACGCGGATTTGCTTGTAGGGTTCCGTTTCTTTACCGTCAAGGGTGCGAATGACCAACGGTTTCCAGTCTTCTCTGTGGCCAGAAAATCTTCGACAAGCCACAATCGCCAAGGTGGGTGCTTTGTCTTCTCGAAAGAGGATGTCCCATCGATGCCAAATGTGAAATCCATGCGCTGTCATTGCCGCTTCCAGTCGAGGGTCGGTTCCAGCATGGCAGCAAACAAACCAGCCTTTCGGATGAACAATTCGAGCGGCAGTTTCTGCGTAATCAAAGACATTGCCACGCAGTTCCATTCGACAGCATGCCCGTTGTGGGTGGGGGGAGGTCAATGCTTTGTCGATGGGAAAATAAGGTGGTGTGCCGGTGACCAATGGGAAAAATCCTTGCTCTGGTAAGACGGTGGGATCTCTTAGGTCGCCATAGCGAGCATCGATTCTATCCGTTAGGTGGTTGTGGGCAATTGTCTTCTTTGCCAGTTCATGACTCACACGTTGGGCTTCGACCATGACCAGTTTTGATGTGTTGGAACGCTTCCAGAGCGTCATGAGCCCACAAGAACCGATCCCAGCCCCAATATCGGCTTGAATGGATACATCTCCTGCGACACGGTGAGCCATCCAAGCGGTCATCATGTCGTCACTGCTGTACCGATGGCCTTTCTTGAGCTGAAAGATGGACCAATCTCGGTTGATCTTGTCCAGTGTTAGATCAGAATCTTGCAGACGGTCAATGTCAATATCGGTTAAGGCACGCTCAATGTTTCTTTTGGATTCGGACGATTTCACGACGCACCTTCGGATCAGGGTCAGCAACGAGGACAGCAACAACATCCATTTTGAGGACGGCACCGGGATGCAAGCGTTCCATGGTGCGAAGTGCGTTCAATCTAACGGTTGCGTTCTCATCTTTCAACAAGGGTTCGATGTATGCGGGTGCCGTGTCAACATCGTTCCACCCCAAGCCTTTGACCGCGTGTACGCGAACGTCAACTGCTTCATCATTCAGTCCGGAAAGCAAGAAATCAGAATGTTCGGTGCCCAAGTGTCGTGCCACAACTCGAAGGCTTTGTGCGCGCACCATCGAAGACTCGTCTTCTGTCAACTGTCTGAGTGCTTGTGTTTGTGTGTCCAAGGGTAAACTTGGGAGCAATTCGACCATTGTTGCACGGACTTCAACCACATTTGATTCGAATAGAGGCAGCAACGACGCTCCCACCTCTGTTAGATCATGGGGTTGGAGTAAAGAAATGAGAGCCAACTGTACAGGTACTGGTGTATCCGTGTTGAGAAGTCGTGCGGCGTGAACAGGCACCCATTGTGCCTCTTTGAGGAAGGGGTCGCTAAAGCGCAATAAGTCAGGTTTTCGAGTAGCCCTTGGTTCGGCGGTGTATACACGTTCGCACAGAACGACATCTTGCTGACAGATCGTGAGGGATTGCCACTCTGAAGAGGGGGTGGCCAAGGCGGCTGAAATAAACCAATACATCATGGGGACTCCTCTGTGGATTCAACAGTGACAGGTGTTCGAAGGGTGTTTGAACCACAGTGGATCTCTCCGAGCATCATGTGGTATTCATCCCAGTCGTCAATCCAGTGTGGGGTGTTGCCATCTGGTAAGAGAGAGTTCACATGCTCGATGAAGGGATCTTGAGATTGGTCACCCACTGTACTTCGGAAGTAGGGGTCTGGCATAATCAAGTCTGCACCAGTACCATCTTCGTTTGTGGCAACCACCATGTTGAGTGTGCTCGGGATTAGGGTTGCGGTATATCCTTGGCAACCAACGGCTTCTTCGAACAACATGGGTACGCGAATCAAATCGTCCTCAGTCAAGCCCAATTCGCTTTGCATGGCTTCCCAAGTGGGTTCGATATAGTCGAGTTGAATGTCTTCGTTGAGGCGGCGAAGAGCCGTGTCATTCAGGATAGAGCCCACAGAGGAGAACCCGTGATCCGACGCGTATTTGGGTAGGGACATGGCTGGATCCAGTCCTTCTAGGAATTCATAGCCAGCGTTTACATCCGCCAGGAGATATTTGAACCCTTTGGGGGAACTGGCGTCTGGGACAAAAGTCATGTATTCATCAACGTGGCCCACACACAAAAAGGTGACGTCGAGAGTAAAGGGCATTTGCAGCGCTTGTCGTTCAAACTCATCGGTCAATGATTCAGTGATCGTATCCACTGAGTTTCCAAAGTACCAATCGCCGTAGTAAATTCGTCCATAGGGATAGCCATCCACAGGGGGAGTGACTTCAAGGTTTCCAAACGAATCTTGTGAATTTGCCATTCCACGGCCCCAAGTTTCAATCAAAGTATCTGGACCTTCAAATTCATTTTCGGGCAGTGGGTCCAAACCGCGATCTCGAATGGAGTCAATTACGATGTCCAAACGGGTACCAGGGCTCGATAGGGTTGCGAACTCTATTTCATCTTGAAGCCACACGTCCCATTCATAGTCTCTGACTGGAAAGGCGGTGAAACTATCTCCCAAGGCAGTTTCGAAACCACGTACAAATTCTTGGTTGCTGACAAATCCATTGCCTTCCATGGCGTAGACCTGTTCCATTGGTTGGAGGTGGTGGTTGAGCAACATTGGTGCAGAGATAACTTCGACTTGCTGCTCTGCAACCGTGTTGCCTTTCTTGTTGAGCCAAATCAGATCAATGCTGCCACTTGTATTTGTCTTTTCAAATTCAAACTCGATGGTGTCTTCAACGCTGTCCAGTTCAAAGAGGTCTTCTTCTGAGTTTGATTTGAGGTCTCCATTGACATAAACGCGAAAGCCATTGTTGTTTTGACGAATGCGAATGGTGTCTTTGGAGCCCAAAGCGTCACGCATCTCGGTAGGAACCTCAAAGACAGACAGGTCGTTTTCCTCATCGGACAAATTGCCATCCCAGTCTGGAGTGCCATCTTGATTGTCGTCGTCAATGTTGGCAATCCCAACGATGGGCTGTACAGTGGATTCCCAGGCTTGACTACCACCGTTGCATCCAAAGAGCGAAAAGATTGAAAGTATCGGACTCATATGACCTCTCTTGTGTGTGAACAGTGTAGTCCGTATGAGGCGTGGCTGTCAAATTGCCTCGAGGTTCATCCAGTTTAAAAGTCGATGACGGTTGGGTCGTCTTTTAGAGGGGGTGTTGGAATGTAGACAGCGTGTGTGTCATCGAAATACAGTTGGACGTACTGGTCGTAATGTCCCGTCACTTTTTTGATGTACCGACGCGTTTCATCATAGGGAATGTGCTCTACAAACTCATCCATTTCCCAGGTGCCCATGCGATCTCTATACCACCGAGACATGTTGTGTGGGCCACCGTTGTACGAACCCACGGCCAACGGATAAGCGTTGTCGAAACGCTCCATCAGTTTTGAGAAGTAAAAAATTCCATAGCGGAGATTTGTTCCAGGATTTTCCAAGTCTTTGGGAGAGTAACCAGCATCTCCAAGAAGAAAGGCCAATTTTGCACCGGTGGCGGGCATGACCTGAATGTAGCCAATCGCTCCCACCCAAGAGCGCACGGTTTCTCGGTAAGCGCTTTCTTGTCGCATGAGTCCCAGCATTAGCCATGGATCGACGTTGTATTGCTCTGTAAGTCCCCACATTTCAGCGGGCCGAACCAATGGGTGGTTGATCTGTCCGACAGCTCGTAAATCGTCTTCTTCAGTGAAGTACTGTTCCATACCAGTGGTGTAGCGTAAAACATAGTGATGGGTCCGCGTATACAGAAACAGTGCCCTCCAAGTATCCATTCCAATATCTGTGCTGCGCATCTGTTTGTTCACAGCAGCGCTCAGTTTTCGTTTTCGTCCTTGTTCCCACCGTTGGTAATTGGCTTGCATATTTCGAGCGGCTTCTGGATACAACCCTGCTTGAACAAGCCAATAGGTCTCAGACAAATTGGGAAAGATATTGCTGTAAGAGTCTACAAACCAATCAAATATCTCCTTTAAGTCTTCTTGGGTGCCGAGGACTGTATGGGTGTATGGGTCTGGATACTGATATCGAGATGGCCAAACGTTGGTTGACGCGATGACGGTTTTTGCTTCTGGGGTGGTAAACGCACTCCAAGAGAAATCTTGAGACACTGGTGCTGTGGAATAGAGGTCGTTTGATATCTGAGATGCGATTGTTTGTTCTGAGGTGGACTCCGCCGATAGGTGTATGCTTCGAGCGTCGGTCCATACGCCTTTGTGCTGTATTGAGAGGGCGGAGGTCTCTGGAGTGTTCAATCCACTCTCTATTTCGGTTTCCGTTTCGACAGGAGCTGTGTTGAGCGTTTGTCGTTGACGCACCAAAATGTCGTACCAATTGCTTGAATCCAGTTCGGTCGCTTTGGCATACTGTTCGGTTGGATCCTTTTCCAAGGCCTCTAGACTGCGGCCAATCCAATAGTGACTGGCTGCATCCCACCCGTTCTTACGTTTGGTCAGCGCTGTCAGGCCGTCAATCGCGCCTTGATAGTCGTCCGCCATGTACAGGGAAAAAGCCTTGTAAAACTTGGCGTCGTTGCCCCACTGTTTGCCCCACAGCACTGCGGCATTGGCATACTGACCGGCAAACATTTGAGAGCGAGCAATTTCATCCCTGGCGCCAGCCCATCGACCAACACGTCCAAAATGGTCCAAAGATTCCTGACCAAAATTGGCGGCATTGGTCCATTGGCCCGCTTTGCAATAGGCACGAAAGATTTTGTAGGCATTTTCTGATGTTGGTTCTTCGGCATAGGTTTTGGTTGCCAGTTCCAGATACGCGTCGAACTGCCGAGTTTTCCAACTGATGTGTCGAAGGTTGTTTTCTAGCCATGCCGCTTCTTCAGGCGTGTGCACTTCTTTATCTCTGACTTCAGTGTAGAGGCTCCACGCTTCTTTAAGACGGTTTCCTTTGATAAAAGAATACATTCGTCCAGATCGTTCATCCAGCGTGGTGATTGGAATTGGTTTTCCCAGGATCTCTTGAATCTTGACGTCTGTCGTTGGGTACTGGTGGTTGAAGTACAAGTTGTATAGTAGTTGATATCCTTCCTTTGGGTCTTTGCGATGGGTGTACTCTGCTTGCATCAACGACAGAGACTCTCGAAAAGGGGATTTTGGAATGGCTTCCAAGTATTGGTTGAAGAACTGTTCACTGGAACGAATGTGTCCAAGTTCGCCATGGCTCATACCCATGAGCATCAAACAGTCAATCGCTTCATCGCTTCTGGGATATTTTTGGCGAATGCCTTTGCACCGTTTGATGGCTGTCCAAAAGAGTCTGGCGTTGAAGGCCGCCCAGGGTTCTTCCAGTCGTGCATGTGTCGACAATGCACGGTTGTTGCTCCGTACAATTGAGTACTGCGAAGCCGCCAGATTCCATTCACCTTCGGCGGCATAAGCATTGGCCAACAGCAGTCGAAGGGCATCTCGTTCTGTACCGTAAGGTCTAGTCTTGGTATCCAGCCAAGGTTCCACGATTGATATTACACCTCTCGGATCGCCGTCCATCCAACGCTCCTTTGCAACCGTAAGCGTGTCACTGTTTGCAGATGCAGTGTACACTCCACAGACATAGAAAAGACAACTCCACAGTGCGTACATTGTTTACTCAAGTGTGGAGTTCAGAATGTGCTTTCCAACCCAAGTACCCATCGGATGCGCTCCAAAGCTCTACTTGCTGTTCGTTCGTTTGCAACACAAGCGCACGAGTACCATTTGTAAGATTGATTTCATCACCCAACCGCCAAATTTTGTCCTGTTCTGTTGGGTTGGCGATGGAGTCCGGCAGGACAAAGTCTTCCCCTTGCTCAATCCATTCTGCAAATCCACCGTCCAAATATCGAGTCCAAGTCCAGCCTTGTTTTCGAAGCCAGGCGGCAACCTCGGCAGCGCCCAACTCTCCCGTTTGGTCATACACCACAATGCGGTCCGTCTTCTCGGGCAGGCAGTCCATACACTGTTGAATGCTGTTGGCTGGTAAGAGTCGAGCCGTTGGCAAAATGCCAGACACCGTTTCGTTGGGAGGGCGTACATCAATCATGAACGGGATGATGCCTGATAAGATTTCGGCAGATACAACGGTTCTACCAATCTTCTCTTTGTGATTTGGCCCTGGTGTGTCACCGGATCCATCCACAATGTTTGGAATGATGGATTGGTCGAAGGCTTGTGGTGTGGACTTCGGTGGTCTTTTGTCTCTCTCTTGGACATCGAACTCCATATTGAACACTTGAACGGCGGCTTGGCGAATTTTTTTCTTGAGGAATTGGCGAATCATAGGACCATTTAGGGTTATAGTAAGTACCAAGTAAGAGTACCATACTCCCAATCATTCATCAATAGGAAAGAAAGAGATGTTGAATACAATTAAAAAACTGGTAATGGGACGCCCCAATGGACTTCGCCGAAAAATCATGAACATGGTTTTCAACGAAGGTGAAGATACGTCACCCAATGCAAGTTTTGCATCTCCGATGGGGGGTGCAGACGATATAGACTCTAATTTTTCTAAGACTCCATCGACGCCTCTGGAAGCACCAAAAGATGTAACGCCACCAGAAGGGTTCGAAGTGGTACTGCATAAGGATGCGCTCGAAGAGGGTAGTATTGTGGAAGTGATTATTGCTGGGACAGCCATCGCTGTGGCAAAGGCCAATGGCAGTGTCTATGCATTTTCCAACACCTGTCCACATGCTGGTGGTCCTTTGTCAGAGGGCAGTCTAGAGATTGGGGATGATCACGTTTGGGTACGTTGTCCCTATCACGGTTGGGATTTTGACTTGGACAGTGGTGCTTGTATGACCAGCCCCGATTCTACCGTTGGGTGCTACGAAACCCACTTGGAAGGGGATGCGGTGTGTGTCAAGATCTAGCCACGTTGAGTCACGTTCACCTTGTCTCTTTACCAAAAGAATTATAACTTCTAAATAAAGATACACAAGGAGTTTGATATGGGGTACGCAGAAGACTATTGGAATCAAGAGTTCGTAAATCACTCTTGTCCAGCATGGATGTGTACCCGAAACGGTGACATCGTAGAGTTGAACAGGAGTGCCCAAAAACTGTTTGGATACGTCAGTTCCATCGCGCAACTGTTTGAAGATCAAAGTCGTACAGTCATGTCGTTATTGGAGAAGGCCCGTTCGGGAGACACCGTCGGGGAACCGATACAGGTAGATTCTACTGAGTATTACTTGGAGTGTACAGTCTTGGCGGATGCCGTTCGTTGTCGGTTGTGTTCAAAAGAAGAAGGGGGGGCGCGTCGAGAACGACTGTATCGGTTGGGCGCGTTGTCAGGAGGCCTCTTTCATGCAATCCGAAATCCATTGACGGTGGTTCAAGGCCGTATTGAACTGATGCAAATGATGATGGAAGATGAGAAGACCCATAGAACGTTGCAAGTGGTGTATGAGCAATGTGAACGGATTGCCTCTTTACTTGATACAACCCAACAAGTGACGTTGCACAATGTTCAGCAGACACAGTTTTCCCTGTCTGAGTTGTGTCGAAAAGTTTTTCCGATGGCCATGAGTGATGCCTCTCTACAGTCAGGGCCAGTAGTCATGGTATACAACGACGAGGCTCGTTTAAAGATCGCGTTTGAGATTCTTGTACAGAGAGTCGCAGGTGGCAAGAATATCCAGCAAGTTGCGTTTGTTGAACAACCTCAAGCCACAGTCATGAAAGTGCAGTGTGACTTGTCTGATGAGGATGTACGATTCTTTACCGATTTAGAAAGAACGTTTGAGCGCAAAGGCCTTATGGAAATGACTTCCTCAACACGAGAGCAGCATTTACAAATGTTGCATGTAATTTTGACGGATTGTCAGGTCGGCTTTCAATTGTCGAGTCAAGGCTGGTTGAACTTTGCTTTTAACAGACATGAAGCGGCTTCCACCAATTCGAAGATTCTCGTTGTAGACGACGATGAGATTTTACGAGAAACGATCGTGGCTCTACTGAGTTTGCAGGGACACCACATTCTTACAGCAAATACGGCAGAGGCAGCTCAAGAGTTGTGGGATCATACGGTTGACGTAGTCTTGTTGGATGTCAATCTGCCGGCCATGAGTGGTCCAGAGTTGTTAGAAGTCGTGCACACTCAACATCCAGATTGGCTAAAGAAAGTGGTGTTGATTTCGGGCATTGGCAACTTTGACAAACCCGTTGGGGTTCGTTTCCTCCAGAAGCCTTTTACAAAGGGTCAGTTGTACCAGACGATTGAACAGATCGTTGATTGAAGAATCCACATTGTGGATAACCCATATTCGGATAACCCATATTCGGATAACAAAGAAGAAAGGCAGACTACCGAAGTAATCTGCCTTTTCTGTTCTTGTTGATGGCAACGCGTTGTTCATTCACTCGGATTTGTATCGTATGCATTTTTCCGATGAAGTGGTTGAAACAACGTTTTCGTCAATCAACAAAGGTGATGCAAACAGTAAAACCTTAGTAGCGACTCAAGTCTAGACCCATTTCATCTGCGTAGGCTTTCAATCCTTTTTTGCTTACAGTACGCAACGCGCTGGTTGAAATCTTCAATGTTACGAAACGACTTTCTTCTGCAAACCAAAGTTTACGTTTTTGCAGGTTTGGAAGTTGACGCTTCTTTGTTTTGATGTTTGAGTGTGAGACTTTGTTTGCAACATTCGGTCTTTTTCCAGTCAAATCACATTTACTGGCCATGGTTCACCTCTAAAAAATTCAATTTTGAGTCCAAAAGTTTGGACCCATATGCTAAGTTCTTATATCCAAATAATAGAGATTGCGCAAGTGTACACTGTAGATTTCCAATGGTTGGAGGTGTTCATCCTTTTTCCATTCCTCATCCTTTTTCCATTCCTCATCCTTTTTCCATTCCTCATCCTTTTTCCATTCCTCATCCTTTTTCCATTCCAAAGAGACGTTCTCTCCAATGCTTTGGAACGAATCGTTTTATTTGTGACACTTTCACATTGGGTTGTTGAGAGAACTCCCGCCACAATTTTTCAATTTCAGGCTCTTTATTGGGTAAGTAAAGACTCAGTTCAAGCAATGCACAAATGGGATAGGAACTTTCTGCATATATGCCCAGGGCACACCACTGTGTATAGCAGAATCGTTGCCAGTCATAGGCCTCAGCGTATTGTTTTGTATGTTCGGTGAGGTAGCGCCCCCATGCCCCAGCCAGTCTTAGCAACAGTGGGTTTGCCCAATCATCGGAGCGATCTGGCAATGAGTCTTCAACCATAGATTTGATGGCTTCTTTGCACTCTAGAGAGTTTGGATGCTCAGTGATCTGTTGCATCAAATGGGGAAGTACTTTTAGACGGTCACTTTTTTTGCATCCTTCTAACCAACGGAGATGGTCGTTGGTAAACTTCGTGTTGGCATCAAACTCCTTATTTTGGCCATGTTTGCCTGCAAGATAGCGTTCAGCAATCAGCATTGTGATATCGAGTTTACACTGTTGATCAAAAGATAAAGTTGGATATAGAAGCACAGATCGCTTGATGCCCATCAACATGTTGTGTAGACTTCCCCACCCATAGATTTGTGTCAGACCCTGCAAGGCAGACAAAAACACGTGCTCAATGAAGGTTGGCAGTGCCTCATCATCCCTTGCCAACCATCGTTCCAAGGAATGCTCGAGGGCTTCTTGAATCGATGAAAAAGACCCAATGGGAATGATGTTCAAGGCTTCTTGTACCGACCGCACAGAGTGTATGGTCAAAGTGGAATCTGATAGTTCACGAAGTGTTTCAGGATCTATCGGGCTGGCGATGATCAAGTGCTTGACGACTGGGCAAAACTTCTCAATTCCTTTCGCTTTCTCCACAATGGAATTGACTTTACCGAGCCTCCCATCGGGATAGACAACAGCGGAGTACATATAGTCAATCGGAAGTGGCAGTTTCAACAAGGATCCAATGGTGGCCAATAACGTACTCAATCCAGCAGATGCCCCATCGACATTTTCGACAGGAGAGCCAGTTAGCTGAACAAAGTGATGCTGCTTTGGTTGGTTTTGGATCCACATCGGTAGATTGTCAATTAGCCATTCATTGCTGATGGTTAATGCATGCAATAGGTTCTGCTGTGGGCGCAGTCGATGGACAAATTCGCTTTTGGTTAACGCTTCGGACACACTTGTAGCGGCTATGAATGCATGCTTCTCTCTATCTCCGTAGACTCCAACTATTGGAGCGATGCCCGGTTGTCGATTCTTTGGAATGAACCTTTCATCAAAACACCAAGGGTAAGCTGCCGCGAAGGAGCGATGCCGAATAATTGAACCTCGATGGGTTGGAAGCGTTGAATATTCAATCATCTAAATCCCTTTGAAAGCCTGTTCGAATCCACTCTATCTATTCACTGTCTGATTCACCGAGCATAGAATGCAACGCGGCTCCTTGACCCCACCAGTACATTGGGTCGTACAGCCACACTTCAGCTAGAAGTCTGGACTGTGGAAGTATGTGGGATGTTAGATGCAGCGGGAATCGGCTATCAATGTGATCCAGCTTTTCACGAGCTGATTCTTTCCAAATACCCACAACCATCATGATGGATTCAGCCTTTTCTCGCATCAGTAGCCAAGACTTCACATTGTCAGCGTCGATTCTTTCACGCGTCGGTAGGTTGGCTGTGAGGTGTTGCACGTACATGTCCAAAATTTCCTCAATGATTGCATGGAAAAATTTGGGTACAACAATCTCTTCAGCGGAGAAGTGAGCGAGAATATTGTCTAGATCTTTGTGACCGACGGGCATATCTGTTTTATCAAAGCGAATCTGATAGCCCAGTTTTAAAACTTTGCTTTCCAAGTCATCGTTCATTGGTGGAACGAAGGTTGGCATCCGACTAGCAGGGGGAAACCATGGTTTGGTCATTTGATGATAAAAGACTTTGTCTTTATCAAACAAAATGTGGAGGAGTTTGTCGTTGAGGCTTAAACTGACAATACAGTGCTTATCATCGGTGGAGGCTTGAAAAATACCAAAGCCATCCCCACGATGAATTAGCCCATGACTGGCAAGATGCATCTGTTCGTCTAAGCCATACAAAAGGAAGAAGTCGTTGTCGCTTTTGTATCTATAGAACGAGATACGATGTTTGTTGAGTAGGGGGCAAGCAACGTCCACAAAGTGGTTTTCAAAATTCTCTTCTTCTTCTACGAAAACCAAATTATGTAAACGAATGGCCTCACCGGTGTTCATATGAGAGGTTGTTGAAAGATTTTGGAGATACTCATTCAATCTTGGCATCCAGTCAGTTTCATTCTGGTTATTGGTCTCAAAACTGAGTTCAAAGCCAGCATCAAATTTGCCTTCTGAATTGTTTAAATTGCAACGTTCAAAATGGCTGAAGGGAATATTGTGTTCTTTTAAAAAGTTTTCTAAAATCAATTCTGATTGCGATAGGGACATAACGACTCCAATGTTGTTCTAGTCTAGACAACGCCTATTGTGTTTATTCTTGGACAAAAGATGTGTACATAGACTTTAAAGATCCCTTATGTTGTTTTTTTGTTCGAAACATCTCTAAGTAAAAGAGTTGGTATTGACAATGGGCCAGTATGCCTGAAGTGATACCATCTTTTTGGAGATCTGCCATTTCTACACCATGTGTCATGTTTTCCCGCTGAAGGTAGTCAAGCAAGGCTCGAAAGACAAACTCTGTTTCAATTTGTCTATGTACAATTACAGGATTGACCTTTTCGTCTCTCTTGGCCTCTGACATTTTTTCTTCTCTTTTAATCAACAGGTCATGCGTAGAGAGGTATTCAATAATGTACTCATAGGCTTGTGACTCAACAGATGGAAGTTTAGATTCAAGATGGGCCAGCATTTTTTTGCGCTGTCGATCAAACTTTTTGTACTGGGTCGGATCTTCAATTTTGTAGATGCCAGAGGAAAAACTTTCGAATTGTTGAGCGGCTTTGAGAAAGGTGTTTCGACCTTTTC
>CBFICN010000010.1:0-303 GCA_965661045.1 uncultured Myxococcota bacterium
CGTTGGTGGTCAACCTGGCCCCATGGGAATTGGGACATTGATGAAACTGGATGTATCAGACCCCGACCATCGAGCGTGGCTGAAATCCTACAGTGCCAAGTTAAAGACGAGCATGGAGACCGATCCCAAGACGGCTCTGAACATCTGTCGCAACGCCATTCATGAATTGGATGCCTATACCCACGGGAGCCGTTTCTACAACGTCAAACAGTTTCGCAATGCCTGCACTCGACAGTTGGCCAGAGTGGAGAATTACACTGAGGCCCTCAGGCTCTTTGAGGACAGTTTCCCCCTTCACCACCA
>CBFICN010000010.1:313-38066 GCA_965661045.1 uncultured Myxococcota bacterium
TGCTGCTCGTTATCTTGGGTCGACTGCACGTGCTCAGTGGAGACACTTCTACAGGCTTGACTGTACTGCAACAGTCCATCGATGCGGGATTGGCGTTCTTGGACAAGGTTACCCAAGCCCAAGCCGGTGAACTCACCACTCCGAAACCACCCATGATGCAGTTAAACGGTGGACCCATGCCAAATGCAAAGGGCAGTCAAGGTCAGCATACCCCGCCTCCAAACGCCCCATCCATTCGACAGCCAGGACAGCCTAGGGGCGCAACTCCACCAAATCATAGTCCCCACACTGCTGGTAGCGTTCCCGCGAAACAAAATTCAAGTCCTCACGCTCCGTAACCAACACGTGGGTAAACCCCATTTGGTGTAACTTTTGCTCTTTCCATCCAGTTGAGCCAAGAGAAAAACCCGCTCCTCTCAAGCCGTGCATCGCGGTCTGCTCTGCTTGTTTCCAAGAAGCGATGCCCATTTGTGGCGTTGGATGTCCGTGCGACATCTGCAACAACCGCGACAATCCCAACTCACCATCTTTTCGATCTTCAGGCCAAATTAAGATGCCACCATCTCCTGGAATTTCGCACTGCACCGCCGGCAACTGTGTGTTGGGAGGCCGAAGCCCCAAGCCCCCGAGCAACACCCCTTCCAGCAACATTGCCCCCGTGAGCCCCCACGCCAAGAGTGCGCCGTTGTTTCGTCGAGCGACGGTTGACACACTCCACGCTGCACACACACCAAAAGCCACCAGACTCATTACCAACAAGCGAGTCGGCTGCGTCAAGGGCCGAGCCACCTTCTTCATCAGATCATTGAAAAACAGAAAAGGCAGTGCAAAGTCACTTTGCTCTGACCCCATGGCCAACACCACGCATACGATTCCCACAACAACCCACCAGCGATAACGCTTCTCTTTGAACGCCATCAACGCCAACAACAGTGGCAATATACCCAAATATCGCCCCCCTTTGGCAGAAATGGCATTGTGGGTCGAGGTTGTCCAAGCCACATCCATGGGGTGAATCAATTCTGAGAGTTTCAGGCGCGCCCAAGGCAAATCAACAATGCTCCATTGTTTTCCGATGAGCAGGACATATTGACCGGCGACTTCTCGAGGGTAATTGGGATTGGCCGCCGAGCCATATGCATGTGCCACCGTCAAAATTCCCATTCCAGAAACAATGCCGGTCCAAAACCACCAGGTTCGACGTTCTCGATGCCATAAAAAGGCAATGACCTCAGCCAAAGGCAGGATGGTCGCCAAATAAGGATTTTCAATTGCCAGCCACACTGTACATAGAAGAACACCGATGTGATACTGCCAGCCACGTTCTTTCAGTGCTTGCACCCAACAAGCCAACCCTATTGGCAACGCCATTGCAACAATCGCCACAATGGATGCCTCTCCAGTACTAAAGAACAAATACCGAGCACACAATATCGACAAGCCTGCCACACCGTGCCAAGGTCGCTCCACACCACACACCCGTGCCAACCAGAGCATTCCCCAAGATATTCCCACTATCTGAAACCAATTGGTCACCGCCAAAGCCAACCCAACACCCATCCAAGGCTCTAGAAACCCCCACATCAGTGCAGACGTTGGTGACAACACAATACCGGTTGCCCCATAAGGAAAATTCACCAACACAGTGTCGGTGCCAAATACTGCGGACAGTCCTTCTTGCTGCAACCACCACATCCCCCACAATGTCGAAATGACGTCGGGTCCAGCACCAACGATCTCACCCTGCAAAAAACCATCGCGAAACGGTATGGCAGCCAACACAGCCAACACCAATAACCAAATACCGTCCTGCCGACGCGCTGAAATTGAAGACGTGGAATCTGTCAAAAGTCTACCCACTACAAAATTGAGTTTGTGCCCAACAGTGAATCTACACAAGGTTGTGCATATACACATTTGACCTTATATCAGTCGTCAGACGGGGGACCACCACCTTCTTCTTGCGGAGGTGGTTGTTGCTCTCCGAGTGGCATGACCTGTCCTGGTGCCGCGCCTTGACCACTTGGCGCCTCGCCACCTTGGTTTTGACCTTGACCTTGCGCATCCCCTCCGGGCATCGGAGCGCCACCTTCCATTGGCTGTCCACCTGGAGCCTCACCACCCGGTTGCCCACCAGTGGGGGTTGGAATTAAATCCGCCGGCATCGCACCATCGCCTTCTTCATCGGGCAACGGCGGCGTTGGTATGACACCCAAACCTTCAATGGGATCTTTCTTTGGAAATACACCGACCATCAATGAAATGTTTTCTACTGTTCCCGTGGCGAACACTGCGCCCTCTTCGCGCATTCCCATTCGTTCCCCCAAACTGGGAACCCCGTCCGAATTGGCATCGTCGACCACTTGCAACACAACGGGTGCATCTGCTGGAACTTTCATCGTAAAGTTTCCAGCACCTTCAATGGCTACTTGGGTGATCAGTTGCATTCCTTCCCCAACTTGAACGCTGGGGTCTTCCGGTGGCGGTGGCAATGCACGCACCAACAACTGACCAGTGCAGTCGGCACAATTGGCTGTCCCTTTCAACGTCGCACCATCGCTGAGATCTTCCTGCGTGAAACGCGGCTGCACTTCTGATTCTGGCAAGTCAGCCGCAAATGTCCCCATGGTAGGAGGGGCACCATCAGTATTTTCACCATTTGCAGCGTCGGTAGGCATCGCTGTATTGTTGGCGGCTTGAAAACTCGGTGCTTCATCTTGTGTATTGGCTTGTACGGTGCTGTTGTCGACCGTTCGGTCAGAAAAGTCAACTGGCTCTGGGCATCCCAACCCCAACATTACACTGAACATCATCATGTGTCATCTCCATCTTTATACTGTCAACTTACCACAGTTTGTGATTTTTGAAGCCTGATTTGAACCTTGTTTTAACACCAAACGGCTCAACGTTCGACAAACCAAGGGGGCTAAAGCCTCAGTCTGGTATGTTCATCTTGGAAAAATGCTTGTATTGTTTTGCAAAACGCTGCTGGATTTCTGCTTGAATTTCTGCACGAATGCAAGAGAATCGCTCTGTGTGTTGCAGGGTGTACAATACCCTAAACAAAGACACATCCCAGATTCTTGGCTCGGTCACTTTCTTAGACTTAGACCAGAACCTCTCGATTTGCTCTACAGTATTCGAAGGTCTAAGCAGTTGTAGCATCCACCACCAGTATTGTACGTGCACAAAAGCCCGGGACAAGTCTTTCAGTTCCACTTTCCAAATACTGTCGGTCTGTGTCTTGGGATCCAGTGCGTAGGCACAACGCAGTCGCAACATTGCCACACGTCGACGATCTCGCATAGACCGCATCTGATAATGAAAAATGAGCTGCTTTTGAATCTGACAGGCCCCTGCCCAATTTCCAGCCAAGAAATACAGAGCCCCTTGGGCTTCCAAACTCAACCCTCGCAATTCTGAGTCTCCACAAGAAGATGCCAACGTCTGTGTGGTTTGCAGACGGACCAACCCTTCTTTGAGCCTCATTTGGTACACAAGCAACAATCCAGCAATGTACGTCGCATAGGCCATGTGGTGAATGTCGGCATTGTTCTGTGCCTGTCGCCAAATGGAATCGATTTGTGAAGGCAGACCGTCTACCCAACCCAACCGCAGTCGAATCTCAATCAACCGTGCTTGGGCTTCCACCCATTCAATCGAGGTCTTTGGAGATATCACACCGGTTTGTGCAAATCGATCCGCCGCGCCTTCAAGACGGTTGAGAACCAGTAACAGTTGTCCTTGCTTTAAAAATGTTTGCGCTCGGCCTTTGCGATCAGAGTTCTTGGAGAAATGCGCCAACGCTTGTCGGAGATACTGGTTGGCTTGCACCCACTTCTTTTTTTGAACCAAGAAATCGGCGTGAATCAAAGCGAGACGTCCAACACTTTGACCATCCAACTGTCCCATCTTTTCAACCTGCAACGCCAAGTCTTGAATACCAGACAAATGACCCCGTTTCAATCGAACTTCCAATCGATTCAGTCGCCCTTCCAACAATCCCATTTGAGATTGACTCTGAATGGACGCCTCGGCAATTAAATCAGCAATGTGTTCTGTCCGTTCAAGCAACCAAGCATTTCTGGCATCTTGAATGGCCAACAGCAAAAATGGCAAGGCCTTTGATGGTTCTCCAGCTTTCAACCAAGCTTGCCCTATCTGCAGATCCAGTCGCAGACCCAACCGATCCACCAATTCCATCCACGCTTCTGCAATCTTCTTGTGAATGGATGGCAGTGATACCTTAGACGATACCCACTGTTCGACCACTGTACTCAACTCAGGATAGGAGAATCGAATCGAACGTTCTTGCTGTCGGAGCAACCCTACTTGAATCAACTCTTGCAACCCAACCGATGAAATCTCGTTGAGCAACAACAGTTCCACTGGCTCTGCCGAGCAGGTCATGACCGCCAACACATCTTGTGCCAATTCAGGTTGAGGAACCGTGGAGAAGAGTTGTTCAAAATAGGCTTCAAAGAACCCTTGCCCCAAGTCCACCATCTCCGATGACCGAAGTTGAAACCGATTCTGCTCACTGGACCACTCCATGCTCTGTTCCAAGGCCAGTCGCTGGACAAAGAGATTGGCTCGATGAATTTGTCCATCGCAAAAATCCAGGACATCACTGTGAAATTGTTCTGGAATGCGACACACATCTTGAATGTGCCCAAGCACATCTTCACTGGACCATGCTGGAACGACCAATTCTTCTGCCCCCATCATCTTCAAGACCTGTACTTTATGCTGAAACAACTTTGACGTGGTGGACATATCTTCTGGAATGGTTGTCAGCACCAACACCGGTCGTTGAGAGAAATCTGCACCCAACAACGTTTCACAAATGTCCAGCCCATCTCCGTTGACGGTACAGTACTTTGGATCTTCGAGTACAACAACCGCACCACCTTTCCAAGCCAAATGCTGTAAATGCTGAAAAAGAAATATCAACCCCAAGCCATTGTCAACCGCTTGCTCTTCGTGCTCCAAAAAACCACACCACTTGGCAAGTCCCACCGCTTCACGTCGAGTAGACCGGATACTGACCTGTTTTTCCCTCGCCAATCGACGCTGCACTCTGGCAACAAAACTGTCTCTGTTTTCACCCCATGGAGACAACAAGTTTTGCACAGCTCCACGATACCCATCGTCAAAAGCGCCATTTTCATGATAGGACAAAATGATGGAATCCATGACGCTGGCCTTGCTCAACTCTCGAACAAAATGCCGAATCACATCTTTGCGACCCGACCCCTTTGGCCCCTTTACAAACAGAACTTTGCTGCGCTGATTCTTCTTTACCCAGTCAGCGGCAGACCACAACTGATTTAAAATTTTCGGACGGGCTCGAAACCGTGGAACCACTGACAGCAAGGATGGGGAAACAGTTGGTTGCAGCAATTTTTCTGGATCGAAGTGATCTGTTGCGAGGCCTTGACGCGATGTCGGCACAAAATCGTCTGGAAAAGAAAAGCCTTCTTTCATCAGTCGAGCCATTCCGCGACGGTGCTTGACTGTAAACTTTCGGCTCAAAACAGACGATGGCAAACCGTTGATCGCCTCACGCAATAACGGAACCAACTCTGCCGAACTTCGAAAGCGCTGCTGTGGGTCTAAAGTGATACACCCTTCAACAATATAGGCCAACTCTTTGGAGCGATAGGACATCGAGGTCACAATCCGCTCAAGCATTTTCCCCCACGCAAACAGATCTGTCCACGGTCCAACCTCGGCGGCCAATCGAAGTTGTTGCTCTGGTGCATACCATTCCGGTGTTCCCGTGACGTCCTGTGGATTGGTGAGAAGTTCAGAGCGAGTACGGGCAATGGAAAAGTCGGCTATCCAGGCGGTGTTGTCTGGTCCAATCAACACGTTATCGGGCTTGACGTCTTGATGAACCACCCCAAAACTGTGAATGTGCACCAACCCTTCCAAGGTTTGAAACATCCACTCCAAGGCCTGTCGAAATGTACATCCCTGTCTCAGTTTGCCTTCCAGGTCTCCTTCAGCAGCAAAGGCCATGACCATTGTCAAAGGTTGCCCCTTGGAGAAAGAGGCATCAATCAATGGCACCACCCGCGGATGTTGCAAGGTTTGCAACACGATGACTTCTCTTTGCCATCGACCAGCAAAGCGAGCGTGCCGCGCCATGATTTCCAGCGCCCGTTTGATGGCGACTTTTTGTCCAGTTCGTTGATCCGTGGCCAAAAATACGTTGGCAGATGCCCCATCACCCAGTTTGCGATCTATGATGTATCGATCAGTCAATTATTTCCTCTATGTCTTTTATTTTAGTGTGTGAGCAACTTTGCGTATCGATGTTTCAATTTTTTCCAACGCCCCTGCCAATTCTTCTAGACTGCACGTACCCACGCTCATTCGAAACCAACCATTTTCATCAGGCATATCAAAAGCTTGAAAGGGAACAACAGCGACACCAGCATCCAGCAACAAAAAGTTTCGAATGTCTTCATTGGTTGCAAATCGGGACCCAATCAACCCAACGTAAAAACTCAAATACAGAGCGCCTTGTGGTGCAATGGCGTCTACAGGAAGTCCGCGTTGCTTCATGTCCATGACTCCACTGTACAGCAGTTGCAATCGAGAAGACACCTTCTGTTGCATGTCAGCCATGTAGGATTTCATCAAATCTGGTCGACGCAGAAACTTCGCGGTGGCAATCTGCTCTGGGTGCGCCGCCCATGCCCCCATGTGACCAATCAAAGCCTTCATTTTGGGCTGCAACTCTTTTGGCAACACGCCCCAGCCCACACGCAATCCCGTTGCTGCAAAGCACTTGGAGATTGCATCAATGTGAACGATGTAGGGGGCCACCTCTGGGACAAGTTGTACAGGAGAAGCGTGGGTATACCCCTCAGCAACCAGCATCCAATACACTTGATCGAACAACATCATGACCGGACGCCGTCCACTCTTTTTGCGCCTCTCATTTTCAGAGAAGATGGCACGAGCGATCCCCTCTAAAACTCTCGGTTCGATGACGGTACCCGTTGGGTTCAATGGGCTATTCAAGGCAATGAGTTGTACGGTTGGCAAAATGGCTTGCACCTGCTCCACTGTCGGATGAAAGTTGCTCTGCGCTGTCGTCGGTACGTAGTGATGGTTGGCATTCATCAACTCTGCGTAGTAGGAATTGTTCCACGCAGGCAAAAAACTCACCGATGCCTCTCCTTCGTCTACAAACATACTGTAAGTTGCAAACAACGGTGGCCGCGCACCAGAGCCTACACAAATGGCATCGGGACCATAGTAAAGTCCAAATTCTCGTTGATACAGTTCGTCGATGGCTTCTCGGAGTTCTAAGGCGCCATCCGCCGGCTGATAGTTGGTGTACCCATCGCGATAGGCTTTGGAAACCGCTTCTTGAATGGTCTCGGGAACCGGATAATATCGTGGATCAAAATCCCCAATCGTAAGGTTAAACACCTCGTGACCACTAGCCACCAAGTCTCGAACTTGCCACACAATGCGTAAGATCATAGAAGCCTTCAATGACGCGACTCTCGGACGCACGACGGTTTCTGCAACACATTGGTTGGTGTACTGTGACACGTCAAGCATGATCCCTCCACATTGATGTTTTGTATTCTCTGTAACGCAATTCAATCGGTCGATTCAAGAGCATGACCCGTAAAAAATACAACCGTTCGATAACTATTGTCTATCTACACATCCAAAAGACCATACAAGGCCTGTTAGAAAGCCTCATATAGAAAGTATCAATCGTTTGGCTACTGCAATTGCACTGCTTCTGGCAACCAGTATAAGGTAGCGACGTCATGCCCAGACCACTGTGAACTGTTTGGCAATGTTTGCCAGGCGTTCCAACTCACTTCACGAAGCCGATGGGAATCATTTGACCACCGTATGTCTCCCTCTGTGGGTGCTGGGTCGGACAGGGACTCAACAATCCAAATGGTGGTGGCTGGTTTCGAAGAAAATGCTACCCCACACCCCTTCAAGTATACCGACAGTCCCACGCTTTGGGGAGCAATTGTGAGTTCTGCCCCATAGCCCTCTAGCCAAACTTCAGATTCTGCCCGCTGACACAACGCGGCTGCCACTTCATCCGTTTCAGTTCCGGTGTTGTACCAGTCAACTGGCGCAATTCGAAAGACAACCACCATGATCACCCAAGCAACACCAGCGACATACCCCACTCTACCCAGTCGACTCCACCCTTGAATGGCCAGTACAAACATCGGAACAATCAACACCCTAAAGTGGTATGGACGCAACGTTGACACCGACAGTCCCAACAGCACAATCCCAATCACAGAATACAACAGCCAATGCTTTAGGATCTTATCGTCCGATGCGAGCCAACCAGCGATCATCAACAGTGAAGCAAAGCCCATCTCAACCCACAAGCGATCGGTCAACGCCCTGATCAATAGATCAAATGAAGAAGCAGTCTCGGAACTGGACACCGCCACCAAAGTCAAACAGGCCAACCCACCTGCGTCACACTGCAACAACTCCCATAACCATATACAGCGTGGAATCGACACCACACAAACCAACAGCAACGACACCCACCAACGCTGCCCTCGACGAGCCATCGAATACCAAAGCCATATCAACGCCGGTGCACATCCAAGCACCAATGGATGCTGTCCCATTGCAATCACCGTCCACACGGTTGTCCAGTGTGCCCATCGTTCGGCCTGCACGTTCGAACGCTCCCACTGCACAAGCCCCAAACAGGCCATCGCCATACACTCTGGAGCCCAATATCCTCGAAAAGAGGACAGCATCGTGTCCACCAGCCCCATATCCAAGGTCAATATGACCGCCAATACCCCCAACCAGAATGGTCGAGAATAAGAAAGTTGTTTGCTCAACGTCCACAACGCCACTGGAACCAAGATGGTACTGGCAACCACCTTCCACCAAAACAGCGACGACAAATCCTCCGCCAACCAAGTCAACGGAAAGGACAACATCCACAACCACTGATCGGACTCTGGATTTGCGGGCTCAAACACACCTGTGTTCCACCAACGCACCCCAGCAACAAAGGGAGAGAGGGTATCCGAAGTTACTTGTACAAAAGGCACATAGGTCAATCGAACCCAAATCGAAAAGCCCCACCCCAACAAGATGATCCAAACTGCATTGGACCACCGTATTGATTCTGTTGAGGTATGGTCTTTCGACACTGGGCAATCCAATTAGGCGTCTTTGTTTTGCATCCCCAATTCAGTGGCAACGTGGTCCACCTCTTGTCCACCCAGTGCAATCGCCAAATCTCGCTCAATGCGACGCTGGGCAAAGGGTGCGGAAACCTCATCCAGTCGATGGGTTAAATCCCCAATGCGCTTGCGGTTCTTTTGAGCGATCGCTTCTTCCAATTGACTTCGCACTTGGGTCATCTGGGCAAGTTCTTGCTCCGTTGCCATGTCTTTGTCCATGGCCAAAGAGTCCGACAATGCTTTGAGCACTTGTTCGGCTTCGACGGTGGCCTCAATCAACAGTCGCTGCTCCACATCCCCAGCTGCATTTTCAATTGCGGCATCGAGCATGTCTTCAATTTCATCTTCGGTCAGTCCATGACTTGGAGACACTTCGATACTCGCATGCACTTGTGTAAACTGCTCTTGAGCTTCGACGGTGAGCAACCCATTTTCATCCACTGAAAAGGTGATTTTAATCCGTGGAATACCGGCAGGCATGTCTGGTAAGCCCTTCAACGAAAACTCAGCCAACGAGCGGTTGTCCTGCACCATCTCTCGCTCCCCTTGCAACACGTGAATCTTCATGCCCGTTTGGCCATCGGCATGGGTCGTGAACGTTTTGGTCGCAGTGGTTGGGATCCCAGTGCATCGATCAATAATTCTCTCGGATATTCCCCCAACAACCTCAACTCCCAAGGACAAAGGCAACACGTCCAAGAGCAAGAAATCGTCGTCCATGCTCTTTTGAGCACTGAGCGCATCGGCTTGCATGGCGGCACCCAACGCGACGACCTGATCTGGATTCAAACTGGCGTGGGGCATTCGGTCAAAGAGTTCTCCGACATAGCGCTGTACAGCAGGTACTCGTGTAGAGCCACCCACCAACACTACCTCGTCAACATCCGACGCACTCAACTCTGCATCGGACAGCGCCAAACGAATTGCATCGCCTGTTTTGTCCAACCAGGACTGGATTTCAGTTTCCCAAACGCTTCTTTCGATTGTCGAGGTCAACATTTGTCCATCGATGCTCAACGACAGTTCTACTTGGTCGGCATCCGACAACGCACGCTTGGCTTCTTCCGCACGCTTCCAGGCCAACTGCACATCTTCCAGTGCGTCGTAGGTGTGACCAGTTTGACGCAACCACACATCCAGCAGCGCTCGATCAAAGTCGTCCCCACCCAAGTGGGTATCCCCTGCTGTACTGAGCACTTGAAATACACCATCGCTCAGTTTCAAAATGGATACGTCGAAGGTTCCACCCCCCAAGTCATAGACCGCGACAGTTTTTCCGTCGTTGCCTTCTTGCAGTCCATAGGCAATCGCCGCTGCGGTGGGTTCATTGAGCAAACGAAGAACTTCCAATCCAGCAATCTTGGCAGCATCTTTGGTGGCTTGGCGCTGCGCATCGTCGAAGTATGCTGGCACTGTAATCACAGCCCCCGTCGGTGCTCCAAACAAACATTCTTCGGCCAGTCCAGCCAATGCTTTCAATATATGGGCAGACATTTCAATTGGCGTGATCGCTTTTTCACCCACAGCAAAACGTGTCACCCGTTCATCTTCTGACAGGCGATAGCCGAAATCGGTGGCTTCTTTCTGTACATCCGCTGGAGAACGCCCCATAAAACGCTTGATTGAGCGAAAGGTGTGACCTGTTTGACCTGTTTCTTCTAGGGCTTGGCGACCGAGTGCCGTCAAATTACCCGCATCGTCATACTGTAAAACAGATGGGATGAGCGCATTCTCGTCGTCGTCCAACAACACACGTGCTTTGCCACTCAGTACAACGGACACCAATGAATGTGTGGTTCCCAAGTCAATTCCAATATTTGCCATGTTCTACTCCAATCTTCTGTGTTGGACGTCTATACCGCCCTTTCTATTTGTTCATATCCTAAGTTGACGGGCTCACTTGTTGGCCAAGTTGCTCAAGTACTTCATTTGACCGAGACAATTTTCTACGGCAGACAACTCTCCCCCTTCGGACTCCCAATGACGAAAAATGGCTTCCAAATCCGATTGACAGGCACCCAACATCGTCTGTGCTTCTTGACGAACCCCTTCTGGATCTTCCATCGCGCGCATTTGAAGTTCAAAGATGGTTTCCAAAAACGCCGTGTCCATCTTCGCACCGGTTTCAGAAACGGTCGCCGACCCAGTGGCCAAATATCGAGCCCGCATCACATCGTCTTGCAACACCCGCAATCCTTCATTCACCAACGCCATCCACTGCTTCGACATTCGACGTTCAACAGCCGACGCTTGACGCCAGCGGTCTGGATGCAACACCTTCGCCAATCGCAGGTGTGCTGATTGAACTTCTTTTGAGTCTAAGAAGAATCGCCGTTTCAAGGAAAACACCTCAAAATAATCAGCTTTGGGTGGCGGTGGTCGAATCGCTAAACAACTGACACACACCAACCCTTCCATGCGTTCTTTGCATTTCCAACAGAGCATTTGTTTCTCACAGATTATAGAAAAACCGCCCCTGTGGACGGCTCTCTAGTGCTTCAACTGAGGATAAACTGTCAATGAGACTGTTCAATCCACAACAAAACTACAGTGTAAAAGACTCACCACAAGAGCAAGAGCGCGATGCAAGCGGATTGTTGAATACAAAGCCTGTGCGCACCATCGTTTGTTCAAAATCGATCTCGGACCCATTGATGAACATATAACTTTTGCGTTCCACCGCCACTTGATGATCACCAAAGGCAAAAACTTTGTCTTTGGTTTCTGGGGCTTCGGCGAAGTCCATGTGATAACTCAATCCAGAACATCCCCCACCGCGAACGCTTAAGCGCAATACGGCTTCAGGTGTTTGTCTTTTCTTTTTGAGCAATGTCAAGCGATGCATGGCAGCGTCAGTCATGGTAATGGCCATTACACCCTCCAAAATACAAGTGGTACACTGGTAAGAACGATTCGTTCTTTAATTAGTCCAATCGAGCAGATTACTCAACCGATTTGGCTTTATTTTCTTGCCCCTTCTTTTCTTGCCCCTTCTTTTCTTGCCCCTTCTTTTCTTGATAGTTTCGAATTGCCTCTTTGATGGCGTCTTCTGCCAAGACCGAGCAGTGAATCTTTTGAGGGGGCAATTCCAACTCAGCCGCAATGTCTACATTTCGCAATGTTTCGGCTTCTTCAACCCGCTTACCTTTCACCATGGTGGTCACCAAAGAAGATGAAGCAATGGCAGAACCACAACCAAAAGTCTTGAATTTTGCATCTTCAATGACACCATCTTCGGTAATTTTCAATTGCAACTGCATCACGTCGCCACAAGCAGGTGCGCCCACAACGGCAGTCCCAACAGTTGGGTCTTGACGGTCCATTGAACCCATGTTTCGAGGATTGTTAAAATGATCGTTGACTTTATCGCTGTATCGCATGTCGTCTCCAGAATGATCGTATGATTAATATTGAATAGATATAGTTGAATTAAAGTTTTTGAAACAAAGACCTGATCTTAGTGCGCCGTCCATTGAACAGTTTTGAGATCGATACCCATCTTCACCATCTCGTACAGTGGGCTCATGTCACGCAACTTTTGGATCTTGGTGACCACAATGTCAATCGCACGATCAACCTCTTCCTTGGTGGTAAATCGACCCAAACCGAATCGAATGGATGTATGAGCAAGTTCAACATCCACTCCCAACGCTCTCAGTACGTAACTTGGTTCCAAACTGGCACTGGTACAAGCCGATCCTGATGAACAAGCGATGTCTTTGATGGCCAACATAATGGCTTCACCTTCTACATAGGCAAAGGAGATGTTGAGGTTGTTCGGCAGACGGTGATCCATCGAGCCATTGATGTAGAGTTCATCCAAGTTCTCTTGCAACTTACCCCACATGTAGTCGCGCAACTCTCGAACCTTTTCAATGTGGCCTTCTTCCAAGTCCTTCTTGGATAGTTCAGCGGCTTTTCCCAAACCGACAATCTGGTGAACCGGCAATGTTCCAGAACGCATACCACGTTCATGACCACCACCATCAATCAAAGCCTCCAAACGAATTCTTGGGCGCCCTCGGCGCACGTACAACGCACCGATGCCTTTTGGACCGTACATTTTGTGCCCAGAAATGCTCAACATGTCGATTTTACAGGCTTTAACATCCACAGGTACGCGTCCCAAAGCCTGAACTGCGTCACAATGAAAGACAACTTTGGGTGCCGTCTTCGATGCACGGGCTTCGGCAACGATGGCACCGATCTCAGCGATGGGCTGAATGACACCAATTTCGTTGTTTGCAAACATCACGGAAACCACCACGGTGTCTTCACGCAACGCGGCTTTCAAATCTTCCAAACGAATGCGCCCATCAGACTCCACTTCCAAAAAGGTGACGTCCCAGCCGTCTCGCATCAAGGCTTTACAGGCATCCAAAACCGCTTTGTGCTCTGTCAAAACCGTAATGATGTGACCAGTTTTTCCGTCGTTGTTGCGCTCGTAGTACTTTGCAACCCCTTTGATGGCAAGGTTGTTGGATTCCGTCGCACCAGAAGTCCAAATCACCTCTTTTCCAGTTGCGTTGATGAGGCTACCCACTTGGTCTCGAGCCAACTCAACAGCGTCCAAAGCGTTCCAGCCAAAAGCGTGTGAACGGGAAGCCGCGTTGCCAAACTGGTTGGTCAAAAATGGCATCATGGCATCAACCACTGCAGGATCACAGGGGGTGGTGGCGTGGTTGTCTAAGTAAATCAATTCGGAAATGTCTTTCATATCGGCTCCACTGAACTTCAGTTGTTGGAATGCTGGAGAGACTCTTGTACACCAGCAACGAGAATGGGAATGTGTGTAGATTCGTGACCATGAAGGGTGCAAGATGTGCAATCAGACTGATCTGTTCGCAAGTGACAGGGTTTGCACAATTGTGTAAACTGGATTGAGTCTTGCAACTCTTGAGACAACTGCTTAAGCTGAGCAATTTGCTGTTGTACCTCAACCAACTTTTCCTGATAGAGATTGCCCAACTGTGTCATCATGTCGGCTGCCGATTCGACATTTTCGAACGACGACAGGAAAGACTTGATGTTTGGCAAAGAGAATCCCAAGCGATTCAGTTTGTCGATCCATTCAATCTGAAAGACTGCCTTCTCCGAATACATGCGATACCCGGCATCCGTTCGCATGTCCGGCAACAAGATTCCCAACTGCTCGTAATATCGCAGTGCGCGGGTTGTTTTACCAGTCTTTTCAGCGATGGCCTTGATTGAATACATAAACTAGCGTCCTCAGCCTTAACCTTAACGTAAAGGTTAAGGTTTGTCAACGAATGTCACTCTCTCTGGCTTCGATTCACAACCATCGTGCCCTGTGTAAATATGACTTCTACCGCTCCATCTCTGTCTGTTCGAAACACTTGGCTGTCTCGAAGTGTCCACAGCGTCTGTGGGTGGGGATGACCAAATCGATTCTTCTTACCCACAGAGATAACCGATACTTTGGGATCAATCAATTGAATCAAGTCCAGAGAGGTAGAGGATCTGGATCCGTGATGGGCAACCTTGAGAACATCAACAGACCGCACAACTTCCTGCAATTCTCGTTCGGCATCCTCTTCCACATCTCCCATCAACAACACTCGTCTGTCATCATGTGTGATCTCCATCACAACACTCTCCTCATTGCATCGGTCCGATGTGTTGACTGTCCAATCGTGAGGATGCAATATTCGAAGGCCTTTGTTCAAGAACTCTGGATCGTTTTGCACTTGATCTGCGATCTGGATGGGTACATTTTTGGCACGGGCCAATTCCCACAATGCAGAATATCGCCCATCGTGCTCTCCTTCTTCCAACAACCGCCCCACAACCAGACGCTGTACGGTGAGATTCTCCAACACTGGAAACAACCCGTCCATGTGATCAGCATGTGGATGAGAGAGCCAAACGGCATCGATCGTCCAAATCCCCTGACGACGCAAATATGGCAGTAGATCAAAATTAAATGGTCCACCATCCACCAGCCAAACGGTGCCGTCAGACCACTCCAACAATGTTGCATCGCCTTGCCCCACCGGTAGAAATGTGACTGTTAATTCAACTGCATCAACATCCTCACCATCCTCGAAAAACGACTCGACATGAGGGGTATTGAGCCACACCAACCCACACAAGGCAATCAACGACCCGGTGGTTACCCAAAGTGATTTGACGAGCCCAGCACACAACACCAAGCCAAGCGCCAACCAAACATCCCGTACATCAAAAGCAACCATCAACGGATCCACTTGGCACCATTGCAACAACCACAGTCCAACCTCGATACAAGCATCGGCGAACACAAAGCAAAACACACTCAACTCTTCACACCGAATGGCATCAAAACAGATGCCAATCATCGATATCGGCACCGCCAACGTTGCAATAAACGGGGTCGCCAACAGATTGGCCACCACCCCACTGACCGGAATTGACTGAAATACCCATCCACAAATCGGCAACGTCCCCAAGGTCGCTCCAACGGTCAACCCGACAGACAAGATCACCGCACGGACAGTTTGCGTCTGACTTTTGGAAGTCCAACGATGGGCTTGCTTTCCAAACAATGCAATGCCCGCCACCGCGGAAAATGACAGTTGAAACCCCAAATCGTGTAGCAAAGATGGTTCCATCCAGACCATCATCACAGCCGCCAGTCCCAACACATCCCAAACAGAAAAGGAGAGTTCAACAAATTTCCCCATACAAAAGATACACACCATCAGCACAGCCCTTTGGGCCGATGCTGGCCAGCCAACTTGCTGTCCATACAAACATGCAACCACCATAGACACCAACAAGGCCGCCCGCTTTGTCCAACGCCCCAGTCCATATTGTTCCCAGCGCTCCATGAGAACCACCCAGCCCAACAACCAATGGATTACCCCATATGCACAGGCTGATACCAACCCAATGTGCATTCCGCTAATCGCCAACAGGTGACTGGTACCCGTCTGTTGCATCACGGTCTTGGTGTTCGAATCAATCGCAGATTTGTCCCCCGACAACAGGGCCCACAAAATGCCACCGTGCCTCAACTCTCTCAGTACTGTCGGTTTGCTCAATCGTGTTGGCTCTGTCAAAAGGACCCAGTCTTTTGCGCGACGCCTCCCCGTTCGTTCGGCTTGTTCTCTGCGTTGTTCGTCCACTCCACCTTCCCACGAGACCGTATCTTTTGAAGGTTGGTGCCAAACCCCCACCAACGCACCTTGAGGGGGTGCGACTGGATAGAATTGAATCTTCCATCTCTCGACTTCTCCTTCTATTAACGCCACTCGATGATTTCTATGAACAACCCACCCCACTGTGTGTACATCTTCATCCACATCCACCGCTGTTGGCATTGAAGCCATTCGCAACGACCCAACCAAGAATCCGAGCACCCAAAGTATCAATCGACTGTAATTAGACTGTCTCAGACAACACAGCAGCGCCACATAAGTCACAATTCCATAGTGTAAACTGTCTACACACGGCTCCCACAACCACCAACAAACGATTCCCAAGACAATGGCAACCGACACTTCCAAAACACGCATGCGACCTCCTTTTCACGGGAAGGAAGCAAAAAGTGTGCCAATCCGATATTTCTCGATATTCTCGGGGGAAACCCCAAATGAGGCCAACAATTGGTTAATTGTTGGTCAATTTGACTGACGAATTTATCGATTGTTCGTCAATTTCATCCAGTCACCATCCAAAATGGACTTCTATTCGGCCGGCAAAACCTCTGCACTGGCCTGATCGCTTGGATTCCCCTGTTCGTCATAAACGGTGACGAATACCTCATAGGGACTGCTGTCGTCCACATCAGAAATCATGAAGGTGAGTTCTCCTTCTTCCACCATCACCATTTCACCGTCAATGTCCAGTTCGGTAGAGTCCATCTGTTCTCCCCATTGATAGTCGACTTCAAGCATTCCGTTCAGTAAATCATCTTGGGGATCTTCGACATACACGTGCATTTCCAAGACCACTCCATTTTCGTCATCGGCGAACAAACCGTCCATCCCTGAGATGACTGGATTGACATCGCTACTTGTAGAGTCACCCGAACTGTCTCCATCGGTAGAGCCTGTCAAAGAGTCTGGGTTCACCGTTGTGTTTCCAGAAGTCGAAAAGCCATCGTTGTTTTCTGATTGACAGCCAAACAGCAACGCAAAGAAAAGTGTCATAAAAATCTCCGTCTACAATTGTACAAAAGTGTATCCAGCCATACATAGTCTGACAATCCATCCTCGATTGTATTATGGATTGTACCTGTCGGTTAATGGAGTCAAAACGATGAATCAGCAAAAACTTGCTCTGTGGATATTTGTGGGCGGCATCAGCCTATTTGTGTGTGGTGGTCTGGGGTTTTACTGGTGGGATCGAGGTGCCTTGCCCGGTTTCAAACCCACAATTGAAGATGTGAGCATTGAAGACATCTCTTTGGACTATCGTGGTGTGCGGGTTCATGGGATGGCCAGACACGATGTAAAGATCAGTCAAAAACTGGGAGAAGACACTTGGTATGTGTACCCACTGGTCCCCAAAGACGACATGAACACCAAATTTATTAAAGTGATGATCATGACCCCAGTGCAACCCGACACCATGGCAACCATCGAAGAGCGCACCGTCGTTGGCCTGGCAAAACCCCCAGGGAGACTTATCCCCAAGGAGATCTATGAGTCGTGGCGTGGTGAAGGCTATAGTTTTGAAGACCGTGTGGTCTTAATCGAAGAGTTTGTAGACTAAACCTCCACTCTTCATCAGATCAACTGTCTAACTCGTTTTATAGATGTGACTTAGCGTCCGTAGGTTGATGAACGCTTGACCTGACTGCCGTCAACCCACTCAAAATCTCTTTCAATTCGAAGCAACTGATTGTACTTCGCCGTCCGCTCAGATCGACACGGTGCACCCGTTTTAATTTGCCCAGCATTGGTCGCCACCGCCAAATCGGCAATGAAAGAATCTTCCGTTTCACCCGATCTGTGAGAAATCATGCAGGTGTATCCACTCTTGTGTGCCATCTCAATCGCTTCCATGGTTTCTGTCAGTGTTCCAATTTGGTTGACTTTGATCAAAATCGAGTTGGCAACCCCATTGTCGATGCCACGTTTCAACCGAACTGGATTGGTCACAAACAAATCGTCGCCAACGAGCTGGATATTTGACAGCGCTTTGGTCAATTCTGCCCAGCCCTCCCAATCGTTTTCATCCAGCCCATCTTCAATGCTGATCAGTGGATAGCGAGAAGCCAGGTCTTGATAGTAGGCTACCATCTCAGCAGCGGTTTTGGTTCCCCCGTCCAAGTGATACACACCGGTGTCTCGATCGTAGAATTCAGTCGCAGCAACGTCCAACGCCAATGCAACCTGAGCCCCCACTTCATACCCAGCCTTGGTGACCGCCTCAGAGATCAACTTGAGTGCATCTTCATTGCTTCCTAGATTCGGTGCAAAACCACCTTCATCTCCAACACCCGTTGCCAAACCTTTGGATTGCAGAAGTTTCTTTAGATTGTGGTAAATTTCAGTCCCCCACTGCATCGCTTCCAAAAATGTTGAGGCGCCCACTGGAGCGATCATAAACTCTTGAATGTCGACATTGTTGTCCGCATGTTCTCCACCGTTCAACACATTCATAAACGGTACCGGCAAACGAGATGCGTGGATGCCACCCAAGTACCGATAGAGTGGTTGACCCAATTCTGCAGCCGCAGCCCGAGCGATCGCCATTGAGCACCCCAAAATGGCATTGGCACCCAACTTTCCTTTGTTGTCGGTTCCATCAACAGCCAACATTTTTTGATCCAAGTAGCGCTGTTCAAATACGGACTCCCCAACCAAGTGTGGCGCCAATGAACGATTGACGTGTTCAATGGCCGTCTGAACCCCTTTTCCCATCCAAGAGCCTCCACCATCTCGCAACTCAACAGCTTCATGCTCTCCGGTGCTTGCGCCACTTGGCACCGCTGCTCTGCCCACAGCACCTGAGTCTGTTTGCACTTCTACTTCTACAGTTGGATTCCCTCTAGAGTCCAAAATCATGGTGCCATATACTGATACGATCGTTGCCATTGTTCACTCCCAAAAATGACGTTGTTTTACTGCAAACGTGCGAAAACATTCTTTATAGTCTCATTTCAGTTTTATCGAGTTCCCAAGATTTGCCCACCCAATTGCGAGGGATTTTTTCAAATGTTTGCAACGGATGGTGGAAAGCGATAGTTTCCTTAAACAATTCTAAATTTATATAGTTGTATTCATACTGTCTTAGGAGCAGGGAATGTCTTTACTTACCACATTGATCCTCACAGGTTTTTCAAGCGTTGCACACGCAGGATCCCCATACATTAACCCCGTATCTCTAACAGATTTTCAAGAGTGGAACTTGGTAGACAAAACGGGCTCAGTGGGCTCAATATCTATGGAAGGACCCGTCGAGGTCCCTTTGTATGCAGACAAAATGGGTACACCAACTCTCAAGACCTTTGTCACAACAGACAAAACAGAAGAAGGCGAACGTGGAGACCTCTTTGAACTCCTGCCAGAAACCTCTTTGATCGTTGTGTCCGAGGCTTTTGCCAAGGCCAATGAACTGAACATCAACGTGACCAACAAACGATTGATTCCCGTGCCAGACGATTTCAAAGTTGGAGGAGAAATCAAATATGTCACCATTCCCAGTCTCAATGTTGGTGGAATGGTCTTGAACGACGTGACGGCTTTGATCTCAGGCTCTGAAAACAAACTCACATCTGGACTCACATACCCACACATGGTCATTGGCCTAGGTGCGTTGCCCACCTCCTATGCAGTTCTCCACAGCAAAGGCATCATTAAATTTAGCGATGACGGCGCTGGATTGATGAAAGAAGTTGGTGCAACAGGTGTTCCGTACCAATCACAAACCACGATGGTTGGAACGATCGGCAAGAAAACCATCTCTGGAGCCAACAAAACCTTGTTGACGGCAGACCAGTTGATTGTAGACGTTGACTTCAACGGACAAACCGTGCCCACTGCTCTTGAGTTTTATGGAGACCGTTCGACACTCGACTCGTATGTAGACACCAAGAGCGATATTTTTAAACACTCTTACGATACACGCCTCGATTGGCTAACGCCCAAAATCGGAGATGTAGAATTGCACAGCACGTTTGTTGGTCGTCAAGTTCTGCAACCATACTCGGATGCGCTGATGCCCGTTGCCAGAATTGGCCATGGTGTATTGCTCGGCTACGACATTGTGGTGGACAAAACTTCACAAACAGTTGGCATGGTTGAACACGAGGGCTTTGAATTCTCAAACTACTACACCATTCACCTCGAAGAGGCTCGAAAGGCGCTGGAACCAAAAGAGAGCAGCGAAGAAACGGATGAAAGTGGTGAAGACAACACTGAAGAAGCCGAAGAGTCTCTGAACGTTGCTGGAATCAACGGTCTCATCTCCGCTTTGGAAACAGGCGGTGCCTTCAGTGAAGCATTGGAACAGTATGAATTGCTGATTGCCGACAACGACGAAAAGACAGACTGTCAACTGTGGTTGAACTACGGACACGCCAACCGCAAACTTGGCAATGTAGACGCAGCCCAAAAAGCCTATACCGAATCGGCTCGATTGTACCACTCTTGGTGGGACATTGAATTGGGACGTCGAATGGACATCAACAAGGCACAAGAAGGCATGGACGAAGAAGAGACTGAAGCGGCCAAAGCAAAGAGCGAAGGTGCCGACCTCAACTCTGTAGAAGACGGTTGGTACATCTCTCAACCCGAAGCCTGCTATCGTGCCGATGGATGGGTTGCCTTTACAGACCTGCTCTCTGACAATCATGACGCCATCGAAAAGAATTATCGAGACAATTTAGACTTGGATGCGCGACTTGCCCAAGCATTTGGACACAGCGCATTGAGTCAAGGCAAGACTGAGCTGGCACATGAAGCCTATCGACAAGCAGTCAAACTGGAAAATGGCTGGCAGGAACGCAGTGCCAATCGAGTGAACCTCGCCCTTGTCTATGCAGATCAAGGAAAGTGGGATCAAGCCAGCGAATTGTTTCAAGAATCTCTGGAACTCAATGACAGCGCATTGAACGCCATACTTTGGTTCGACAATGCGGTCGCACAATCGGATGCGGATTCCGCACTCAAAATGATACAAAACTGGGCGGCCGGTCACCCAAATAAAGCCAGTGCCATCATCGTAGAACTGCGTCACCACCAACAGACACTGACGTCTCTGCAAACCGAACTGGCTGAACTGCAACCCAACGCTGAGGATACAGATGAGGCCGCAGAAGTGTCTCCTGAAAATGCTGAGCGCATCACCGAACTCACCGCTCAGATTGAAACCACCAATCAGCACTTGACGACTGCATCCAACGCCTTCGCAGCATGGACAGCGCATGCGGATCGTTGGTATGCCTCCAATCAACAATATGCCAAAGCCATGAAAGTTCTAGGGTACACATACAGCGGGCAGTTGGACAAAGCCGGCGCTGAACTGGATGCCGTCAAAGGAAAAGTGGGACTCATCTCCAGTCTAAGCTTTGCTGCTGCCAACTATTATGCCGTTGCAGGAAAAACTGAAGAAGCCAATCAGGCACTCAAACAAGCAACCATTTTGGCACCCTACGCGGCTGGACTGGCAATGACATTGGGTCAGTGATCATTGAATACTGCACAGAATGAAACCAGAAGGGGGAGAGAAAACTCTCCCTTTTCTTTTTTAGGTGTGTAACTACCGAGTCGAACACCACTCTGATAAGAGCCACATCGAACAGTCTCTCAATACTTCAAACAGTAATTGCCTGAACTGGTGTACCCAGAGGGACACGAGCCACTCTTGGCAATCGCGTACTTTGCACCAGAATTGGCCAAGCAATAGTTGCCCGAACTCGTATACCTGGATGGACAGGAACCGTCTTTCGCAATGGCAAATTTGGCGTTCGACGTTGGTTTACAATACTCTCCAGAACTGGTGTATCCGGATGGACAGGAACCATTCTTGGCAACTGTAACGGGTGTCAGTGCGGTGCTGCGTTGTTCACTTTGAGCCACACAGTAATTCCCAGAAGCCGTATACCGAGACGGACAGGAGCCACTTTTGTGTATAATCAGAGACGCACCGCGAGTCGCCACACAATAATTGCCAGATGCGGTGTATCGAGATGGACAAGAACCATTTTTGGCAATGGCAAATGCGGCCCCAGATGTGGGTGTACAATATTCTCCAGAACTCGTATACCTGGATGGACAGGAACCATTTTTGGCAATCGTGGTCGCAGCCGGATCTGCAAATGCAAGCGCCATCCATACATACAGCATAAATTCTCCCCTAATTGTTCATCGTCTGAATTACGGTTTGTAGATCTCGACGGTGTTGTTCGAACACCTCTTTGTCCATGGTAAAACCAGTCTCTGTAAAGGTCAATATCCCCTCATTTTTGAATGCAAATATGGCATTGGCAATGTTTACGCTGGACAATGCTTCCGGCCGCAGGATTTCAGCCACCGCCAATCGAGCCGTCGCATACTCTTGAACTCGTTTTTTCAGTTCTTTCTCAGACAGTTTGACGGCTGTAAAAGACTGACACGCCCGCAACACACAAATATAGGACTCCAAAAAATTGGTGGTCAAACTGGCCAATTCATGGAGCAACTCTGTTGATTGAACCGCGTAAGACACTTTTCCGGCTTCTTGCGTTGCACTCAATGCCCCGTATTCTACCATTGCAGACCTTGAGTCCTCTGCCAATTCACGAAGAGAAAAGGTCGGATGAGCTGGAAACTCAAACCGCAGTACGAAGGACAGTTCCAAGAACAGACGCAACGTTTCATCCCCTTCACAATCACCGTCGGTTGCCAAGATGGCCGCAGCCAACAATGAAGTCGGAGCCAAAAAATGCATCAAACCATTTTTGTAATACTCCATGGTGATTCGAGATTCTGGAACAACTCGAACGATTGTATCTTGAGCGTCCTCCAATCTTTCAATCCACCCTTCGGAAGAAAACCGCTCCATGGCGCGTTCAACCACCCAGCGTGCATGGTTTAAAGACTCGGCCGCCATCGCACCCTTGTGCCTCAACAAACGGTCGTAGCGCTCTGCTCTTTGATGGACCAGTTCCAAAGAGATGCCGGGACGGTGATCGGACAGCAACGCCAAGGCAGCAATGCCCGTCGGCAAAATCAACATGTTCTGTCCAATCCCGTGCATGATTTGGGTCGCTATTCCTTGTAAGATGTTCTTTTGCTGAACGCTCTCCATATCGTCCCAAGGCTGTTCGAACCCCGCAATGATTTCGTTCAAATAGATGGGTTCACCCACCCGCATGTAGACTTTTCCATAGCGCTTTTGCAACACCTTGCGTGCTTTGAGCAATCCTGACATGCTTTCTTTCTTCTTAGACTTCCCAGCCAATTCTTTGGCATAGGACTTTTCTTCGGCGATCTGTTCATAGGAAAACGCAATCGGCAAAATGGTCAAAATGCGGTCTGACTTCATGTGGACGGCAGAATTGACCACCATTTTCAACATTCCAAGCTTTGGAGGCAGCAACTTTCCGGTCCTAGAACGCCCTCCCTCAATAAAGAACTCTACCGGTATTTCTTCACGAATGAGCAAGCGAACGTAACGCTCAAAAATGACTGGAAAAATGGGATCGTTTTTGAAAGACCGCTTGATAAAGAACGCCCCACTCCCTCGAAACAAATGCCCCATCGGAAAGAAGGACAAGTTCTCGCCAGCCACCACATAAGGCAGGACCAGTCCATGTTCATAACACTGTGAACCAATCAACAGATAATCCAAATGAGAACGGTGTGAAGGCACCAAAATGGGGGTTCCTGTCCGAACGGCTTCTCGCATCCGTTCAATGTCTTCAGGACGCAAGTCCACGCCAGAGAAGATTTGATTCCACACAAAACGGCAAAAGAGTGCGAAGGCCGTTAAAATCCGAAAGGAAAACCGTGCCGCAATGTGCTCCACCGTCTTGTCAACTTCTCGCTTTAGACTGTCAACCGAACGCCCCGTTCGTTCGGCTTCTGACTGAATCAGTTCTCGAACTTCAGGGGCCAACTGTATTTGACGTCGAAACCACGTAAAGGATCGAATCTTTGGCCCTCGAATGGCGTGGGTTTCTCGATACAAATAGCCCTTCAGCAACAAACGCGCCACGCGGATTTGGCGTTTTGCCGGTTGGTTTTCATAGCGCTCTAGGACTTCTGTAAGCGCCACCGACTCTCCCACTTGAATGATGGGCTCATGATCACGGTTGACCACCGAAAAAAGTTTCATCAATGGACCCGGTTGGTCTTCTGATCCCAACACAAAACGCATCAGATCCGAACGTTCTTTGCTCGGACGACGCTGCCACACCACAGCTACCGGCAGCAATTGAACGGATGAATCCATCGTCGCTTGAAGCTCAACCAATTGTTCGAGCGCATCGGTGTTGGTGTAAAACAACCCGTTGGGTTTGGTCAAAAATACAGCGGCCACACCATTTTTCTGTAGGGTATTGCCCAGTAGGTGACGATCGTCCAACCGCCCCAGCAAACGCTTGATGGAACCCCAGGCCTGCCGACATGCGTCCAGCAAGGGTCGGTACCACAGCACGCGCATGTCCAAAGACACTTCTGCCAACGGAAGTCGACGCTGATTGAGTACACGATTGAGGGCCAGCCAATCCAATTTTGAACGGGTATAGAACACGTAGACAATGGGGCCTTTGTTGGAGGCTTCTCGAATATTGTTGGCTGATCGGTCGCTCATTCGGAGTTTTCGAAGCATCAACCCCACACCACTCAAAAAATAGAGCAGACCAAAACGGCGTAACATTCCACCACCATATTGTGTATCGTTGCCCATTGTGCTCCTCAATGTTCTGTTGTCTGTGAAAAAGTTGTGTCCAGTGCCTGTTGCAAATCCTCTAGCAAATCATCAATGTGCTCTATGCCAACACTCAATCGAATCAACCCATCTTCAATCCCAATTGCGGTTCGAACATCCACAGGAACAGAAGCATGGGTCATGATGGCGGGCATCCCAATCAACGATTCAACCCCACCCAAACTCTCTGCCAGCGTGAAGAGTCGTGTGGTCGACACAAATCGTCTGGTGGTCTGTAAATCTGCATTCAAAACAAAGGATATCATACCGCTGAACCCAGGGTAATAAACCTTCTTCACAACGTCCTGTTTATCGAGCCAATCAGCAATTCTTTGAGCGTTGTACTGATGGCGCTCCATGCGCAAAGGCAATGTTTTCAAGCCACGCATCACCAAAAAACAGTCTTGGGGACCCAAAATGGCCCCAACAGAGTTCTGGATCCACGCCAAGCGAGCCGCCAAGTTGTCATCGTTGGTTACCACTGCACCCGCGATGACGTCCGAATGTCCATTGAGATACTTGGTCACTGAATGCACAACTACATCGGCACCTTCTGTCAACGGTTGCTGAAAAACTGGGGTCGCAAAAGTATTGTCGACGACCAATGTAGCACCGACAGCCTTGCACTGTTGGGCGACGAGTGCGATATCGGTTTCTTTAAGCAGTGGGTTGGTTGGGGTCTCTACCCAAACCAGTTTCGTGTTGGGTGGAATTTTTAGATCTGGGTGCGTGGTATCCACAAACTGAAATTTGATGCCAAACTGGGCCCACCCTTTGGTAAACAATCGATGGGTCCCACCATAAATGTCATCGCCACACACAACGATATCGCCCGGAGACAACAATCTCATCACCGCGTCGATAGCAGCCACACCCGAAGAATACACCAGTCCATGTCGTCCCTCTTCGAGCGATGCAATACACGACTCCAATGCACTTCGAGTGGGGTTCTTGGTCCGTGCATAGCCCCAATCACTGCTGCCGGGAGAAGACTGGGCGTAGGTAGAGGTTTGAAATATGGGCGTCATCACAGCGCCTGTCACCGGCTCTGGCGGCTGCCCAGCATGAATGGCGCGCGTATTGATTCGACGATTGTTCTTCATAGCGCTCCAAGGCCTCGTCTATCATATTTGTACACACGCACCATAGCCACACCCGACATTGTGAATCACCAATTGTTCAATTGTCAATCGCTCAGCGCTTTTTGACACGCGCCATGTGATCAATCAGGTCAATTCGTGTGATGATGTCAGTTGGCTTCTTTTCATCGTTGTACACCAACGCGGTCTCGAAACGGCTGAACAACTCTGTCAAGACATACAATTCTGTATCCGCATGGACCACACAGAAGTCCATGTCTACCAGTTCTTTGACATTCTCTTGCGCGGCATACCCTTTGATGGAATGGTGCAACAAACTCTTCTCTGTCAGAATGCCCAACAAAGAGTCTCCCTCCATCACGGGTGCTTGAGAATAATTGTGGGCTTTCAACGTTTCCACCGCCTCTACAACCGTTGCATTGTGCGCAACGGTCACGATTCCACGTTTGGATTTGGCGTGCAGCAAGTCGGACACTGTACCTCGAATCGAAGACGCTTCCATAAATCCATTTTCTTCCATCCAACGGTCGTTGAATACTTTGGACAGGTAGTTTTTGGCAGAATCGGGCAAAACCACAACCGCAATCATGCCTTCTCGATCGTGCTTTTTGAGGTACTTCATCGCCCCAGCCAATGCCGCACCACAAGAAGCGCCCGCGAAGATGCCTTCTTCTGAAACCAAGCGTCGAGCCATCTCGAAACACTCTTGATCGGTCACGCGTTCAACGTCATCCACATTTTCAAACCCCATGGTGGACGGCATAAAGTCTTCGCCAATCCCTTCGAGCACATACGTGTACGGCTTGGTCATCACCCCACTGTAAAAATAATCGTAATACAGAGAGCCAACGGGGTCTACTGCAACAACTTTAACGTCTTTATTTTGCTCTTTGAGATACTTGGCACACCCCGTGATGGTGCCCCCTGTCCCTGCACCAGCGATGAACACATCGAGTTTCCCTTCTGTTTGCTCCCACAATTCAGGTCCTGTAGAGTGATAATGAGCCTTGGGGTTACTGGGGTTGTGGTACTGATTTCCGTAACAGGCATTTTCTGTTTCTTGCACCAAGCGTTCAGATACCTTGTAATAAGAACGTGGGTCCTCGGCATCGACATCTGTCGGTGTGATGACCACTTTTGCCCCCCAAGCCCTCAAAGCTTGTCGTTTTTCTTCAGATTGTTTGTCTGGCATCACAAAAATCGATTTGTAGCCTCGCGACGTCGCCATCAAAGCAAAACCAGCACCTGTATTGCCACTGGTTCCTTCAATGATGGTTCCACCTTCTTGAATTCGACCTTCAGCTTCATAGTCTTCAATGATCTGTTTTGCCACGCGATCCTTGATGGAACCGGCAGGATTGAAAAACTCGACTTTTGCGTAGACCGTACACTTCAAATCCTTCGTAATGCGATTGAGTTTGATCAAAGGGGTGTTGCCAATGCAGTCCAAAATGGAATTGTATACACGTTTTTCGGGAGTCAAAATGCACCTCAATAATATGGCGTGAAAATGGTTTGCCTAAATTCAACCGGATGGTTTGTTGTCTTCGACCTGTTGTATCGAGTTCAACAATGACATGCTACCTAACCGACCCCACTTGAAACCTCAAACACTTCTTGCTTTGTTGCAAATCCATGACAAAAGACCCCTTTTCCTTGCACATTAAAAACGGATACTGTAATTTTGCATGACACAATCAAACTTTTGACCGAGAGCTGTTCCGTGGATTTAAAATCACCCCCCCTGTTGAAAAAAGGCGACTATGTCTATGGTTCCTTCGTCAAAGCCGCACATACCAGTGGCTTTATCAATGACAACAACCCCGGTGATCGGTCTGACCAAATTGGGCGTTATCCATTTTCGTTGCAAAACACCAAAGAAGCGATCCTCTATGCCAGAGAAGCCCAGCCCGTTTGGAATGCCAGCACAGTCCGCAAAAGAATGGCGGTAGTCAACCAGTTTCAAGAACAGTTGGAAACACACAACAAAGCTCTGGCAAACACATTGACGCGAGAAACCGGAATCCCCTTGTGGGAAGCCAAACAAGAAGTGGCGGTTGCCCATCAATATATGGACAAACTCATTGCAGCCGCCAACAAAATCTTCCAAGCTGAAGAAAGCGATTCCGCCGATGTTGAACGTAGATTACAGTCCCTCGGTACAATTGCATTGCTCACGCCATTTAGCCAACCGCTGCTGACGACCTGCTGGTTCTCTGCATCGGCCATCATCATGGGAAATTGCGTGGTCCACAAACCGAGCAAATACACTCCGGGGGTGGGCCAAGCAATCGCTGAACTGTGGGATCGCTGTCGGCTACCACGCGGTGTCTACAACATGGTTCAAGGGCCCGGTTCTCACATTGGCCAATACATTTTGTCGCACCCCATGATCGATGGGTCTTTGTTTGCAGGCAGTTATCCGACAGCCACAGAAATCCTACACAACAAACCACCAGCACCGCACCATAAGTTTATGGGGTTCTTCGGTGGAAAATCCGCAGCGATCGTTCTAGACTCCGCCGACTTAACCAATACGGCTCGCGAGATTTTGGCCAGTGCCGTTCGGTACACAGGTCAGCGCCCCAGCACCATTGCCCGTGTGTTCATCACAAAAGGAATATCGAGTTTGTTGATTGACACCCTTGCAGAAAGTTTGGACAACATCACCGTTGGTTTCGGAGCAAAGAAAGACAGTTATCTGGGCCCAATGATTTCAGAACACTGGAGAACCCGATATCATCGATATGGTCACACTTTGTATACCAACAAACACACGCCAATTCGCAATGTCGAAAACCTCGACAATGAATTGCGAGGGTACTATGTTCGACCTGCGCTGTACAAAATCAACCTAGACAGCAAAAACACAATGTTAACCGACACCCCACCAGGACCAATCTTGTTGGTCTATGAAGTCGACGACTATGACCACGCTGTCGAACTGTACAACCAACTAAACTTCCGAAAATCTGTTTCTATCTTTGGTTCGGTTGAAACCTTGCAAGAAACAAACTTCGATGCTCTATCTTGTGGTGGACTCTTTCTCAATCGCGCACCCGAAGACACTATGTTGCCAACAGGCAGTATGGGTTTCAACAGCAACATTGCCAATGGTGGGTCCGACTTGTTGCACCACTTGATTCGTAAGAAATTCATCTTTGGTATGGAGTCCATCCAAGAAAACATTCCTACGGAAGAGAACGTGGTAGAACAAAATCCCGCAAAAGTGGTGACACTCGTAGAAGAAGAGTCTTCAGATGAAGACTACGCAGATTGGTAATCAAAGGCACGTATCCCAAACCACGAATCAGACACTGCGTCATACAGAGTGACAATTGATGTTGCTACTCTTGCATGGGTTTTTCAGGTGGCAAATCTCCACTGGGTGGCTTGATGGCTTCTAGGGTCAACGTAACATCAGACACATCTTCATCGACCACGCCCAATCGAGCGCCCAAAGACAGTTGGTCGGCATCCGCAGTGATTTTGTTGTTTCCATCGCCATCGCAAAGAGCGGCGACATTGATGGAGGCTCCTTTGGGAATCAGAAGCGTAAACTCTCCAACCGTTTCCAATACTTTGGTGCTGATTGGTCCCTTCATCTCTCCACCAGACTCTGGGCCACCAAGGTCTTCCGTGCCAATGGCGTCCAACCGCAACACGCCTTCACATTCTCCCTCAATTGTACCGGATATGGTGACGTGCTCAACCGTTTCAATTTGCTGCTGAGACTGCTGGGCTTTCATTTGCTCCATATCCATTAAGACGCCCCCTGGTTTACCCGCAGGGCCACCTTGACCGCCTCCTGCGCTGGGATTGCCACTGCCCATATCGCCACCAACATTGGCTGGTGCACCGGGTGGTTTGCCCATCCCACCACTACCATTGTTGCCATTGTTGCCTTGGTTTCCTTGACGTCCACCATTCACATTGTTGGGACTGTTGGTAATTTTGGGTCCATCGTTGGTGGTTTCACTCGGTGGCAATGGACAGCCCAACAACATCATCGAAAAAAACAACATTACAAACTCCACGGTATAGGCATACGGTTGCAATGCCCAATCTACTGTATTTGGGGTTTATTGTCGATCTTTTTGTGATCACGCAAAATTATGGGGTTCGGTAATTTTTGGGTTATCTTGCTACAGATTTCCCTTTTTGTCAGAGCAATATCATGTCAACATCCATTGTTTTTTGTAGAAGTTGTGGTTCAAGCATTCCATTGTCATCGGAAAGCACATCCTTTTGCTGCACAGACGCCCAACGGGCTTTCCAAGAAGAACCCAACTCTGACAAACGCATTCGAAGTCCCCGCATTGATGGCAAAGACGTCTCTTGGAACACAGCCTTCGATCACATGGCAAGCACAATTGACACCGGTCGAAAACGCGGCCCAAACACCTTTGGAATCTACACTGGTCAATCCACCTATTTACGCGGACTGGATTGGGTGGAAGCGCTGTTGCTCAGCGTCCATACGGGGACCACTTCTTTGTTTACCGATCTCTGCTTAGACGATGCCAGTCGCTTGTTGGTGACCGAATGGATGGTTGGGCACGCCACGCCCTTGTTGTCCGACTTGGGACGCGCCCACAACATTTTGCTTTTGGGAGACGACCCCGACGTAGAAGGCTGGGGTATGCTTCAACCCGATCATCAATACACGAAAGAGATCAAACATTCACAGCAAACCAAGCACACCAAGGTGACCGTGGTGAGCGCCACTGGGTTTGAGCCACACATTAATGTGCAGAAAAAACTGACCATCAAACCAGGAACTGAACCGTTTTTCTTATTGGGCATGCTGCATTTGGTTTTGAACAATGGGTGGTATGACAAACAATACGTCAACAAATACACCACCGGTCTAGACACCATCAAACAGTTGATTGCGCCCTACCCCGTTTCTCGATGCGCTTCGATCTGTGGGTTGAGTGATGCCGACATTTCTGGTGTTACCTTAAAATGGGTGCGTTCCGCCATGAGCGTAATTCACCTGACACCGGGGGCTTTGCGATGTAGAAATGCCACGCTCGGTGCATGGGCATGGCTGACGTTGCACGCCCTCAGCGCCAATGCTTTGAGACCCGGTGGCTTGTATGAATCGATGGGCGCCTTGGATATTTTGCCATTTTTGGTCGCACTCAAAACAGACAACGCGCCCAAAAGCCAAGTCGGTGGACAACCGTTGCTGCTTGGACAAAATATGTCTTCACACTTGCTGTTGGAACTGGAGCGAGGCAACTTAGAAACCTTGATGCTCTTGGACCCTCCAATGACAGCACAGTCGGACAGGTTTATGAAAGCCTTTTCAGCACTGTCGAACTCCATTGTATTGTCGGATGTAGAAACCCCATTGACCGAAGTGGCTTCTGTGGTCCTTCCGCGGAGTACACCGTGGGAAGAGTCTGATATTTTGCTGCATCGAAACCCTCAATTTTCCACCAAGTGCCTACCAACTTCCAGCGCAGTGCACCCACAATTTGGAGACAGCAAAAGCGCACACGAAATACTGAACACCCTATCCAAGAAACTGTCGTTCAAATGGACAGGCAGCGAGGTGGGCTTCACCAATCGACTGTTGGCCAAACAGGTTCAAAAAGGTGGACAGGAAGCCTGGATCAAACGGGCTTGGGGTCTACTCAATGACGACGACATCAACTGGAACGGCAGTCTCAATTATCAAGGGGAACACAATCGCGCCCTTTGGAGACCCTCTCAGGACACAATTGTCTTACACCCACCTCAGTTGGACGAGATGTTCCGACATGTTGACCTTCCCAAAGAGGATACCGATCGACCGTTTGTGTTGCACAGCAGCCACAGTGCGTCTGCGACAGATGTTCGTATCGGAGTCCATCCAGACAGCGGGTTTGAAGCTGGCCAAAAAGCAACTGTCTCATCCGCTTTTGGTAGTGTTCAAGGCATCATTGAACTGAACGCCCACATCGCGGTGAGCACGATTCTGTGTTCGGCACACCATGACAGTGTTCGAAACCTTCTACCGACCAACACAGATTTGCACACTGGCACCCCTGTATTCAATGGGGTTCCCTGTACAGTCACAGTCCACTAATCCATTTGGTCAAGCCACCACTGTACTTTCTTGGGATTGGGAACGTCCTCTTCTGCCAGCCGCGCATCGATTGCCGACACGATGTTGTCCAAATTGGGTCCAAGGCGTGCAGCCAAAAATTCCAGCACCGGCGATTTTGAGTTGCACATGAACGCCCCCACTGCCGCTTCCAAACCTGCATCCACATCGTTCACGGCGTACAGAATGGATGCCGGAATTGGGTTCCCAGTATCCTCCGCAAAAGCTACCAACCCATCTCTCGCCCCTTGTTGCGCATAGCGTTGACACCATTGTGGGAGGTCTCGACCGTGGTTGTAATGCTTGTACATCAAATGGTGATAGCCCATTCTGGACCCTTCGAGTTCTTTAAACACATCAATCAACCACAATGCAGTTCCATGGCGTTTCAACAACCAATTCATAAAAGAATCCAAGTTGAGGGTCATCTGCTTTCCCAACGCCACATACAAATCTTCAGGCGGGATAAAGGCTTCCAACGTATCGACAATGCCCAACAAACATTCCCCAAACAGAGAGTGCACAATGCGCTGTTCCAACAAAATGACGGCTACAATCTGTGGGTCTTTGGCCATCCATTCACCCACAGTATCCACGATGGGTTGTCCGGTCTCCAACAGTTCTCGCAATTCCTGCTCTGCCAACTCAATCGACATCGCTCACCTCAAAAACATATTTGTTCATTCCAACACTGGTTGGCAACTGATTTTTAGAGGGATTTGGCACAACCACGACCCGCTCTGGAAAGGGTTCAATATTGACAGCCATTGGATAGTCTCCGGCAAGTGAGTCTTTGATCAATGCACTTCCATCCGCAACCAGTGGATACCACACCTCTTGGTGCAATCCCCACACGCCTGACGTACCACTCATAGACAACCAAAGTTCATCTTGTTCGGACACCACCTGTACAACCAAACAAATGATTTGACTGTGAGAACGATGTCTGTGGTACCAATCCCAAATCGATCGAAAAAGACCTTTGAGCGAACCTTTGTATCCACCAATCAACCGAGACAACTCTTTTGAAAAGTGAATGGTTTGTTCAAAATCTCGACGAATATCAGCATCGTGAATTCTACCGACCACCGACGCAACCCCGACATCGGTTCGCCCTACCGCTGAAAAAACGCCAGAAAAAGGGTACATGGACTCCTTGCCCACAATGCCTAAAGAGACTATTTTTTGTTGTTTCATAAACCTTTCACTTCCATATTTCTAATGCCTTTATATACCTATCGCTGTCAAGATTGCCAAGCCACGTTGGAACTGCTCATTCAAAAATCCAGTATGGAACCAGCGCGTTGCGGGATGCATTGTTCTCTCAAAGCCGGTGAGAATGACGATATCCGCGGTTTTGGAGAATTGCAACGTTCTTTTCAAAGCTTTGGTGGAGTCTCTCACAACACAACGCAAAAGGCCGCCAGTGCAGGTTTGAGCACCTACAAAAAAGACAGCGATGGCAACTACCGAAAGGTTGCTGGACATCAAGGGCCTGAAGTTTTAGACCCTTCAGACCCTCGTCACCCGTCCCAGTCTTAACACTGCCGCAGATCAACTCAGATTTGACTTGGCTTCCTCCATTCTATCAATCAGAGGACGACTCTTCTGAATCTTCTTCTGTCTCTTCTGACTTTTCTGCACCTTCAACAGAAGCCGCGTCTGGTATTTCGATGTCTTCTTCAATCTGAACAACCTGTACCGGAACCAAAGACCGCAATTCAACTGGGCATTCACCGTTCCAATTGTCACATGCCTCGTACAATGCGCGCTTCCAACGCAGTTGCATCGTGGGCACCGTGCATGAAATCCAAAAGCATTCACCAGCTTCTATACCCGGCACATCGGCCATTCTCTCATCCCAATCCATCGCCTCTTCAGAATACACCGCCAAGCAATCCTCGTCGCGGTCCATGTGAAACACCAGCACCGCTTCACACATTGGCGTGACCTCCCACAAAGCCTGTGGAACGTAGCGATGTGTGTCGTTCAAAGTATTGGATGTCCCCACAAGCCACTGTAAGCCCTTTCTCAAATCTTCAGGCAACACCGGTGGCGCATCAATGTCTTCTACAGCAATGGGGAACACTGGATTCCATTTGTCTGTATCTGGTCGCTCCATCGGATTGATCACAAAGGCTTTGGCGCCAAAGTCCAATGCTTCTTGAATATCATCAAGGGATTCACAGACTTTCTCCCACCGCGCAAAGTTTGTCACAGAAGGCATCCCCATTTTTGAGAGTGTATATTCCTCTCTTCCACACACAGCATCGGGACTTTGAAAGTTTCCGTCTTCAATGACTGCAATCAGACGCTGACCTTCACAAAAATAGTGAATCAGTTCTGCCAAAGAACTGGGGCCTATTGCCGCACCAAATCGATTGTCTGGACCGTTCACTTCCCCGTTGACAAACTCACCTGCGCTAAGGATGGTGCGATGCAACGCCTTACGCGTTTTGAGAAAGGGTCCTTCCACCCACCACTCGCGACCTCTTGACAACCCTCCAAGGCGGTGTGGCAACAAGAGACCTTGATACAGTCCATAAACGATGGTGGATGATGACATCAGCTGACTCCTACACTCAGTTTGCTTAGAAACAATACCACCGATTGCTTTGATAAATCGTGACCACGACAGACATCGGACTCGACACACATTCTTTCTGGTTTCTATGTCTCTAGGCTTGCAAAATACCCCAAATTTGGCTAATAACCAGTCGGTTTACTGTTGTTTTTGTCTTTGTTTTCAACAGCCCTGCTGTCTCTATTCAAACTCGAACAATCAGTCTACCTATAATTCAATCACCATCCGTGAGCAATATCCACCACCACGTTGAGGTTTACAATGTCTACAAACACTTTTTACATCACGACTCCGCTCTATTATGTCAACGATAAACCTCACTTGGGACACGCCTACACCACCGTAGCGGCTGACGTTATGACACGATGGAACAAACTGCACGGCAAAGAAACTCACTTCTTGACGGGAACCGATGAACACGGTCAAAAAGTATTCGATGCAGCCAAAAAGTTTGGCAAGACGCCCCAAGAGCACGTAGACTCGATGGTACAGCCTTTCAAAGCGCTGTGGGAGAAAATGGATATCCAGTTCGACGATTTCATTCGAACAACCGAACCTCGACACACGAGTGTGGTGCAAGCAGTCTTGAGTGAACTGTTTGAACGCGGCGATATATTCGAAGACAATTACGAAGGATGGTACTCAACAGCAGCCGAACGATTCTGGACAGAAAAGGACTTGGTTGATGGAAAGTGTCCAGACACCGGTCTTGCAGTGGAATGGATTCAAGAGAAAAACTACTTTTTCAACATGTCCAAGTACGCAGACCAGTTGCGACAATGGATTGAAGACCACCCAACCTTCATTCAGCCAGAGTCTCGACGCAACGAAATGCTCGGGTATCTCAAAAAAGAAGTTGGAAACCTGTGCATCTCTCGGCCAAAGTCCAGACTCTCTTGGGGGATTGAACTGCCTTTCGACAAGGACTATGTCACCTATGTATGGTTTGATGCCCTGTTGAATTACATCACTGCCATCGGCTATCACCCCGATGCATCGAAACGTTCTGAAAGCTTTGAACGCTATTGGCCGTCCACCTTTCAACTGATTGGAAAAGACATTTTGACCACCCACTCTGTATACTGGTCAACCATGCTTTTTGCACTGGGGCTTGAACCCACCAAGTCGCTCGTCGCACACGGTTGGTGGACCGTAGAAGGACAGAAGATGAGCAAGTCTTTGGGCAACGTGGTCGATCCACACTTGCTGGTGGACAATTACGGTGTGGACCCCGTACGCTACTTCTTGTTGCGTCAAATTCCTTTTGGCGTCGACGGCAACTTTGCCCACGACGATTTCTTGGTGCGCTACAATTCTGATTTGGCAAACGGCATTGGAAACCTATACCAACGCGCCATCGGATTGCTTCAAAACTCTCATGGTGGACTCATTCCAGAAATTGGCGAACGTACAGAGAACGATCTCAAGTTGGAAGCCGCCACCAAGACCTGTGTGGAAACCTTCAGTAAGCACATGGAAAACCTACAGTTCTTTCATGCACTCGAAGCCTTACAAGTCCTCATACAAGAAGGCAACCGCTACATTCAAGTTGAAAAACCTTGGAAACTGATGAAAACGGGTGAAGAGGCACGATGCGGTCAAGTCATGCGGTACGCACTCGAAGTGTGTCGCGTTGCAGGTTGGTTGCTATCGCCAATCATGCCCAGTAAATGTCAAGCATTGCTATCGGCACTGGGTGTGGAGTCCTTTGACGCCGCGACCCTCAGTGATCTGAATGGTCTGACTGCGGGCTTTAAAACCAATATGGGCAAGCCACTGTTTCCAAAAATGAAAAAACTTCCCAAAGAAATCAAAGCCGCTCGCGACAAAGCACTGGGCATTGAACCCACACCCGAAACCAAAGCCCCCGAAAAAGCCAAACGAATCAAACTCAAAGTCTTTCAACGCGTACCGTTTCAAAGTGGCATCATCACCGCTGTTGAAACTGGCGACACGCAACGTCTGACTGTCGACGTTGGAACAGATGAGGCATTGGTAATTTCAGGCACCCAACTGCCCAACCTAACCGATGCTGCTGTTGGTCAAGGGGTCGTGGTCGCTGGTCCAACCAACCTTGAAGATTTCAACAAAATCCAATTGAGAGCGGGTCAGATTGTGGAAGCCGGTGGTCACCCCGAGGCCGACAAACTTCTCTGTATGAAAGTCGATGTGGGAGAAGAACAGCCCAGAAGCATCGTGGCCGGTATTGCAGCTCGATTCACACCAGAAGAATTGGTAAACCAAAAGGTCACTGTGGTTGCCAACCTCAAACCCTCCAAACTTCGCGGTGTCCCCTCTGAAGGAATGTTGATGGCCGCTGGTGGAGAACGCTTGCAGTCTTTGGTTACTGCCGGTGCAGACTTCCCAACTGGAACCTCAATTTCTGTCTTTGGTGAAGGAGAACACTTTGTTCTGATCGCCAACAGCAAGGACGGCAACCACATTCAAACGTTGTCAGAGAGTACAGAAGCCGGTTCGGTTGTCCGATAAGTCAATCCAACAAATCTCAAGCTGAATTGAATGTGCACGAAGCCAGATTCAAATGTACATTCAACAGGCTTTTTACACAGAAACGTATTTTTTGTTGATCAACCAACCGCTTGTCAGATATGATAAACTGTGACGTTGTATACACATTTCAGTGACTTTCTTGTCCAAAAGTACTTTCTTACTTGAACGTACACCTTTGACAAGACAGTTTGGTCCGGAGGAACCCTTCATGAAAAACATCTCTTTATTTGGCGTAATCGGTCTGATGTTCGCCTGTCAGGAATACGAAATCAAAGAGGCCAGCAATGGACCCAATGACTTGAGTGACGATGGTGTACCCGATATCGTGGTCAACCCACCCGTCATCAACTTTCCAGACTTGGACGCCACTGGTGGTGCT
>CBFICN010000011.1:0-37984 GCA_965661045.1 uncultured Myxococcota bacterium
CGGACACGCTGCCATTTCAGACGTCAATTCTCAAACAATTACGTGGACTGCCCCAGATCAGGTATCGGGTGAAGGACAAACATTCTCTCTCTATGTTTTGGTCACCGATGAAGATGGCAATCAAGATTGGGTATTTGATGAAATCTCTGTATACGCACAACCAATCCCACCGGCATTGGTAGAAAGCATCGCGTCTGAAGCAGAGGGGTGTGGTTCTGCATCTGCAGCTTGGTTCTTGCCATTGATTCCATTGATGGCGTGGCGGCGTCGACGCGCATAAGAGTTGTCGGGTTGGTGATCACTGAGTGACAGTGGAGCGACTTCTTCGAAACTTTGCAAACCAGTCTGGTGTTCACCAAAAACAATTGGGAATGTTCTATGTCTTTGTTCAATATTGTATCGTTGGGACTTGCACTCGTTGCGTGTGGTGACAAAACTACAGATACATCTGGTGGCATGGATGATGAAGCCACTGACGATACGGTAGAGCCATCCGTTGAAGACATTGATGCCACGCCCGAAGAATTGGGTAAAGCACTGTATGAAAGCAATTGTCTAGGGTGTCACGGAAGCGATGCTCTTGGGGCTTCCGGCCCAGGAATTCAGGTTGAAAGTGATGAGAGTTTCTACAATGCAATTCAAAATGGAGACGGCGCCATGCCTGCCTTTCCAGACTTAACAGACACCGACATCGCAAACATCATTTTGTACGTTCGCACCCTCTAATGTCACGGCTCCATGACAGTCAACAAAGCGATTCTACACCCAAAGGACTCAATAAATTCTCAGGGACAAGTATAGAATTGGTCACACTCGTCGATCCAGCCTTCAACACTGCAATCGAGTGAGAACAACCAATCGGCACAGACATCAAACGCGTCCTTGTCTGAGATGGTACAGTCCGACGCAAACCACGAATCAAACTCTTCTTCACAGGCCTCGATGCTCTCGTACACATTGCAGCGCGTGGAATACGCCTCACAATACACAGCCTTGTATTGATCGATGGAGTTGGGGTCTTCCTCACTTGAGGCTGTATCCATATCTACTCTAGTATCTGCATTTTTGGGTTCCAACTCCCCACACGCAAGCAACAAGCTCATCCAAATCATCGTTTCTCCAGTCTGTTGTTGTGTTTCATGAACATGAATTAAAATCTTTGCAATGCCATTGATGCTGCGACAATGCAGGCAGTGTCGGCTTTCAACACCAACGGACCAAGAGAACGATGCGCACAGTCATGATCGACCATCCACCCCATTTCTTGGTTGGTAAACCCACCTTCCGGCCCCACAAAAATCGTCGTGGCCGCTTCAATGGACTGTACTGTTGGAACATCCTCGTCCACTGGATGCAACACCCATCGTGGCTCCTCTGGCAATAAGGGCCAGATTGTCCTCCAAGTTTGCAGTGGCAGAACCTCCGGGGTGTCCAATCTTTTAGATTGCGCCGACGCACTTGTGACAATTTTCTTCCAACGCTTGGACTTGTCGCCTTTGGCAATGGAACGTTGAGCCTGCACCGGGACAAATCGTGCCACCCCCATCTCCGTTCCCATTCTGAGAGCCGTCGTAAAAGCATCTCCCTTGGTCAATGCCAACACCATAGTCAACGCGGGAAGTTGTTCGGTTTTGTGAATGGGACTGACCCAAGCCATTTCTGCAAGGCCATCCACCACTGTCAGCAATCGAGCCACACACCCAGCGCCTTGACCGTTGAACAATTCAACCTGTTCATTCGGTGCAATACCGACAACCCTCAATAGATGATGGCTGGTCTCGCGTGACAGGCAGACTGTTTGAACGGCAGTCGGAAGTTCGAGGCTTAGGAAACGACGCATACAGAAAAGTCCATCAAGATGGAATAGAAGGTACCTTATACCACAAACTCATCCAATCCCCTTCCTGTTTGCGTCGAAGCAATTCCAAGGATGAAAAGGCGTCTTCTACCATCTGTGACTTGCTTGCCAAAATACCAGCCAATGCAATGTACCCTGACGAAACACGTAGGATGTCATTCGACAACGCAACCAATACCTCCGCAAATAAGTTGGCAACCACCACATCAAACTGCTGATCAATGTCGGCAACATCGGTTTGGGAAAAGTCAATCGCCAGCCCGTTGCGCGAAGCATTGTCATTGGCAGAGGCAATGGCTGCTGGTTCAATATCCACCCCAATCACATCCATTCCCAGTTTTGCAGCACCCAAGGCCAAAATACCAGACCCACACCCCAAATCCAAACAGGTTTGGTTCTCACTCAAAGGTGCCCACAACGCAAGGGCTTCCAAACAAGAAGCGGTTGTAGGATGTTCTCCCGTTCCAAATGCAATGCCAGGTTCAAGTACCACGTCCCCTTCGAGTGCCTCCCAAGGGGGTGACACCGCCAAGGATTCTGAAAAAACACGACGTGAAAAATGCTGTTTCCAAGCGTTGGCCCAGTCTTCTTGAGAGACAGGAACCCAGGCAACCCGACCAGTCTGCTCAATGTCATCCAGGGAAGCATTGAGCATACTCACCTGTGCTCGAGCATCTTCGAATGCGCTTTGTTCCCACCAGCCTTTCAACAACATGCGTTCTGGTTCTTCAACGGGTGTACTTGGATCATCCCACGGTTGCAGTGGCGCAGGCTCTTCGCCTGGGCGATAATCTTCTTGTACCCCCAATGCACCCAAGGCAAACAGTCGACCACTCAAAACTGCGGCTTGTTCTCTGGGGATATCCCACTGCAATTCTACCCATGCCATTGACATGCTCACTCCTTCGTAGAAGCCTTCTCCAGTGCAGCCAACGCGGCTTGCAACTGCTTGACAGAACCAGTCACTTTATACCATATCTCGGTATTGGCGACACCTTTGATGTAAATGCTCGGCGTCCCCGTCACACCAACTTTTTCAGCTGCAGCAATATCCGACTGAATCCCTTTGACCATCGCAGGATCGTCCAAACAGGTTTTGAACTGTGCCATATCCAGTTTGACTTGTGCCTCCGCCATAAATTCAATGTCTTTGCGCGACAAGTAACTTTGATTTTTGAATACAATGCTGTTCATTTGCCAAAATTTGCCTTGTTTTAACGCACAGTCGGTTGCCGTAGCGGCCAAACAAGCATTGGCATGACCTTCGCCTCCAACATTGGGATTGCAAATGTTGCTGATTGGATAATGCTTAAACCGCAAATTCACATTCGAATTAGAAGCCAACAATTCCTTGAGTTGTGGGGCAACCATCGCACAGTGTGGACATTCAAAATCGGCAAACTCAACCAATTGAATACCGGCTTTGCGATCGCCCATCACCGGTTCGGAACCATCCAATGGCAATGCTTCTGACAACGGTTCAATCAGCGCAGCAATGTCAACTTGTGTACTTCCCGTACCCTCTCCCTGTGGAGATTCCGATGGGGCAATGATCATAAACGCAATGAGTGTCGAGCCAACAAAGGTCGTCGCTGCGGTCGATACTGACTTTCCAGAAAACAGTCCAACTGGTGCACTCAACTGCGACTTGAGTTTCCAAGCGCCAAACAGCCCTATTGCATTCAATCCATACAATGAGATGCAAAACAAACACCAAGCCCCAATGACGCTTTTGGAAATAAAGGCCAAAACAATGGAATATAGAACGGACACAACTCCTGTCACAAACAACAAAGGTCCGACGGAGGCATATTCATCTGCCTTATCATTTTGCAAAAATGCCAGCACACCCATTGCGACGAAATTGCCCAAACCCAACAGAGCGATGGGCACCCCAAACAGCTCAGAATACTCACTGGTGTTCACCGTCGAACACGAATAGAGGTTTCCAGCATCACACAATGCGGGCGCATCACTAAAGTGCTGCCCACCCAAGTAAAAAGACACCACGGCACCCAACGCGCTGACCAACAGAAGACCGTTTTTGGCATTCTTTGCCGTCAAGGCAGCCGACACAATCCAAGCGACAGCAATCCCTGTCCAAAGTGTACTCGGAGACAGTCCCGCTCCTTCTGAGGCTTCAGCGATAGCGGGAATTGTTGCGAAGGGCACGAGCCACATCGCGTTTGTGATCTTGCTCTTTAAGTTTTTGTCGTTTGTCATATTGTTTTCGACCCCGTCCGTATCCGATTTCGAGTTTAATCCAAGAACCACTGAAATACAGTTGCAACGGTACAACGGTGTACCCACTGGCTTTGGCCTTTTCCGACCACTTAGCAATCTCTCGCTTTTTCATCAACAATCGACGTTTCCGCTCTGGCTGATGATTTTGAGGTCCTGCTTGTGGATAGATGGGGATGTGCGCATGAATCAGAAAGGCCTCGCCATTGTCAAAAATGACGTATCCTTCACCAATACTGGCCCGACCGGCACGCAAGGATTTGACCTCCGAACCCGTCAGTGAAATGCCGCACTCCAATCGATCTAAGATCTCATAATCGTGCCAAGCACGACGATTGTTGGCAATATTTCTCGCTTTTCCAGCAGTACGTTTACTCATACACAGTCCTCACAAAATGGCATGCAGCATCGCCACACACCTTGTCTGATATAACTGTTTCTAGACGTTTTCCCAACCCAATTACGGACCCGCTGATGAGGACCTAGACGAATATCCTCCATAGAGAACAGGGCGGACAGATAACTCGACTCAAATTTTTATGTCGTAATCATGCGAGACGAAGACAACCAACGACGCAACAACGTGTTCGTCATTTCTCCTTTGCGCACCATGTTGGCAGAGAGCACCCCCATCTTCACCAAATTGGTTCCGTGAGCCATTTGAATCAACGGCCATGGGTGCTTGCGCAGAAACTCTGATTTACTGAGCTGACGCAACAACGGTTGCGGTACAAATTGTTTACTGAGCATTTGCGTCAAGGCAATCCAAAATGTGTCTTCGACCGCACGTGGGTAACTCAAGTTGATTCGATGCTGATTGAACGTCTTCGTGTTGTCTCCTTCAACATCAAATCGGTTGATGACCCCCGTTTGAAGAAGTTTCTTGTTGAGTTCAGATCCCGGAAATACCGTCATTGAAAAGAGATACAAATCATAGGGGTGTGGAAAGGTGCTGATCATCTCAAACAACGCTTTCTTGTCCGCTTCTGTCGAAACGGGATCGTCGAAAATCAACTGAAAATGTGGTTTGATGCCCAAACGATGATAGATTTGAGCGATGTCAGCAATCGTTTGGTTTTTGACTTTGCGATCATACAAATCCCCTGTCACACGCTCGCTGGACTGAACGCCCATGTACACATTGCGCAGACCGGCATCGCGCAACATCTCCATTCTTCGCTCGTTTACCAATTTTGGTTCAATGAAAATCTCGAATGGAACCCCCACTTCTCTAGGGTAGCGCTCACAAAAATCTTTGAGCCAATCCATCCGAAAGTTGAACACCTCGTCGTCGAAACGAATTCTTTTGAAGTTCCAATGCGTTTGGGCTCGTTTGATCTCCTCGACCATAGACGCGGGTGAACGCGTGCGAAACCACTTTTGCCCAGGATAGATGTCCGCTTTGTAGGTTGAGTTGTAACAGTAGGAACACTGATAAATACAGCCACGAGAGCCCATCATCTGAAACACAGGATCACCGACCATCGGATCGCCTTGGATGTAGGTATTGCCATAAATGAAATACTTTTGACTGTGGGTCGTATAGTCTCGGAATTCAAGCGCATCCAAGTCTTGGATCAGTGGACGACGGGCGTTTTTCTGAATGCTCTCAGCGTCGTGTCTAAACCAAACGTTGGCAGAAGAATACCAGTCTTCGGACCCATACTTCAACCCATTCATAAACTCCAACAGCGCGTACTCTGCTTCTCCTTGAAGCACCATATCGGCTACACCAATGCACTCTTGACTCATCAATGTTGGGTGCATCCCACCCCAAAGTACAGGCAAGTCCATCTCATTTTGAACGTATTCCGTCAATATCTTGGCCTGATTGGCATAAGAAGAAGCTCGAATAGAGAGCGCAACGAGATTGATCTCTTCTCGTCGAATCACCCGTGCCAAGTTTTCCAACTGTCTATCGGATGCCGGCTCCAAATCATTGGATATCCAATCTTTGAAATAAATCTCAATCACAGAGTGTCCCGCTGCCCGCAACGTCGCAGCCAAAATTCTCACCGCATTGTTTTCCACGTCCCACATACTCACAATGGCAATGCGCGGTTCTTCCAGTCGACTCACTCGACGCAGGGCTTCCAAACGATGTTTCATGGTTCCACTCCATGGATGACTGTTGCAGTTCTTACAATATGATAGCCGATTTACAGCCTTCTTCCAATGATCCAAATTTGCACTATGAACGTGGACCATCAACGATCTTACAAAGTTACGGACCATTTACTCAAAATGAGATACAATAGGGGCATGATAGTTGTATTTGGTGCCAATGGCAAAACTGGTATTGAAGTGGTCAAAGAAGCGTTGAGACGCGGTTTGGCTGTGCGACCAGTCGCGAAAAATGATCACGACACTCACCGCCTCGAAAAATTGGTTGATGTAAACGACATTGCATTTGCAGATGCCGATCATCCAGCCGCGATTGAAGCAGTCATTCGTGGAGCCTCTTGTATTGTATCCTGTATTGATTCACGAACGGCTGGATTTGGTGCGCCTCAGTACACCCCAGAAGCTGGTGCGAACATCATTGAAATCGCTTCGCAACACAACATACAAAAGATGCTCCACGTTTCGGTCATGGGTGGTTACCGATGGTCTCCCAACCCTTTGAATCGTCAGACTTTTCACATGGACATCCGAATTCGCAGACTCAAAGTGCCTTGGACAATGTTGCGTGTGTCTTGTTACCACGATGAAATCAAAGACGGACATGTTCAACCACCAGACTCCGGAACGCCGCACTCCTTTCATCCCTCTTCACGATATTCTCCCGTATCGAGAGCCGACACAGGACGTGTCATCTGCAACCTGCTGCCCGATTTAATTCCAAATCGCACGTGGTTGTTGGGTGGACCAAAGGTCTATGTCGGAAAAGAATTGGAGCACGTCTGCACACCATTTCGAAAAAAAGGCACGGGTCGCTCTGCCTACGGTGGATTGCCCCACGGCGATTTTAGTGTTGCCACCTCGACATCTGAGATCATGGTCGGCTGGGTACCAACCGAAACACTTGAGTGGTTTTTAGATCCCAAAAATCACCCTCTTCCTTCGAGGCAAGACCACCCTTTTTGGAATCGCCCTGACCCCCAACCACATTGGAGCGATCAGGGCGATGAGTGCGCAGTATTAACACCACTGGACGACGGGCTTCGATTTGCCTTGCACAAGCAACTGATTGAAACGTTGGCCCAACACATTGATCTGGTCATTGACGATTCCATGTCGTTAGATTTTCGCAGCAGCACATTTTGGGACGCCATTCCAGTCAGCAATATCTATGGTTCTTCCTTTCAAGCACTCAAAGAAGTACAAGTGCGCTCCAATCATGGAACGGTTTTCACTGCAAACGTTGCTTTTCTCTATGACGAACTGGCAGACGATTTACAGTTGTGGTGGAACATTGAAGAGTCATTGGACATTCCAAACTATGTCTGGAACAAACTTGACTTGGGTATTCGACGACGCTTGATCACCCACCCCGTTTGGCAACACTGCTCACTAGTCAGAGAATACGCCGCCAACAGACATGAACGAGTCTCTACATGACCTTGCCCCGACACATTTTTAGCGAACGTGTATTGTTGCCCGACTTTACCATTCACCCATGCATCATCAGCATTCAGGCCGGCAGCATTACCAGTGTCACACCAGCAACAAGAAAGATCTGGAACGGTTGGAAAGAACAGGCTTCACCACTGGAGATCGAAGATCTAGGCGATGCCCTTATAACACCTGCATTTGTCAATGCCCACACTCATTTGTGCATGTTGGCGTTTCGAGGGATTGGTGGACTGGCTTCCTTAGAAGGAAATGTCGTCAAAGATTTGTACTTCAAGTTGGAACAGAACCTATTGCCGGAAGATGTTCGAGCCTTCACACGATTGGGAGCTGTCGAGGCATTGATGTCTGGTACTGGAATGGTATGGGAACATTACTACTTTGGAAATATGCTGGTCGAGGGCTTGTCAGATGTCGGACTCTGTGGTGCTGTCGCTTCGACCCTTCAAGATTTGGACGGACCAGGAAAAGACCGAACCGAAGATGCCTGGATTGAAACCTTTGATCTACAAGAGAATACAGATGCACTACAAAAGGGCATCGTTTCGGTGATTGGTCCCCACGCCACGGACACCGTATCTGATGATTTGTGGAAAACCATCGCCACTCAAGCCGATGAACACAACCTCCCGATCCACTCACACCTTGCTCAAGCATTGGATGAAGTGGAATGGTCATGGAAAGAGCACGGGTTATCGCCCCTCAAACGCATGGAAAAACTGGGACTGACCGATCTAGAAGTCAACAAACTGTGGGTGCACGCTCTGTATGTCGGTGACGACGAACTCAATATGCTCAACCCGTCTTTTGACAGACTCGGACATTGTCCCGCAGCGCAAATGCAGTTTGGCTTTCCAGCCCACACCAATGCTTGGCGCAATCGAGGTTTTGATATATTAATTGGAACAGATTCCCCCTCTTGCAACGACTCCATCAACGTTCAAGCAGAACTGAGGTTCTTCGCCGCTGCCGATGCCTATGGCGTCACGATGGGAGATCCGCTGCGCAAGTTTCGTCAAGAGCCTTCAGCCAAACGAGCCCGAGCCGTCAAAGAGGAACGACAAGTCATTTACGATATGCGCGCACCATTTGTCGATCCAACCAATCTATTGTCTGCTCTTTGGAATGATGCAGCGGACCTACACCCAGCTGCACCTGTTGGCATGATTGAAGAGGGACGATGGGCAAACCTATTGGTGTGGGATACGAACCACCCTTGCTTTTGGCCAAATAAAGCTCCACTGCAAGCACTCAGCATGGCCAATGTCACCCCCGCTTTACAACGAATCATGACACGGGGCGACTGGAAGTTTGATGGAGATGGCTATCTCGCCAATCGCGTAGCAAGCAACCCGTTGGTTCAAATGTGGACCAACGAAGCTTCGGCCAGGTTGACCGATTTGTGGAAACGAGCCGGATTGTCCTAAGTCGATACTATAAACAGATCAATAACTTCATCGTGCGACAACAGTTACATACACTTTGGATTTGTAATGTTCACTTGACAGTATTTGTACAACACCAAACTGGAGAAATCGATGTCTACAACTGATATACACATTTGCGTACTGCTATCTGGATGTGGCGTATTTGACGGCGCTGAAATTCATGAGTCCGTTGCCACCTTACTCGCCCTCTCTAAAGCTGGAGCACAATACACCATTGCTGCACCAGATCGTGCACAGCACCACGTCATCAACCACTTGGACGGAACAGAGATGGAGGAGACACGAAACATTCGTGTGGAAGCTGCACGGATTGCGCGGGGCAACGTGTTGTCCATCGAAGATGTCGACGTATCAACATTTGATGCTTTATTTTTACCCGGTGGGTTCGGCGCGGCGAAAAACTTTTGTTCTTTTGCCTTTGAAGGGGCCGAGGCAAATGTTCAACCCGATGTTCAGCACTTGGTGCAGTCTTTTCACGATGCTGGAAAACCCATCGGAGCCGTATGCATTGCACCTGCCGTTCTGGCCCTCTGTCTCCGAAAAGGGACTCTGACCATTGGATCGGATGAAGGAACCGCTTCAGCACTCGAAGCACTTGGCGCCACCCATCAAGTGTGTCCGGTGACCGAGATGGTGGTCGACAGCACAAACAAACTGGTCACCGCCCCAGCCTACATGGAAAATGCCGCCATTCATGAAGTCGCACAAGGCATCGAGCGAGCCGTCTTGGCCACCATTGAGCTATGTTATCATTAAATTGGGTCATAATTAAATTGGGCAATCACTGAATGGGTCATCAATGAGCTGGGTCATTGACTGCTCAATCAGTCGGTTGAAAATAGCCAACTTTCCAATCGTTGGCTCCGTGGTTGTGCAAATGTAGTTGAACGGTGGATCCACTGGGAATTTCCGTCGGCCACACCCCCTCTTTGAAGAAAAATTCGGTATCTGAAGGGATCGGTGGTTGCTCTTCCCAAAACAATTCTCCGTTGATGCTCAAGGCAAAATGCGCATTGCCAGTTTCAGGCGCCCACAATCCCGTGTGCAAAACCAATGCCTCCATTGTTGTGTTGGCCGGCACAGTGTATTGAGTTTCCCACTCGATCAAAGCATAGTTGCAGATGTCGGTTTGCACCTCAAGCTGATTGAGTTCAATTCGCAAGCCGTTGGCTGGACACTCAATGACATCCGGTTGATGATCTGGAAACAAGTCAGACTCAATATCAGAGATTCTATAGGCCGTTAGATCTATCCAAGTTCGGTCAGACGCTGTGTCATCTTTGTACCCTATACAGCCCAACCAAAACCACAACATTTGCCCCCCCTACTCTATATCTCTCGTCCATACTCTACCCCAAATACACTGCATCGGCTATATTGGTACGGTAATTGCAAGATAATTGCAAGAGTGTTTGTCAGGCTAACTGTGAGCGTAATTACAACACACAGAAAAGTTCTGATAAAGGAATTGAAAGACCACAAACAGAGGTACATATGAGACTGTTGGGTACATTGTTATGGATGCTTGGGTGCAACAATGCAGCATTGGACGTAGAGAATTCAAATGATTTAATTGGAGATTCCGATCGCCCAGCGTGGGATCCAGATGCACAAACCATCGACAACAGTTCCTCAAGTTCAACCGTGGCTTGGACCCCTCCCGATGAAGAGGACAACGGGCAACCCACTCATTATCAAGTCACCGTCACCTCAGAGTTTGGCGCGGTGGTGTTCTCAGAAAAGGTCACTGACACAACGGTTACAGTTGATGCATTGCGCACCGACACTGCATACAGCATTGACATTCTTGCCTGCTATGATCCGGACTGTGATGACGCATTGATTCCAGAATTTGATACAGACCCAACGTGGCGCACCGAGATTGAATCTTGGTATTTCCCGCAAATTGAAGGGGGATCCATTTCACCGTTGATGGAAAATGCGTACGCCCCAACCCTAATCAACCTGTCTACATTCTCAGACGATTACCAAGGATGGCTGTTGACCACTTTGCAGCAAGGTGTAGGTGGTCAGCAAATTCAAATCTCCACGTTGCGCAATCTCTTGGTGGGCGATGATGACAATGCCATCACCTTCGATCTGGAAACCCCTTACAGTGCCGGTCTGCAAGATGTCCCCTCCGTTTTAGAATTCACATCGAGCAGTGCTCGCCCAGTCAAAATTGATGGCAATTGGACACTACAACTTTTTGTGTCAGTCGAAGCGCCCATCGTTGGTGAACGATCGATGATCGGCTCATGGACTTCCGACCTGGGGATTGAATCCATCGACCTGTATGATGACAGTGGCAATGTCTGTGAAATGAGTTCGTTGGATGAGGTATGCGGTATGAACACGTGTATGGACAGCAATTCCGATGATCTATTCTCATTGAACCGTATGGAATGCATTTCAATCATCCCCAACACAGACAATCGCATGCTGGTCCAAGGAAGAGCAGAATCCAACGACAACTCCCCGTCCAATCTCTATGTGATTGAAAGCATCGGAAATGGAGAATGGTCTGCGCTGGGCGATATGGGAGCCACTCCCTTAATCAAAGATGCCACGGGTGCGTCTGTGCACCTTGAAAACGGTGTTGGAAAACTGTATTACTGGGATGAAAATACCGGAACAGCCTACATTCGCTATTGGGATCCTCAAAACAGTGGCAACCGAGAAGTGCTGGAACTCTCAGACTTGGAATCCGTTGAACGCGTTCGCAACGTCTATTACAAAGATCGCAGTGGTGAAACAATGCTGCCTTGGAACTTCCGGGTGGTTGAACGTGCTTTCGTCTCTTTTCCAAACAAAGAAGTGATGCTGGCCACTGTTGAGAACGGGGATGGTGAGCGCCACATCACCTTTGGTGTCTTGCAAAATCCATAGCCACGACCCAATGGAAACTACAGAGTCAATCCATGTTGCAACGCATATACCCACTCAGAATAGGTGGTGTTGTGTGTCTGCAATAAGTCTGTCAACACGCGTGTCGAAGCCTCAATGCCTTTGAGTTTGGAAGACTGTTGTCGCTCCACTCGGCAAAGACGCTCATAAATATCAGCAACCTGCTCTATCGCGCCACGATTTGGTACTCTGCGAACAGAAAAATACCCTACAATCTGGTTGTGGGCATCGAAATCGGGTGTCACATAGGCCAACACCCAATAATGGTCTCCATTTTTGCAGGCGTTCTTCACAAAGGCGAAAATCTCATGTCCAGCCTGAATTTCGTCCCACAACAATTTAAACACACACCTTGGCATATCGGGATGTCGAATGATTGAATGGGGACGCCCCAACAATTCTGCCTCAGTATACCCAGCGACATCCAGAAATGTCTGATTGGCATACTGAATCACACCACGCGTATCGGTGCGACTGACAATCAATTCTGTGTTCGAAAAAGAAATTTCTTTGGACATGCCCCCGCCCTAAGTGCAATATGATACACATACAAGGTATCAAAATGCAGTATACCACTCAACAAAAAAGCCTCCGTAATGGAGGCTTCATCGGTCAATTCTTGTGAAATGACAGTATTGAATACAGATTTGATTATTTCAAAATCTGCTTCACAAAGTCCTTGCTGGTGCTGTCCAACGTAATCGCCAAATCGTTTAAGTCACCAATTTGAGACGTACCCACCTTCACAGACTCTTCAGAGAGCATGGTACGTTCGGCAATGCGGTTGAGGTCGTCCTGCAAACCACCAACCGAAACAGCGGATTCTTCGGCATTTTTCGCAATCTCCTGTGTCACCGAAGACTGCTCTTGAATCGCTGTTCCAATCGCGCCAAACAATTCGGTAATGGAATTCAGTGACTCATCTACCCCCTGCATGGCAACAAGCCCAGCAGATGTAGCCCCTTTCATCTTTTCGATTTTGTCCACAATGTCTTGAGTCGCACGACGTGTCTGATTGGCCAGTTCTTTCACTTCCGATGCCACAACACCAAATCCTCTACCGGCTTCTCCAGCACGGGCTGCCTCAATCGCAGCGTTCAAGGCCAACAGGTTGGTTTGACGAGCAACGTCGTTGATGATGCTCACAATGCCAGACACATCTTCGGCTGAACTGTCAATGTCTTTGACAGTATCGAGCGCGTGGGCCAATTTGCTAATCGCATCGCTGGCGCTTTCGTTGGTGCGTTCGGTTTGCATAGAGATTTCCGAGATTGAAGAAGACAATTCTTCAGCTGCTGTTGCCACAGACTGTACACGAAACGTCGTCTCTCTCCCACGCTCTTCTCCGCGCTTGACTTGTTCGGCCATCGAGGACATGTTGCCTTCAAGCTGCTGATTCATCTCCAACAAGAGTTCCACTTTGGATTTGATGTTGTCCGAACTCAATCCCACTTCCTCTTCAAACTTTTCAGCAAGTCCGACTTTTTGACTTTCTGCTTCGGCTGCAAACTCCAAGTTTTGATTGGCAGCTTCGGCAGCTTGCAAAAAGGCACCCTGCAATCCTTCCGCCAAGAAGGTTCGATAGAACTGCTTGTTGTTGATAGCCACAGATACAGCCGACAACTCTCTGAGCACACACTCCACACGATCGAGAAGGTTGTTCAACGGGGTAATCATTGGTTGCAACGGAGATTTTTCATTGAACTGAACCACTCGACGACTGACCTCCCCCTGCACGGCACCCTCAAGGATGTCAACCAACATTTCGATCTCTTGTTTCAATTCTTCATTTTTCTTGCTCATAACTGTTCCTTTCAAAATTTTTGTGTATTAACTGATTGCATGATTGGATGATTGGATTGCTGAGTAAACAACCGTGGCATCTGTCTTTACATAGACAATTCACCATTTTCCAACCCATAAACAAGTTCATGGTACTCTGTCCCCATCTTTTTGAGGGCTGTAAAGAACATGCGCTCTCCAGCTTCCATACCTTTCACCTTCGAAGAATGCTTGGCCTCCTCTTCTCGAAGCGATGCATAGAGTTTGGATACTTGCTCAATGGCGTGCGTTGAAGGAACGCGTCGCACCGAAAAGAATCCTGAAACCTCTCCGGTTTGTGGGTCTCGATCGGGCGTCACATAGGCCAATACCCAGTAATAGTCACCATTTTTGCATTCGTTTACAACGTAGGCAAAGAACTCTTTTCCCTGCTTGATGTTGTCCCAGAAAAACTTAAAAATGCAACGGGGCATCATCTCGTTTCGAATAACAGAGTGAGGCTTTCCAATGAGTTCATCTTCGACAAAACCGGATACGTCCATGAATGCTTGATTGACATACTGAATGATGCCTCGCTTGTCGGTCTTGCTGACAATAAACTGATCGGGTCGAAAGGTGATTTCTTGTCCCATTGTATTCTCCTAAAGTAATGTGCGGTGTGTTGAGAACGACTAATTCTCTGATAGTAGAATAACCAACCCTCGCATAGACAGCACCCCATATTTTCCGTTGAGATAAAGAAAGCGTTCATTCTAGTGATTATCGTCGTCTATTGTACGATGGTTGTTGCATCACTGTATTACCGCAACTGATTTTGTACCCATCGAGACCAGGCTTCCACCTCTTGCTGGTCTGATCGCCCATCGCCCAATGAAAAACCGGCAATCGACTCCAGTGCAGCGACTGTACTTTCCACAACGCGCGGGTCAGAATCTGACAAACATTGCAACAAAATTGGATACGCCAATGGACTTTGAATGGCGCCAAGCGCCAACACGTAATGCGCCCGTACCCACAAGGACGCACCGCGATATTGATTGCGGGGATCTTTGAGTGCGGCTTCGAGCATTGAAACTCCCTTTGGGTCTTGATATTTTCCGAGTGCCTCCGCCGCCGCGACCCGAACGATGACCGCATCGTCTTTCAACAAGGAGCCCACCAACGCTAGGTGATCTCGATTGCCAAAATCACCCAGTGCGCTGACTGTGGCCGTACGAATCGCTGGTTCTGGATCGTTGACCAAACGAAGGAGCACTTGTTGTGCTTGTGGACCTTTGATTTGACCCAATGCCCGAATGGAGACCCACCTCAATCGCGTGGACTGCTCCGGGTCCTGGCTGATGTCGAGCAAATATTGAATCTCGGTGTTTCCGTCGCGTACAACCGCTTCAAAAGCTTGCTCTCGCGCTTCAACACTGCCATTGCTGTCGGATGCCAGCAACAGATTTTGCATCGCATCTCCAAATGCCGTTTGTATCAACAATAGCAACCACATACGTTCTCCCTTTTGATTCAATCATCCAGCGTAAAGTTTCCACGCACCCCTTGAGGTGGATACAACGCTTCTAACTTGTCTGCCATTTCAGCCAACGCTGGACTGCCAATGGGAGGCAGCTCCGGTCGTAAGACAAGATACAGATCTCCTTGCCCACCATTTGTCTTGTTCAGCCCACGATTTTTCAGTCGCAACTTTTGACCCAACTGAGCGCCGGCGGGGATTTGGATTCGAAGACTGCCAGTCAAGGTGGGTACTTCAACCTTTGCGCCTTCCAACGCCGCTGTTAAAGTAAGTGGCACGGTCAGGTACAAATCACTTCCCATTTTGTGAAGGTATGGGTGTGGCTGTACCAAAATGGTCGCCACCAAATCTCCCGCAAACCCTCCACCTTCACCATAATTGCCCTTTCCACGAAGATACACCTCCGTATCGGACTCGGTATTGGGTGGAATGACAATCGTCACCAATTCTTGGTGCACACCAGCATTGCTGCCTCGTTTCCAACGACTTTGGCGGGCAATTTTGACTTGTTTGCTGCATCCTTTCAAAGCCTCAAGCATCGAGACCTTGAGTTCAACCGAAATGTTGTCCCCTTTTTTGGGTGGCGCATACCCTGCGCCGTGTTGTGTTCGAGCTTCGGAAGCCCTACGCGTTCTGGCTCGAGACGATGATGCCCCAGTCCCAAAGGAGAATGTTTCATAGGGTTCATCCCTTTGCCAACTTTGTCGAGTATCGTGTCGATCCTGCTGTCCCGTGTGCGCCTCATACCCATCCGAGCCTTGATAGGGCTGGGTACCATGACCGGAGCCAAAACCAGAAAAGAAGCTGGAAAAATCTCCAAACTGAGACGACGGTTCCTGTTCAAAACCCTTAAAATTTGGATTGAGTGCGATGTCACCGTACTTGTCGTACAATCCTCGTCTTGTCGGATCGTTCAACACTTCATAGGCTTGAGTAACTTTGCGAAATTGCTCTTGTGCCGCCGCGTCTGGATTGCGATCTGGATGATATTTGACCGCCAACTTTCGATAGGCTTTGCGAATCTCCGCATGGGTTGCCGTTGACGGAACCCCCAAGGTGTCGTACAAATTGTCGGTCATTGATTCACCCAGTCCAGAAGACGATTGATTTCTGTTTCGATGATTGGATAGGCAGACGGACCCAATGAGTTTGTCTCTTCATAATGATCGCCTTGGGCTTGATTGAGATAAGGACTCGTCTCATCCAATTGGTAATTGTAGGAGGGGACAAAATACCCAAGTTCATCGTTGCCCAATCCAACAATCCAGTTGTGCGGTTTTGCCATGCGGTCTTTTATATATGGGCCTTCTGGTGCCTGACTCAAATCTGGTGGATTGGGGTTGTCCTCTCCAACGATGACTTCTAAAGGGGTATACGGCTGGTCTGGATCATCGTATCCTCCAATGGCCAATTCCGGCAATAGTTCTCCCGGTACCGTCTGCATACGAATATTTCCAACATCCAACACCGCTATCTCAGTGGTCACCATTGGGGTGCGATACGGGTCCAATATCTCGCCATCTTCATAGTTGGCCAGTGAACGGTCGAACATACCTGACTGAAATGCGGCTTGAAAAAGAATGTTCTCGATGGGTACATCAAAGGGCTGAACCGCAAATGCCAACTGTGGATTGTCTACTGGTTCAGCAGAACCCACCGCCTGCAATGTCAACTCTGCCATCACATTGCCCAACGCGTCAGACTTATCAAACGTATTTTCTCGGTAAGAGTTGCCAGAACCGTCGGTCACCTCAACTTGTAGCGGTGACATCATACCCCCAACTGCCGCTGACACATAGACACAAACACCACCCACACCCTCAATTTCTGCGTCGGGATAAGATATGCCATTTTCTACCCCTCTTCGAGTCGCGTCCACAAAGTCAGAGGTAATTCCCAAAGAGCGACTGGTCAGCACCTCAGGATGGTTTCCGTAATTGACCACCGTCGCAATGGTGTCTCCAGAATTCGAAACAAAGTGCGCAACACCCAAGTCGGGGTCAATGATCTTTGGATCACGATGATCGTGTATGAGGTTTCGAGTACCCTTTTCCGCTGAGTAGGTGCTGGTGTCTACAGAACCCACAGACATCATGGCTTCCTGTCTGGAGTTCCACGCCTCGACGACCCCCTCAACGATGAAGTCATACAGTTCTGCTTGATAGCGTTCGTTGCGTCCTGTGGTACCGGGTATTCTCCCCCATTGCCCCATGACATCTGGACCAGAGTGTACATGGGTACTCGAGATGAGAATGTAATCCAGTTCTGGTATTTCGGTGCGCAGTCGTTCTTGTACAATATCGACATCGCTGCGAAAGAAACCGACCAAATCCACCGAAACCAGTGCCAAATCGACATCCCCTTGCTGAAAGACCACCGTTCTCGCCCAAACGTCGTCGTGCACATAATTGGCCGGTCGAGCAGAACTGTAGCCAGCCAACCAAATGGCTTCAAAAAGTCCATCGCCTTCACCTTCATCTGGGCCTTGATACCCTTCGTCTCCGGGACAGAGTTGATCGCAGCCACAGTCCAACACGATATCTGTACTTGAGGTGTAACGGTGATTTCCGTCAACATCTTCCCATTGCTCAAAACAGGTTGGCGTAATCACCTTTGCACTGGCACCAACATACAGAGCCCCATCATTGGCTTCACAACCAGCATCTCCTGGACAAACCTGCGCCGGTCTCCAGCCACTCTGCTCAACGGGCGCTGTATCTTGCTCTTTGTCACCTGAACAAGCCAATCCCAACCAAAACAACATTGCACACACCTCTTTGCTACCCTTTGAAGATAGCATAAATCCATCGACATCGCCATTTGGATAGAGACTGGTTAGAAAGCATCTTTACCAAACGGAATACCGGAAGAAATATGAGCATTCACCGTCACAGAATTGCAGTCTATTGTGGTTCAAGCAACAATGTTGATCAATCGTACAAAGACCTTGCCTTTACAGTGGGACAGGAACTGGCCAAAAGAAACATGGGGGTTGTCTACGGCGGTGGAAATGTTGGATTGATGAAGGCCGTTGCAGATGGGGCCTTGTCAGAAAATGGAGAGGTCATTGGTGTCATTCCCAAAAGTTTAGAAGAACTAGAACTGGCACATCCAAACCTCAGTCGACTCTTTGTCACACAGGGCATGCACGAACGCAAAGCTCTGATGGCACAGCTGGCGGATGGATTTATTGGGCTACCGGGTGGATACGGAACCATGGAAGAAGTCATGGAAGTCATCACGTGGAGCCAAATCAACGTTCATGCCAAACCGATTGGGCTGTTGAATATCAAAGGTTTTTATGATGGAATTGTACAGTGGGTCGACCACGCAGCCAAAGAGGGCTTTATTCGCCCAGCACACAGGGGGCTACTCTGTTCTCACGGTGATTTAGACACCTTGCTGGCGCAAATGGAAGCGGTCACCTTCGTAGATTTACAGTCGCAAATATAGAGCTGTATGCAGAGTTCGTCAGTGTTCGTCAATATGATTCACGAACGACGCTTCCCAAAATTCGACGTGATAGAGACCATTGGTCAAAAGTTCGTCATTTAAATTGACGAAAATTAACCAATTTGGTCATAAATTTAGTCAATATAAAAATACATCAAGTAAAACAAGTATTTAATATTCCACTATGAATGGTACAAAAATTGCTCTGGGAGATGAGAACCCCATACACAGGAGCAAATATGTGTACCTCACAAACCATTCACAGTGCCACCATCATCGGAGTGGACGGACACCCCATTCACGTAGAAGTCGATCTACTCAGACGCTTACCTGCAGTGTCAATTGTTGGCCTCCCAGATGGCGCTGTTCGCGAAAGTGCTGATCGAGTTCGCTCAGCCATCCAAAACAGTGGTCTTCAATTCCCCAGAAAGCGAGTCGTGGTCAATTTGGCACCCGCCGGCATCAAAAAATCAGGAACCGTCTTTGATCTGCCCATTGCCATTGCAATTCTGCTCATGGACGAACAAATTGAAAGGGCACAATCATTGCAGAATGTTCTCATTGTGGGAGAACTGTCACTGTCCGGTGAAGTTCGTCCAATTCGAGGGGCGCTCTCTTTTGCTCTATTGGCCAAAAACCAAGGGTGTTCACACATCGTTCTGCCTCACGCCAACGTCAACGAAGCCTCTGTTGTTTCCGACATCACCGCCATTGGGTGCAACACATTGCTCGAAGTCGTCGATTGGATCTCGGGAAAGACCAAACTGTGCCATCCACGAAGTACTGCAACAGCCACAACGTCCATGTCCGTTGATATGTCAGAGGTAAAGGGCCACAAAACCCCCAAACGCGTGTTGGAAATTGCGGCTGCTGGTGGCCACAATGTTTTGATGATTGGCTCACCGGGCTGTGGAAAGAGTATGCTCGCCAAACGTCTGCCTTCCATCTTGCCAACACTCAGCACACAAGAAGCGATTGACTGCACCCGCATTCACTCTTGTGCTGGAACTTTACAAACCGATGGTTTGATTCAAGAACGCCCGTTTCGAGCACCCCACCACTCCATTTCCACAGCAGGAATGGTTGGAACGTCTAAATTGCTTCCCGGAGAACTGTCTTTGGCCCACAACGGTGTGTTATTTTTAGATGAACTGGCTGAATACCGTCGAGATGTACTGGAGTCTTTGAGAACCCCACTCGAAGATGGAGTCATCCAATTGACACGGGCAAGTGGTCAGGTTTCCTTCCCAGCAAAATGTGCACTGGTTGCGGCCGTCAACCCGTGCCCCTGTGGCTGGCGCTTTCATCCTGATAAAATATGTCGGTGTACACCCGCCCAATTTCAGCGTTACTCAAACAAACTCAGTGGTCCCATACTCGATCGCATTGACTTGCACATTTGGGTGGAACCCATTGACACAACGGAATTCTTCAACAATCAAGTCCCTGAGTCTTCACAAGACATTCAACAAAGGGTTCAACGAGCCAGACTGATTCAAGAGTCTCGATACCAAAACAGTCCTTTTTGCTCCAATGCCGACTTGTCTGGCAGTGCCATTTGGAGCGAATGTGGGCTCGACAAAGAATGCCAACAGTGGCTGATTAACATTGCACAACGAGAAATGATGTCGGCCAGATCGATCAGTAGAGTGGTCAAAGTGGCTAGAACAATCGCTGACCTGGCTGAAGAAACATCGATTCAAAAAGATCATATTGCCGAAGCCATCGGATACAAAACCGGTTCGGAGGTGGTACAATGATTTGGAATATATGGAGTACAACCTTGATCGTTGATCAAGTACACGAGGATGTTGTGGTTGTAGAATGGGACAACGAAGCGCTGTCCGTCATTGAAAAGCAATGGTTTCCAGTACACGTTCAGGAGGGAGACTTCGTAGAACTAAGGCTGGAAAAAGTACCCTTGTCAAACTGTAGATTGTGGGCGGTAGAAGATCGTTCTCCGAACAGTAAATGGTTGTCTTGTGATGGACTGAATCCTGTATACTTACCCATTTCGCCAACGTGGCGGGGTCGCATGTCCGTTTATTGGGATCTACAGATACAAACAGAGTAAATTAATTCTGCAGAATTGTTGGAAATCAAATTGCAGTTTCAAACGATAGCCTGTATACTAAAATACAATCTATTGACAAGTCAAGTTAATGAAATCTACTTTTGAACACCATTCTGTCCTTTTACCCCAAACCATCCAATGGCTCTGTCCCGCTGTAGACTCAGACGAGGTGCGTCAGTTTGTGGATTGCACATTGGGTGGTGCTGGTCATTCCACTGCGATTTTAACGGCCAACGAAAACAACCACCTCATTGGCATAGACCGAGATGGAGTCGCCATTCAAGTCGCAACGGAACGACTGCAGGAATTCGGAGACAGAGTCGAGATTCTACAAGGTGCTTTCGCTGATGTGCTAGAAGACATCCCAGAAAACAGTTGCGACGGCATCCTGATGGACTTGGGGGTTTCTTCTCCTCAACTCGACGTTGGGGAACGTGGATTTTCATTTCAACAAGATGGTCCATTGGACATGCGAATGGATCGAGAGGGTTTAATTCCAGCTTCGGAATGGCTCGATCAAGTGGATGAAACAGAGTTGGCCAATGTCCTCTATCGCTATGGAGAAGAACCACGATCACGTCGCATCGCCCGCGCCATCATCCAAGGGCGCCCTTGGACACGCACCTTGCCTTTGGCCAACTGTATTCAACAATCCTCTGGATATCGAAACAGTCGCACCCATCCTGCAACCCGCTCATTTCAGGCTATACGCATTGCCGTCAACGATGAAATGGGACAACTTGAACGCGCATTGCCCCTTGCAGTGAACGCCCTAAAGTCCGGTGGTCGCCTCGCCGTGATTTCCTTTCACTCTCTTGAAGACCGGGTTGTCAAGCACTTTTACAAAGACTGTACCAGTGCAAACGCTCCAAAAGATGCCTATGGAAACCCAATGATACCCCCGATTGGTAAAATCCTAACCCGCAAAGGCATCCCTGGAAAAGAAGACCCTCACCCCAGAGCTCGCTCTGCTCGACTGCGCGTCATAGAAAAACTGTAACGTGCCCTCTAAAATTTACGTTGCCCCTTTCTTTTTTCTTTAAAATACAGTATACACCCCTTGCTCCCCCCTAGATGATTACAATGGAACAGACCGAAAAAACAGACAACATCTTATTTGAAGATGTCACAAAGACCGATCGACTTGTCAATGGTGACACGATACACCTACCAAGTATGCCAGACCTTCACTTTTCGACCCTTCGAAAGTATGCGATGGTCCTCTTTGTGTTGGCGACATGTTTTTTGGTCATTCTGTGGTCTAGACTGGACATCAACGAGAGCAATGTGGCTATGGGAAAAGCTCAGAAAGACTATCGAAGAGCGCTCGAAGAGAACCATCGCTTGAATCTTGAACTCAACCTATTGTTGGATCCAGCGTCCATCGAGAGACAAGTTGAAACCTGGGAACTGAAAAGCAATGTTGACACCATCGACATCTACGAGGTTCAACAATGAGTTCAGATCGACCAAAACGCCCCTCTCGAAAACGCTCCAGTTCTAAGGGTCGACGTTCACGCACCACGGAACGCTCCAAACGCCCTTCTCGAACAAAAGAAGAACGGTTGGAGTCCAAGTCTATGGAGCGTCGTTCCTCCAAAAAACGCACCAGCTCTCGAAAGTCTCCTCCAAAAAGCGTACGGTCAAAGGCCCGCCAAACTCGATTCAAGCCTCCCGTAGAACCAAAGGAACCTTGGATAGACCGAGTTCGAAAGTGGTTTGACGTCTCTCAAGCACCCGAACTAAACGATGTTCAATTGCGCAGCGAAGCCATGAACCGCCTCAAACTGGGTGGTGGACTGCTGGGACTTGGGCTTTCCTTGTTGCTGGTACGAGCAGGCTACTTAACCATGTGGCCCAATCCAATGCTCGAAGAGGTCGCTCGGGTTCAATATGAAAACACAGAGATCATTCGCGGTAGACGCGGCGACATCATGGATCGAAATGGTCGTCTGATCGCCACCTCGGTGACCTTACACGACGTCATTCTCAGTCCAATCCACATTCCAGAACAATACATTGACTTGGTCTCTGAACTGCTTGGCGAATACTTACACCTGGACGCGGCTAAAACCAAAGCACAAATATTGGAAAAGCGGGCGAAGAAAAGTCAATATTTGGTCATTGCAAAGGAAGTAACCCCACTGAGTTACGAAAGTTTGCGTCGAAGAATCTTCGACATTTACAACGAAGGAGACTCAACCTTTCGAAAATCTTTTCGCGACGTTTGGGCACGGGGGATTTCTGAACAAGAGAACACCTATCGATATTATACTGGCAAGTCTGATGCCGGCCCCCTACTCGGCGGATTTAGTCAGTATTCCCACCGTGGTGTTGGAGGCTTGGAGCAGCAATACGACCCGATTTTACGAGGCGCTGAATTTGCCACGGTCCGCATTCGAGACAGACAAAACCAAGATGTGATTCAAATCACCCCGGAAGCGATGGCCCCCCAAGCCCAGGATGGAAAAAACGTTGTCTTGACGCTGGACCGTCGGATTCAACACGTCACCGATGAGGCAATCGCCAAGGCTGTTGAAACGACGAAAGCCAAAAGTGCCTTTGCTGTCGTGGTCGATGTCAAAACTGGTGAGATTCTCGCTTCCTCAACGCAACCAACTGCCAACATCAATGACAACTCTGTCTTTCAAAACGGCATGCTGACCCATCACGGCATGGTGGATGCCTACGAAGCCGGATCAGTACTGAAACCACTGGTTGTTGCCGCCGCCTTAAACGAAGGTTTGTTCTCACCAGATACGCTGATTGATTGCAACAACGGATATTGGCGCATTCATGGTGCCAGTATTCGAGATGATCACCCCAAAAGTATCTTGTCGGTCACTGAAGTCATCAAGTACTCCTCGAATATCGGGGCCGCCAAAGTAGCCTTGGAACTCGGTAAAGAAGGCACCATTGACTATCTAAGAAAGTTTGGACTGGGACAAGACACTGGATTGGGTTTTCCAGCAGAACCACGTGGTATCTTGAGAAGCCCCTCCAAAGTCAAACCCATTGAATTGATCACGATGTCTTACGGGTACGGGCTGACCACAACCTTGACGCAGTTGGCCATGGCATACGCCGCGTTGGGCAATGATGGGAAACTCATGAAGCCTCTGTTGGTCAAGCAAATCACCGATGCCAATGGTGAGGTGATGGAAACCTTTGAACCCACAGAACTACAGCAAGTCGTCTCTCCACATGTTGCGCAACAAATGCTGACGATGATGGAAACCGTTGTCGATGATGGAACGGCCAAACGCGCACAAACGCCTGGTTACCGTGTGGCCGGAAAAACAGGAACCGCCAAAAAAGCGGTCGCCGGTGGATACTCTGATACCGATCGCATTGGTTCCTTCGTTGGGTTAATCCCAGCAGACAATCCCCGTTTGGCAATCGCCATTTCCGTCGACACCCCCACTGAAGGGTATGCCTATGGTGGTGTTGTCGCCGCCCCTGCATTTTCTGAAATCGCAGCCGAGTCCATGAAAATTCTAGGCATTGCCCCCACCGAAGAAATAGACAAACTCGAAGCAAAATCCGATACAGGACCAGTCGCAGAGGCCACGTTGCCACCTGCAGAAATCATTTGGACCGAAAAAGGTGAAATAATTGTTCCCAATTTGACCGGTCTCACGTTAAGAGATGCTTTAAGCACATTGCAAATCGCCAATCTCAATTTAAAATTCAAAGGAAGCGGACGTGTCATCGAGCAGTTTCCGGCTGCTGGTACACACATCGCCCCCAATGAATCCTTTGAAATTGTTTTGCAGTGATCTTTCCCTGCCTTATACGTCAAAACTCATTGTGGTTGCCGTTCTTTATGGAAGACGTCATGCCCGTGTGTGAAAGCACACCACAGCTATGATGGTCGATTAAAAACATTCTTTCCATCCAGACGGTTCCGCGCCGCGACCCCGCAATGAGTTTTGACCCTTCCTTTTCCCTCTTTGCCATATGGGTTGCCCAATGCCCACGCTCTCACTGGATCAAATCCTCGAACAGTGTCCAGCGCAGATTTGCCACTCTGGCACCGCTGTCCACACCGAAACAGTAGACAGCATCGTCTTGGACTCAAGAAAAACCACGCCCTCCTCAATATTCGTTGCGTTATGCGGACAGCACTTGGACGGTCGAACGTTTATCCCAACCTGTAAAGCCCCTGTCGTCTTGGTGGATCAGTGGGATGATGAATGGTCTCACAAGGCAAAAGGTTGGCAGAAAACGATTCTCAAAGTGGACAATGCACGTGCTTCGATGGCGCAACTGGCAGCTGAGCTATACGACCAACCCGCGACCAAAATGACAATGGTCGGCATCACAGGCACCAACGGCAAAACAACAACGACATGGATGCTCTCTCACATTTTGAAGGTTTGTCTGCCCAAGCAGACCGTTGGTACAATTGGCACCATTGGACATCGAATCAATGGAACACCACTGCCCCAACAGGATGGGTTTACAACCCCTGAGTCTCCCGGTCTTCAACGTGTGTTGCAAGAGTTTGTACATCATCAATGTGCAATCTGTATTATGGAAGTTTCCAGCATTGGATTGATGATGCACCGAGTTGGCGCCATTCAGTTTGACGTGACTGCGTTTACCAACTTCACCCAAGATCACTTGGATATTCATGGTTCCATGGATGCGTACCTCACCGAGAAACAAAAACTTTTCGACACCCACGTCAACAAGGATTCGGCAAGCATCTTGGTTGTAGACCATCCTGAAATCGCTTCGACTCCTGTGCAAGCAGGCGATGTCATTCGAGTATCAACAACATCCAACTCCACTTGCGATCGTTGGGTCGATGAAACCGTATACTCCTTGGAAGGTACCCACTTCACACTGCATACACGAAACGAGGCGCATCGTTTTACAGTCCCTCTTATCGGTCGACACAACATTGAAAATGCGGTGGTGGCAAGCACCATTGCTCATCGTTTGGGGGTTCCTTTTGACTCCATTTCCGATGCACTGGCCTCCTTGCCACAAACTCCCGGTCGACTGGAGCGCATTTCCAGTCCCAAAGGCTGGCATGCATTCGTAGATTACGCCCATACGCCAGATGCACTGTTGCAGTCTCTCAATGGTCTTCGCCCTTTGTGCACCGGTCGGCTTTGGGTTCTTTTTGGGTGTGGAGGAGATAGAGACAAGCGTAAACGCCCTCAAATGGGTGCCATCGCAGCACAGAATGCAGACTGTGTAATCGTGACCTCCGACAATCCACGCACGGAAAACCCCAGTACAATCGTAGACGACATTTTGACTGGCATTTCGGAAGATCGTCTCAAAAGCACACACCGCATCGTAGATCGACGAGAAGCCATTCAATGGACCACAGAACAGTTACAAGCAAACGATGTGCTGTTGGTAGCAGGGAAAGGACACGAAAATTACCAAATCATTGGGGAAACCAAACATCACTTTGATGATCGAGAAGAAATTTTACAAACCATTTAACGCAGCATCCACTGAACTTAGGAGAACACATGGCCCCTGTTCAACTCAGCGCCACACAAATCGCACTCTGGACCAACGGTACTGTTTTACAAGAGGGTACGGGTCAAGGGCTCCAATTTGACAGTCGAATTCTGAAACCCCAAGAGTGGTTTGTCGTGTTGCAAGGTGCACGCGATGGACACCACTTTCTTCCCATGGCACAGCAGAAACAGTGTGCTGGAGCCATCGGACAGCACATGCCTGAAAATTGGAAAGGTGGATTTGTTCAGGTTGAAGACAGCCTCATTGCCTTTCAACAGTTGGCACAGGCTTTTCGACGCACATATTCCAAACCCGTCGTTGGTGTCACTGGCAGCGCAGGCAAAACGACCACCCGCGCACTCATTGCAGCCGTCTTAGAAGGACTCGGAGAGGTCCATCAAACGCAAGGCAATTTCAACAACCACATTGGCGTGCCAAAAACAATCACCGACGCCAGTGGAACAGAAGCAGCTTGGGTATTGGAAATGGGCATGAGTGCGTTGGGGGAAATCCATCGTTTGCAAGAGATTGGCGGGCCAACCATCCGCATCATCACCAACGTTGGTGCGGCTCACGTTGAAGGTTGTGGAAGCATAGAAGGCGTGGCTCAAGCCAAAGGCGAGTTGTTTGCAGGAGCGCGGTTGGGCGACACTTGCTGTATCAATTTGGACGACCATCGCGTTCGAAACATCCCAATTCCGTCAGGGGTGACTCAACTGACCTATGGCCAAGATCAGAATGCGGAGGTTCGCTTGACCAAATACAGGGTGCATGAGTGGAGCACCGAAGTCACTATCTCAACCCCAAAGGGAATTGTGCAAGCGACGATTCCAGTGCCCGGTGAGTTTATGGCCTTAAATGCATGCTCTGCCGTTGCTGTCGGACTCTCTGCCAACGTCCCGTTGAAGGCAATTCAAACCGGTTTGGAAAATTATCGTCCGGTCGGTATGCGAATGAAGTTAGAAACAGTCGGCAATCTACGGATCATCAACGATGCATACAATGCCAACGTCTTGTCCATGAAAGCAGCACTCAAAACACTGGCCGCTCAACAAAGCGCCATCAAGATTGCTGTACTGGGAGACATGCTCGAAATGGGATCGGACGAAGAGCGCGTTCACCAAGAAGTGTTGGAATACGCACAAAACATGGACATTCAAATCGGATTGGTCGGTCCGAGATTCGCCAAAGCGTTGCACAACATTGCACAGGATGAAACCCGAGCAAGTTGGATTGGGTCAGCCGACACCAGTGCTGGCTTTGCGTCTCACTTTACCTTTCCTACCAGCGCGACCATTCTGTTGAAAGGCAGTCGCGGTATGAGAATGGAACACATCTTAGAACACATTCAGTCCGGATTGATCAAGCAATGAGAGCAATGAATCACATCGCCATCGTCGGCATGGGGTCCAGTGGACAATCTGCTGCAACACTGGCTATCCACTTGGGATCTTCAGTCACATGCATTGATCGAAACCCCTGTCAAGTGCCGGATGGATGTCAGTTTGTCCTTGAGAAAGACGTAAATCTGAACACAACAGACATCGATCAAATCATTGTCTCTCCCGGTGTGCCAACACAAAACGCAGTCCTACAACAAGCCATCACACTGGGTCTGCCCATCTTATCAGAATTGAACTTTGCTTCCAACCATCTATCTCAGCCAATCATCGCCCTAACGGGTACAAACGGCAAAAGTTCAACTGTTTGGTACATCAAACAAATGGTTGAGGCACTGGGTAAGAGGGCATTTTTGGGTGGAAATTTTGGACGGGCACTCAGTGAAATGGTACTCGATGCCCAGTCCGGTCAGCAGTATGATGTCGCAATCGTAGAGGTCTCATCCTATCAGTTAGAATGGTCGAATGGTTTTCACGCCAACAGTGCGGGACTGTTGAACCTCACCCCTGATCACTTGGCCAGACATGGCACGCTAGAAGAGTACTTACGGTGCAAACTCAAAATCTTTGACAATCAAACCCCTGAAGATCGTGCGGTCGTACCCATCTATCCGAAGACTCTGCACCCCAAAACACCCGCAGCAACACGCTACTTCGGAGAAGAATCTTCACCTACGTCTGAGACCTCACCCCATGGATGCTTCGTACAAAACGACACGCTAATTTGGCGTTCCGAAACCACATCTTGGCAGTTGCCCTGTTCAAACATTCCCCTACTTGGACGGCACAATTATGACAATGTGTCTGCAGCACTGCTCTTGATTGATGGTGTTTTTCCCAATGAGGTCAATCCTGCACTCTGTACAGGGCTCACACCGTTGGAACACCGATTGGAACCGATTGAGCACGAAGGACGGTTGTGGATCAACGACTCCAAAGCCACCAACATTGAGGCCACCGAAGCCGCACTTGCCAGTATGACAGAACCCATCACGCTGTTGTTGGGTGGCGCCGGTAAACAAGGGGCCAATTATACACAACTGTTGCCCTTGATCCAGAAAACAGTACAGACCATCATCTGCTTTGGTCAAAGTGGAGAAGAGATACAAACACAACTGAAAGAAGGTCTCTCGGAAAATATTCCCTGTGATTTAGTCATTGACTTGTCAAGTGCAATTCAATTGGCTAGACTAGAAAAAGACCCCCGACCTGTGTTGCTGTCACCTGCCTGTGCCTCATTTGATGAATTCACAAATTTTGAACACCGTGGTCGGTTTTTTACAGAACACATCCGACGACGGAATTCCGAATGATTCGAAAAATTGATTACTGGCTCGTTTTCATTGTCACCCTCTTGACTATGGGCGGTATGCTCATGGTATTTTCAGCCAGTGCCGTTGGCAACCCAAATACCATCGGTGCCGAGTTCAAATATTTGATCCGCCAAGGATTGGCACTGACTGTCGGATTGGTCTTGTGTTTCGGCACCTCTAGAGCCACTTCAAAAATGTGGCGTGGCAGTCACAAACATCTCTACATTGCAATGATTGCTTCCTTGATTTTGTGTCTAATTCCTGGAATTGGTCATTCCTCACACGGAGCCGCCCGATGGATTGGATTTGGCTCGGTCAATTTTCAGCCGTCGGCATTTGCCAAAATCTCTGTACTCATCTCCTTAGCCGCTTTCTTACACGACAACCGCGGCAAGATTCACCTATTGCCAATTCTCATCAAGGCTGGATTGATCCCACTGGGGATGATTGGGTTTATCATTGTTGAGCCGGACTTTGGAACTTCTCTCATCATTGGAACCCTCAGTTTCTTTATGATGATCATTGCCGGTATGCGCCTGAAACATTTGATGGTCTCCTTTGTGGCGTTTCTCGGCGTTGGGTTCACCGTTCTGATGTCGGCTGAGTACCGTGTTCGACGCATGCTCAATTTCTTAGATCCTTGGCAAAGTCGACAATCGGAAGGCTATCAAGTTGTGCAAAGCTGGATTGCCATGCACAATGGGGGTCTAACTGGACAAGGACTTGGCAATTCTCTAGCCAAAAGACAATTTCTGCCAGAGCCTTGGACTGACTTCATTGCCGCCGTAATCGCTGAAGAGTTGGGTTTCGTTGGAATACTTGTCATGATCGCGCTATTTGGTGGCCTTCTATACCGTGGTCTACAAATTGCTCGACATGCGAAGGACGCCTTCTCGATGTACCTAGCAACAGCACTGACATTTATGATTGTTGGAGAAGCCTTTTTCAATCTTGGCGTTGTCATGGGGGTTGTTCCACCCAAAGGGTTGGTGTTGCCATTCATATCGTACGGTTCTTCCGCGATGATGGCCAACATGACAGCCATTGGCATTTTGATTGGAATCAGTGCCGAACGCAAAGACACACCCGTATCTGAAGGGTGGTACCGTGCCCCTACCTCGGTTGAACCAAGCCAGTTAGAAGCACAATCCAACTGGAGCCCTGCGCTTGACCAACTCGATCGGTTAGAAGAATCTTCTGTTGAAAACCCTGCGGCTCACCCGCTCACCAAAAAAGGACACCAATCATGATGTTCCAAGGAAAGATTCGACACATTCATTTTGTTGGCATCGGTGGTTCTGGAATGAGTGGAATTGCTGAAGTACTACTCAACCAAGGGTTCATCATCACTGGTTCCGACATGAAAACATCCAAAACCGTTGAGCGGCTTCGCTCTTTGGGTGCACAAATCTCATTGGGACACACCGCCTCCAACATAGATGGGGCACACGTACTGGTCACATCCACTGCCATCCCCAAAAGCAATGTTGAAGTGGTCGAAGCCAATGCACGCAGCATTCCAGTCATTCCACGTGCTGAAATGCTGGCTGAACTCATGCGCATGAAATATGGCTTGGCAATCGCTGGCTCTCATGGCAAAACGACGACCACCAGCATGGTGGCCATGTGCTTGGTGACCGGTGGAATGGATCCCACTACGGTCATTGGTGGAAAACTCGATGCCTTTGGATCTTCTGCCAAATTGGGCAATGGTGATTATCTCGTTGCGGAAGCCGATGAGTCTGATGGCTCTTTCATGTTGCTGAGCCCCACAATCGCAGTCATTACCAATATTGACCCCGAACACTTAGACCACTGGGGCACCGAAGAAAATCTCATCGATGGATTTCATCAGTTTGTCTCCAAAGTTCCATTCTTTGGATGTGCCGTTCTGTGTTACGACGACAGACGTGTTCGAAGTTTGATTCCAACCATCCAGCGACGCATCATCACCTATGGCATAGACTCGAAAGCAGATGTTCGCGCCATTCACATTCGACAAGAGGGTCTGAGTGCGTCTTTCATCGTGGTTCACAAACAAGAATCTTTGGGTCGCATTTCCATATCCATGCCGGGCAAACACAACATTTTGAATGCACTTGCCGCCATTGCCATCTCTTTGGAGTTAAACATTCCCTTCACAACCATTCAAAAGGGCTTGGACAAATTTACAGGGGTGAACCGTCGATTTACCGTCACGCACCAAGGCTCGCTCCAACCAAACCAGCCCCCCATCACGCTCGTCGATGACTATGCCCACCACCCAACAGAAATCGTCGCAACCTTAAGCGCGGCTCGACAGGCTTGGCCCGACAGACGAATTATTGGTGTATTCCAGCCACATCGGTTCACTCGCCTAAGAGATCATTGGACAGAATTTGCCACCGCCTTTGAACACGTTGATCATGTGGTTGTGTGTCCGGTATATCGTGCTGGTGAACAGCCCATTGACGGTGTGAATTCCACATCTATCACCAAAGAGATTGGGGAAAAGGCAGTTCGTGTAGAGTCCTTAGACGCCGCACACACCCACATCCAACACTCTTGGCAGCCACATGATGTTGTCATCACACTGGGCGCCGGTAATGTCAACACCCTCTGCTCAACCCTGGGAGAACTACTGCATGGCTAAGAAGACCAAAGCCAAAAAGGAATTGCACTGGACAGAAGAAATTGCCGCCATTGAAGGCGCTTTCATCCACCAAAATCACCACATGTCAGACCACACCCCCTTGCGGGTTGGAGGCCCAGTGGACGCTTGGGTTCGGTGTCAGACGGTGGACGCCTTGCGTAAAGCCATGCCCTTCATTCGCAAACAGTCTTGGAAGGTGCACTGGCCGTTTGAAGATTGGCTGGTCAAAGACGGAGGATTGAATGGCGTTGTTCTTCGATTGGAAGGTGAGTTTGAGCAGATTCAACACGTGGAACACGGAATCCAATTGGGCGCAGCGGCTCTTTGGTCAAACCTCAAAGGCCATCCGGATATTCCAGAAGAGCTCCAACACTGGCCTGGGTCTGTTGGTAGCGCCTTAATGTCAGATCAAGCGGGAAAACTCTTCGCGGGGTTTGAAATAGAAATTGAATGGCTTCGAGGACGACACAAGCACCGTCGCTTCTTCGATCACGAAACCCCCTTGGAAATACCAAACAACACCCTTCCACTCTTCGTTCGAATCTTCAATACACGTCGCCCCCGTAAATTAAAGCCCCTACGCAATGGACAAGTCTTTCAATTGGACAAATCCCATTCAATGGGGGAAACACTTACGGAATTGAATCTCAACGCCGTCCGTTTGCGAACCTGGAAGGTATCTGAGCAAGACCCAAAGCACATTGTACACATCGGGAAAGGCTCTATTAAAGACCTGAAGTTGTTACAAAGAGCACTCAATCAAAAATTGCAACCCGCTCGGAATACCAAACTGTCGCTGCGCATCCCACTGATTGGCAGAAAAACGCCCCCTGAGGAGTCCCAATGATCGATCATCGCTTTACCAAACAGCACCGCGTTGGTGTGTTGATGGGTGGACTATCATCCGAACGAGAAATCTCCTTCAAGTCTGGAAAGGCCGTCGCCAAAGCGCTACGCTCAAAAGGGTACAATGTCATCGAAATCACTGTCAATCGGGACATTGCCAGTGTCCTACTCGAAACGCAGATTGACGTTGCTTGGATTGCCTTACACGGATTGTATGGTGAAGACGGGTGTATTCAGGCGCTGTTGGAAATTATGCAAATCCCGTATACCAGTGCCGGTGTACAAGCCTGTGCAGTGTCCATGCACAAAACCAGTACCAAACGCATGCTTCAAAATACAGACGTGTGCTTGAGCAAAGATGCACAGTGGGACGCATCCACACCATTTCCCAGTGATTGGTCGGTACCTTTTGTCATCAAAGACCCTCTCGGAGGGTCCTCAATTGGCGTTTGGATTTGTCTCACTCTAGACAATGCTCACGAAGCGATTGCTGAATGTCAAGAACTCGGGGGAGAATTTCTCATTGAAACCTACACCAAAGGCATCGAAATTACTGTGGCGTTGCTCGACGGACAAGCATTGCCAGTCATTACAATTCTGCCCCATGGTGAATTCTTTGACCTCAAGGCCAAATACACCAAAGGGGAAACCACCTATTTAGCCCCGCAAACACCTGAAGAAGTCATCTCTGCGGGTAGCCTCATACCGAAAGGGGTAGCACTTGATGCCCAGCGACAAGCCGTTGCTGCTTTCCATGCTTTGGGAATGAGAGGGGTTTGTCGAGCAGATTTCATCGTCCCCTGCACTGGCAATCACCCACATGTTTCCTTTGAACCCACTGTGCGCCCCGTATTTTTAGAGGTAAACGCCATTCCTGGGATGACGGAAACCAGCCTCACCCCGATGGCTGCCAACGTCATCGGTATGTCTTTTCCAGACCTCACAGAGTATGCGTTGCAAAATGCCAGACTGGATCTACCATAAAATTCGAGAAAATTTACCGCATTTCAAAATTTTTCTACTATACTTACATACATACCCTCCACCATTTCCCTACATGTCTTCTCTTCCTTACTCCCCAATCGAACGACGCAAATTGTCTCATCGGATTCCGCAAGCAGTCACAGCCCTCATGATGGTTGGCTTGGCTGGATTCTTCGGGCATGAGCTGTATACGTCCCCCATTTTTCGTGTGCAAGAAATTAAACTCGAACAACAAGAACGCGTTACGCAATCTGCAGTTCGACATTTGGCAAACATTCGCTATAACGAGCACCTTTTATTGTTCGACACAGTCTGGGCTGAAACCCAAATTGAACGGCACCCGTGGGTCAAAAAAGCGCACGTTTCTAGAAGCTTTCCCAGCGCGTTGACCATTGAAGTAGAAGAGTACACGCCCACACTCCTGTTGGCCTTGGATAGACTCTGGTATATAGACACAGACGGCGAAATCTTTCGGGCGGCTGATAGCCATGACATCAACCATCCCATCTTGACAGGTATACCAACAGAATGGACAACTGAAAATCCACAGTTGGTGCAAATCGTCATTCGAGATGCGTTGGCTGTACGAAGTGCATTTGATGTCCCCTTATTGGGTAGCGAAGAGAACATTAGTGAGATACATTTCCAGCGAGAAACTGGTTTTCAGGTGATTCTTCGAAATGGCACCACCATCTCTTTAGGCTTCTACGATCCAAACACCCGTGTGGAAAGGCTTCAAAAGATGATTGCCAAAGGGCTAGACATCACCACACCTCAACGCATCGACCTAGATGCAGAAAAGGTGGCCATTGCCAAGCCTCTCAACTAGGCAGTTCTCACCTTCCTATACGAATGTTCTATCCAACAAAACCTTCCTTCCAAACAATATTACTCCCTTCCCTCCTGGAGTCTCTCATGAGCTTTGAACTAATTGAAAATGAAATCCCACGTGCACAGATTCGCGTCATCGGCATTGGTGGTGGCGGTGGCAACGCTGTCAACAGCATGATTCAACACGGGCTAACCGGTGTAGAGTTTGCCGTCGTCAATACCGACACACAAGACTTAGAACGCTCACTCACCCAAAACCGGATTCAACTCACAACAGACGGCAATGGACAAAAGGGACGTGGTCTCGGTACTGGTGGCAAACCCGAACTCGGTCGCGACATTGCACTTGAAAACCGAGACCTTCTACGGTCTGTCTTAGAAGGTGCCGACATGGTATTTTTGACTGCTGGAATGGGTGGTGGCACAGGTACCGGCGTGACTCCTGTCATCGCTGAACTGGCTCGTGAAATGGGAATTCTGACCGTTGGTGTGGTGACTCGCCCCTTCCTTTTCGAAGGAAACCGTCGCCGAAAGACCGCAGAAGAAGGCGTGAACAACGTCAAGCAGTGCGTCGATACCCTCATCACCATTTCCAATCAACGATTGTTGTCCGCATTCAACAACATTGCCCTCAAAGATGCATTCGTAGAGGTCGATACAGTGTTGTACCAAGCCGTCCGCGGTGTTTCGGATCTGATCAACATGTCGGGTTTTGTCAACGTCGACTTCGCAGACGTCCACAGCATCATGTCGGGAAAAGGTATGGGCATCATGGGGGTTGGTATCGCAGAAGGTGACCGAGCCGTGATCGAAGCAGCCGAAGCCGCTGTCAATTCACCCCTCCTCAACGACATGAGCATGACGGGTGCCCGCAACATCTTGATCAACATTCGTGGAAATGATTCTTTGGGAATTCACGCCGTGGATGAAGCCAACCGTGCCATTTCTGAAGCCGCAGACCCAGATGCCAACATCATCATCGGAATGATTGAAGATCTCACCATGGGGAATACAGTTCAAGTCACCGTGATTGCAACCGACTTTGAAGAAGCCACCCAAGAGTATACATCCAATATCGAACGGCGTGTTGTCGGAAGTGCAACCCCAGACCTGCCCAATAACCAAACATCATCACCATCGATACAGCGTCCAAACAAACCCTCCTTGCTCAACAACACCAAGAGCAATTGGATGATGGAAGAGTTTCACTTGCCCAGATTTCGTCGCTAAAACGGCCACTGAGTGTATGCCTATTGCGCTGTGATGTCGATATACAATTGCCTCACAGAGCCCCAAAGGGAAAGTCCATGGACTTTCCCTTTGTCATGAATTTTGCTTTGCTCAAAACGTTCTTATTTGCCGCATGTCTTTTGAGGACGCAAAGCCACCACCATACGTCCATTCAGTACAGTCTCAAACGCTTCCACTTGACCCGTTTGAATCAAGATGTCCAACAGTTCCTCCCTTGGAGCTCCGGGTGAAGGACAAGGACCGGTCGGTTTCCACTTGTTTTCAAAATACCAGCGCGTAACAAGACCATCTCTTCCGTTGAAATAACTCCAGGCTTCGACCAATTGATGCAATAGATCCTGCGCGACTTGTGTCTTTTGCTGCGGCTCCTTGAGCGTTGCAAACGCTTGAAGACCGTCGCGCAAGTCAATGATGTCATAGCAATGAACCCGCATTGAACGAGAAAGACACTGCCCACCCCACGTCGCAACATAGACAGGCTTACCAAAAGAGTTCACCGCCTCCAAGGCCGGGACCAAATCCTCATCTCCACTGAAGACCACTGCCGCATCAAAGGTGTCCCGCGCCGCCAACTGAACCATCTCCGCAACCAGTCGTGTATCCACCCTTTTTTCAACCTGATAGCGCATCTTGGCTTTGCAATGAGGGCAGGAGGACTCACGTTCCACAATGGGTTCTCGACGCACAAAGAATCCCCGTTTAATTTCCAATCCACCCAAGAATCGATCCAGCCCAGACTGTTCTGAATAACCGGTATAATAATACGCGCCCGTCATCCGAGCAGTGGGATTGATGGATTGCACCACCCAATCAGCCAACTGTTCATACTGGATTTCCCAGTTGGCATATTGTGCCCTCAAAGCCCGATAAAAATTGTTGCCGTCAAAAAATAAAGCGATACGCATCGCACACCTCAACTGTACACTGAAAAGTAAAATTAAAAGTAAAGATGCCTCTACCATGACACACCACAAGACATATTTCAAGGGCAATTGGACAATTGTTGTCTACCTGTGGCTCATGACCTTGGGCTTTGCAACGGGCTGCAACAATGCGTCCAATCAACCCAGCGATGCTGTTGACAAACATCGTTCAGAACTCTACCAACAAACACAACGATTGGTCCAGCAGGCACACCAGTTGGAAAGTCAAATTGACGAAGTGCGAAGAGCCAATCCCGACAACCAAGCCATCGAGATCGAACAACTAAAAAAACAACTCTCTATCATACAAGTCGAGCAAGAGAAACTGAACCAAGAAATGGAGAAACTTCGACAAACGTTGAAACAGGATGACGACGCACCCTCTCCTTAGTGTATCTCCTGCTCAGACAGTATCTGTCGAACTCGTTGCTCAAGTTGCTCAAACTGGACATCAACAAACTGGATATTGCCCAAGTTCTCTTGAGACAAGTTGATGCTGCGTTCAGCCTCTATGGGCGTGCTTCCAGTAGCCGATACACAAAAAAACCAATCTTCCGATGTTGATACTCCATCCACCGCTTTGGCCAAAGACACCAACATTGACAACTGGATGGGCACGGGCTCTGCAATGACAAGTACACTTGAGTCCTGTATATCAGCCTCTCCTCTGTGCACAAAGCACCCCTTGTGTTGCGTTGTCGCCAAGTGAACCTGTCGAGCACGACTGTTCCACCACTGATCTGATGAAATTCCTCGTTCGAGTCGCCAATAGGCTCTGCGTAAATCTTCTTGATGCACACTGTCTATACCAGTGGGTGGAACATGAATCTTCAACATCTCAGTCGAACACCCAAGTAATCCCAAGAAGGCCATCAACAATAGTCGTGCTCTTTGAACCATCGGATGGTCTGCTCAATTGCATGCTCGATCGGTTTGGGTTCCACCCCAAGTTCTTGTCTCATCTTCGCACCTGTACGAAACCGATTTTCTTGCATCGAGCGCAATACGTAAGGGTCCAAGCCTGCAAATCGATGGGGGTCCATGGCAATCAATGGTCCACTGACTGTCGCCAATAATTTGGTTCCAATGCGGGGAACAGCAAACTTTGGTGGAGAAGATCCCAAAACAGTCGCTGCTTTTTCCAACAGTTCACGGTAACTGAGGTTGTGTGCCCCCAACAGATAGCGGTGTCCTGGCACACCCCGTTCCATTGCGGCGATGTGTGCGTCTGCACAATCATCTGCACCAAGGAAGCACTTCCCTCCACTGGGGTACATCGGGAGACGGCCTTTACAGAGAGACAGCAACATCTGTCCGGAAGTGGGTTTCACATCCCAAGGTCCCAAAATATAGTCGGGGTTGACCACCACTGTGTCCATCCCTGTCCAACCCAATACGAGTTCTTCACTCTGCCGTTTGGTATTGAAGTAATGTCGCAACGCACCGGTCGTACCATAAATCT
>CBFICN010000012.1:0-37970 GCA_965661045.1 uncultured Myxococcota bacterium
TCCGTGGTGTTTTGTCCGTCACCATCTTGATCGTGGTCGGAGTTTCCTGCACAATCAGAGTCAATGCCGTCATACCAAGCGTCAGGGGCTCCCTCATAGATGCTGGGGTTGCTGTCGTCGCAATCCGTGCCGTTGAAGTTTGCCGAATCTTGTCCATCGCCGTCTTGATCATAGTCGGAAAGTCCGTCGCAATTTTGATCCACCCCGTCGTAATAGGTTTCACTGGCGCTCGGGTATACAGCAACCGAAAGGTCGTTGCAGTCATTTCCGCCGTGCTCTGAAGCGTCGTATCCGTCACCGTCTTGATCGTAATCGGAGAGTCCATCACAGTTTTGGTCGATGCCATCGTACCACGTTTCAGTTGCTTGTGTGTTGATGTTGGCATCTGTATCGTTACAGTCCACACCGCCATACTCAGTAGCGTCTTCTCCGTCGCCATCTTGGTCATAATCGGAGAGTCCGTCACAGTTTGAATCTACACCGTCATACCAAGTGTCCTCTGCTCCAGCAAAGACGCCTGAGTCCGCGTCGTCACAGTCCGTCCCGTCGTACTCAAGGGCAGATTGTCCGTCTTGGTCTTGGTCATAGTCGTCATTTCCTGCACAGTCAGAATCGATTCCGTCATACCACTCATCGGGCGCACCCGGATACACTGACGCATCGGCATCGTCACAGTCACCATCTGTTGGCGTGAACCCATCGCCATCTTTGTCTTGTTCAGCGTCGGGCAAACAGGCTGTTGCATCGGCGCATCCGTCGTCTTCGCAATCTTTTAGCCCATCGAAGTCGTTGTCGAAATTGTCGGTGCAGTCTCCTGCACTGGACCCTTCTAGGTATTCTTCTTCCCCAAATCCAGTGTCTTTATCACCACAGGCGACCAAAAGGATTGATACTGCAGATGCGTTAAACCAATTCATGAAACCCCCCGATATTCCATGCCTCTGTCGGCTTGGATCGACAATACAAACAACTGAATTAAGTATATCTGATTTGAGTAGTCTTGGCGCCCAAGACTGCACTATTCCATTCGGGCATACTCAGATTGTTGGGCAACGCTGTCAGGAACTTCGAGCACGTCTTCTTCGATGAGGTCGTCGAGTTTGTTCAGATCCATTTCAGCACCCCAGTCGTGTGGCACAACCATGTCTTGGTATCGAGCGTGTTCCAATATTTTTTCAGGTCTATAGAAGTGTTGTTCACGAACCTCTTGCTCCAATATCTCGTCGATGCCTTGGAATGACACGATGAGTAAGAACAGTTCTTCATGCAACTCTTCCATGGTCTTCCCTGCGAAAAAACCTTCGGAAATGCAATGGGTAGCGGTAAAACTCAAGCCAAAGAACGGAATGTCGCTTTGCAACAACGGCAGGCTGATCATTCTGCGAATCGGGTTTCCATGCGCGTCATGTTGATTGACCAGTGCTGACAAATGTAGCTTGCCATTGACGATGGCATAGCCACGTGCGTTGGCAAATCGGATTTGTAAATAGAGTTTCCCTTGGCTTTCAAACAACACGGCGTGTTCTGAGAAGGCCACCCGTGCTTTTGGTCTGGAGAACTTCGAAAACAGAACCGCTGTGACGATGGCTGTCTCAACAAGCCCAATAAAAGTCTCCACTAGGACAACGCTTTGCGCCCAGTTTGAGGCAGGGTGCATGTTTCCATAACCCACAGTACTCAAGGTTTGAACACTGAACCAAAACAGTTCCAAAAAAGAGTTTGCCCCGTCGATGTGTCCAGAGCCCAGACTCAATAAGATTGCAAAGAAGAGGGCAGACAGAACATACAAACCAAAAGCCAACAATATGAGCGTCCACCATGGCGAGCGCATGAGGGTGTGATACATGTCCCCCACGAAATCTTTCTTGATGCCGGTGATCTCATAGCGCATCGTGCCAAAATGGGTTGTGTGTTTGTTGCGGTTCATTGGGCTCCAGTCTTATGTTCATAGAGTATGGCATTCACTAGAATCGTCAAGATGGATGCATGAATTAGGAAAAGAATATGTCTCAGTCTCATCAATTTTTCTGTGTCATCGCCAATGGCTTAGAGCGTGCCGTCGCTTTGGAACTGACTTCTAAAGGGCTACCTGCTCACATAAGTACAGGCGGAGTCTACACGCGCACAACAGATGAGCAGGTGTACTTGTTGACAGAGTTGAGAACACCGACAACCATTCGATGGCAATTGATCAACGGCAAAGCGGTGCGGACATTGTCGGATCTTCGCAAAAACTTGGATTCAATAGATTGGTCTGTATTTCCCAAACACTGCAATGTTCAGGTTAAAACCAGCACCCGGAAATCAAAGCTCAATCGTTCTGACATTGTGGAAGAAAAGACCGTACGCTTCTTAAAAGCCGTGTTGGGAGCACCCAATGCAGAGGCGTCATCGTTGAGGGTACAGGTGAGGATATTTGAAAACAAACTCTGGGTGTCGGTCGCGCTTCATGATAGACCATTGCATCAACGAGGTTGGAGAACATCCAATGTCAAAACACCGATACGGGAAAACTGGGCGCAATGTTTGCTGTGGCTGGCGGAACTTGAACAACACCAAACCCTGTTGGACCCTTTTTGTGGCTCGGGGACGTTGTTGATTGAGGCTGGACTTCGTTGTGTCGATCGAAATCCTTTTCAATCGTCTCCGTGGGTGTTTCAGACTTGGACTCTTCCATGGCGTGAATCAACCTGGGCGTCGTCTCCTTCAACTTGTCGATTGCTCGGTGCTGACCGCGATGCACCGTCGGTTGAGAAAGCACGCTCCAATGCCAAAGACGTCGATGTACAGGTTGACATCGTTGCTTGTGGTGTACGGAAACTGACCCGAGAGCATTTCGTCGATTGTCCAGAGCAGGGAGTGGTTGTTTGCAATCCACCTTACGGAATGGGGTCAGGTCGTCGAACGGACGCGGTGTACCATTGGCTGGGACAAACCCACCGTGCACACTTTGTCGACTGGCCACTCTTTTTCATTGCGACAGATGTGCACAAAGCCAAATTGGTTTCCAAGACAGCAACATCGGTGGCACAATTCTCGAATGCAGGAATTCCGGTGACGTTCTATCGGGCATAGGAGTGTGGTTGTCTGAAAAATCACTTCGCAGACGTATTTTGAAAGGACTCCATAATATTGTGAGGTGGTGGTGAAAGGAATTAGGGTGGGTATGGTGTTGCTGATGGGGTGTCGGTATAGCCCCGAAGAGTTGAGTCAAGTGACCTCACTCGACAGTAAGGCTGTTCTGACACTGAAGTATCCGGAGCACCGCATCAATGACTGTGACCTGAACCTTGATGGTTTGACCTCTTTGACCCCAGAGCAGGCACAATGGATTGTGGACTGGGATCCCGGCAAACCCTTGTTGTCATGGACATCTGAACAGGCTGCTAGATGGAGAGGTTGGCCGCAATTTGTACAGGACCTTCTCTTTGTTGGGTGGATTCCAAAGCAATCTTCTTGTGTGCACACATTGTCGCTGAATGGGTTGACCGAGTTGGATTGGCAAACGGCCAGTGTGTTGGGAGAGGGGGCGTGGTACAGACTGTCTTTGAATGGCTTGAGCGAAATTCATGGAAAAGCCACGTACAAACTGGTGAGGCAATCGAGTTTTGAACTTGAACTGAACGGGTTGACGAAACTTTCTGAAAACACAGCGTTGGTTTTGGGTAAGTTCTATTCACAGGCACTTCGTCTACCCAATATTGAAGAGGGCATGACCGTCAAGAAATATGAAAATCTGAGTGCTGGTCGATTTGAAGATTTGGAATTGGGCGTGACGACATTGACCGTGGAACAGGCACGGGCCCTTGCCAAGTCTGATACTCAATACATCACATTTCTCAATTTGGAATCTGCCGATTGGGAGATTGTGGAAGCGCTGCTGGAGAAGAAATGGGGAAGTTACTCTTTTGAACAGCCCAATGTGCTTGGGTTGAGAACGGCAACGATGTTCGAACACTGGCTCAATCAACCAGGGTACGACAGATCTGTATATATAGTTCAAACGCCGGATTCATTGGTCTATCAAAATTATCCCTGTGGTATGTTTGGGGATATAAATTTTGACTGTTGATGGTGATGGGTACTTTTCACCATCCAAAAGGTAAGAGAGGGATTGTGTTGAGGCATCGAACATTGAGTGTACTGGGTGTTTTCGCTACAGTAATGGCTTGTCAGGGGACACCGGAGGATGCAGCCGAATTGGATTCCCTGACAACGTGGGACCCAAAAATCGAGCGGGTGCTCAATCAAAATTTCATCGATACGGAACTCCATGTGACCCTCAACGGATTGACAAGCCTGACACCGTCTCAAGCACAGGTGTTGGTGGATTGGGATCCACACGCCTACACCCAAACGTGGTGGCATTCGACCTTGACCAAACAGATCGCCAAGCATCCCAGTGAACTTCGAAGCCTTCTTCAGTATACGGGGCACGCGACCATGATTTGTCAGCATCCGATAGAACTCAATGGGTTGACTTCCTTGTCCATGTCCACTGCCGAAGTGCTGTCTCAAGTACAAACCGGACGGTTGTCCTTGAATGGATTGACGACGTTGTCTCCAGTCGTGGCGAATGCATTGATATCAAAACGAAATTATGGTTCGTTGTATCTCAATGGCATAGAGGAATTGACACCTGACTTGGCTCGAGAGTTTGTCTATTTTGGCGACTCGTTTGTCCCTCGCGAACTGAGTTTGCTAGGGGTGGATACAATATCAAATGAAACGATAGAAGCTTTACAGCCAATGCGGGGCGTCGAGTTGATATTGGGATTGGAAACCGTGTCCTCAAAGCAAATGGAACTCTTTGAACAGATTGAACACAGCGCCATTCAACTTCCGAAATTAACGGTTTTGCAGCCTGCTTTGATCGAGACCTACATTGAAACGCATCGGGACGTACACAACCACGTACGATTTGATCAAAGTTTGAAAATGGACAGGGCCGTGGTGAATTCAGTATTGTCTCTTGTTCAACGGTCTCATGAGCAGTATGATCGGCGGAGTGCACGAGAGAAAAGGCGTGTGTGGAATCGTCCCTTGAGTGTATCGATGGTCATCCCAAAAGAGTGGAGCGATGTGTGGGCTGATCAATGTACAGTCCACGAGGCCTTTGTGTGTATTGAGGCAGAGTGACCGATTGCGAATCGAAAATGAAGATGGGCAAGAACTATTTTTTCAATGCGTTTGACTCTTCTAGAACGTCACCGAGATTGATGCCTTCATGGATCAAAAATACAGATCCAATCGAGACCGTAAATAGCAATTGAGAGGCGTGCAGTGCCAAAGCAAACGTGGTGCCATCCACCCGTTCAACCCCCCACAATCCAAGTGCTGTGGCACAGAAGAGTTCATAAACGCCAATGAAGCCCGGTGTTGGTGCAACCACCATTCCAACCAGGGTGATGGTCCAAACTGACCAAACGACACCGACCGAACTGGGTAAGTTTGGAAATCCTTGCAGGGCGAACCAGATGGCGACCATAGTGGTGCCCCACACTGCTAGAGACACCACAAAGGCCTGCAGTGCCAACAACGGATTGGCAAAGAGGCGATGTGCACCGTCGCGCAAAGACAAAATGAATCCGATTCCTTTTCGAATCAGCGCATTGGGGTTGTCAACGAAGCGTTTGAGCAATGGCTCACCAAAGGCAATCAGTCCGGTAAGTCCAAGGGCACCCAAGGTCACCATCGTCCCCAATGTGCGCTGTCCAACCGACAGGATGTCAATGCCGTTGACTTCAATGCCATTGGGCAAATCAATGAACCACCCCAACCCGAACAACATGATCAGCAACATGATCATGTCCAACCATCGTTCCAACACAATGGCGACCATGGCCTCTCCAAAAGGAATATCTTCTTTTTCGACAAGCAAGTAGGGTCGAACCAATTCTCCCATGCGCAGTGGAATGACGTTGATGGCCAAAAATCCGATGGTGTTGATCGAAAACATGGATTTGTAGGAACCGCGATGTCCAATGAGCAACCACAATCGCAGGGTGCGAATGGCATGTGTGCACAGGTATCCCAGACAGACAAGCCCAAAGTACCCCAAATTGGCTTGCTGAATGCCAGACAGCATTTCATCCCAATTCAAGCCTCGAAAGGCGATGAACATACTGATGAGGGTAAAGATCAATACCCAGATGAGACGTGTGCGTTTGGTCATGCAGACCAGTGTATATCAGACAGTGGGACGTTGCAACAGTTGTAAGGCCAGTGGATTCGATGTGTCCAAAGCTTGGGTGTCATTGAGTCCGAGTGATTCTGGTAAGGTCTCTTGGGTGACTTCAGTTCCAAACAAGCGATCCCACACCAACAACACATTGCCATAATTTCCATCTTGTCCATTGGCGTCACGGACATGGTGCCAAGCGTGAAAATGTGGGTTGTTCAGCAGTTTGTGCCACAGTGCGCCAAGTGGGTGGTCAATGTTGAAGCGAAGGTTGGCGTGTTGAAAGGCATCAAAGAAGGTGCCCACCAACAAGACCGATGGCAACATCCACTCCGACCAAGCACGAATGTCAAAGAGAGTGGCGAACAGTAGGGTCGGCAACAGTGAAAGTTGAATGAAATCAAATAGGTGCATCCGCAGTCCACTGGTGGCGTCCAAGGTTGCACTGGAGTGATGAACCCGGTGAAACTGCCAAAAGAACGACACTCTATGGTGCATGTAATGCAGCCAGTAGCGGGTAAAGTCCAACAGCAGAAATGCCAAACCAAATTGCAGTACCGGGTGCAACGTCTCCAAGGATATCAAGTGGATGGACAAAACCGAGTTGAGCCACCCCATCAGGGGCTTGATGACGACCAAAATCGCCAATCCCGTTCCGACATTGACCAGCATGTCACGGCGAATTAGCGCTTGTTCATTGCGCCGCAACACGTGTCCCAACAACAGAAAAAATCCCAGTGCCGTTCCGTGACACAAAATTTGAATCTGGGCAACACTGAGGGTGGTCATCATGATTTATCCAATGGTAATCGAGTTACATGTCTTCGAGTGTCAGGTTCGGTACCATCAATACTTCTTCGATGTCTCCAGCGAGAAATACACAATAGGCTTCATCACCTGTGGCATTTGGACAGGGGACGCATTCACTACCACTGGCCGCCAGTAATGTACATAGCCCATTTTCATCTTGTGTCAGTTCCACAGCGATGCCACGAGTGTCTCCCAGTCCTTCAAAGTGCGCCATACCAATTTTTTGTGCATCCGCCGAGAACGTACCGGAAATCTGGAAGTCAAAGATGGGAATATCAATGGAACCATACTGAATTTCCAGCGTTTCAGCATAGGCGTCAAAGTAGGGGCTGGTGGTGAAATCGGCACCTGGGAAATACCACAGTCCAGTGGTTTGATCAATGCCACCAGTGTTGGTGTATGCACCGAGTGCAGCGATGAAGTCCAAAGAATTTTCGGAGGCACTTTCGATACCAAAGAGCAGGGGTTGATCAATGTTTTGAGACAATAAAGTACCAATTCCTGGAGGGTGGCTGTATTCTGCCGATGCCAGGTCGATGTTGTAGGTGTTGCCAATCAGACTGTCTGCACTGCTTTCCAACGGCAAGCCATATTCTGACGTGCCAAAGGTCAACGTTTCTGTTTTTCCGCAGAAATCTGCAACGAGGGTATAGTCTTCATCACCCATCCAAGCACCGGATTCTGGGAATACGTTGGCAATTTCTCTAGATTCATTCCATTCAAAGCTGACAGGCACATCCGCGCCACTGCTGTCGGTCAAGGTCAAGTCCAACGCAATGTTGACTTCGTCGAACTGTAATTCCACTGCGTCTCTGAAGAACCAACTTGACGTGGGCAACTCAATGGATGGTGTGCTGGAGAGTGATGCATCACAGTCAATGATTCCACCGGTATCTTCTTCAGACCCCGTATCTGTAGGGATGTCTCCCTGTTCTGGTTTGGGCTCGTCTTTGGTGCAAGCCGTTGAAACAGCCAGAAGTGTTAGCAAAGCAGTGTATTTCATAAGATCCTCAGGGGTAACAAGATAAAACTCAAAGTGTCAGCACATCACATTTCGATGTATTGTCTTAATCGGTTGCAATTCTGATGCCGAATTGATGTTTGGGAATCACCAAGCACTCATTCGGTGAGTTCAAGTCCAATATCGATGACGTACCAGTGGAAATCAGATCCACCCGGTCCGTTGTTCTTAACCAAGATTGCCCAGTCCCCAGCATCGGAGATGGTGTATCGCAGCAAGGGGTCCAAATTGCCGACTTCACCAGAACGGTTGTTGCGCACTGCCCGGTAGGGGGCGTCTGGGTTTGTGAAAATCCGATCATCATATAGATAGACGATGGGGTCCATGGGGGAGCCTTCTGAGAAGGCGCTCAAGTCCAGGGTGACCTGAATGCTTTCGCCTTCGGCAACGCTGAATCGGAACCAGTCGGTGTCATAATTCGTAGAAGCAGTTCCAAATATCTGGTCTCCATCTTCGACTTCCTCTGCACCTGCTGGGGCGTTGTTGTTGCCAATGTCATCGTTCTCCAGTCGATTCCACTCAACCGGGGCTTTGACTTGAGAGACGAGCATTTCATAGAAGTTGTTCTCGCCATACCCACCGTACTGATCGTAAATGGTCGCGTAGAGCACATCTTCATTGGTCACCGGAACGACCATCATTGGATCTGTGGTGCCTACCTGTGCAAAGGAAACGGCGGTGTTGGAACCCTGATCCAATGTGATCAAAATGTCCGACAGAGAGCCTACAGACTGAGCGCGCCCCCACACTTTGAGCCACCCTGTATCTTCTGGAAACTGGAATCCAAAGTTGTCCAAATCAAACTCTTTGTCGTAGGTGCCACAGATCCATTTTTCCAAAAATACCAACTGTGCTTCATCATAGTTGTCGTTGGGTTCCACTTCCATGATGGGACAAGGGGGGACTTCGATCCCTGTATCCGCGGTGTCTACATCTTCTGCAGTATCGGTATTTTCATCCGAAGGTTCAGGTTGGTTGTCGGTGTTGTCTGGGACATCAATTTGCGGTTGGCAAGATTGACAGCCAATACAGCCAAAAAGAAAGACGATGATCGAAGTGGTAAAAGGCATGATGGAAAACTCCAGTTATACTATGTCTATTGTAACTCAATCCTCAAAAGGTTGCCGACATCATTGTTCTATGCCAGTTCTGTACAAGTTCCGTGCAATGACAGTGCCAAAAGACGTGAAGCCAATGGGGACAGAGCCAACATTGAGTCATCAAGAGAAAAGGGAATCCAAATGAAGAATCAATTTGCGTCGAGCGCGGTGTGGGTGTCGCTGATGGGTGTGAGCAGTCTGATGCTGTCCTGTTCAGGAGACAAATTGGAAGAAACACAGTTTCGAGAGTTGTTTCCAACATTGGTTCTCAATACCGACAGCGTAGATTTTGAAACTGTGGTGTTGTACAGCGATACTCAAGAGTTTCAGATCATCAATTCTGGGTTGGCAGAACTGGAGATTTCTTCGATTGAGGTTGAGAACAACGAAGATGCGATTTACACGATTGAGCCGACGGAAGGTGTGATTGAGCCCAACGAAAGTCAAACGGTCACGGTGTCTTTTGAACCGGCAACTTATCGAGAATACAACCGCAATATTGTGATCACCAGCAACAATCCCGATGCCGAAGAGGTGCTGTTGCCGTTGAATGGAGAGGGTATTGTGGGGCCAGTGCCTGATATTGAAGTGACGCCACGCGCAGTGGATTTTGGTACGGTGGCACAAGGACAGACGGCAACTCAGTATTTTACAGTGACCAATCGAGGAACGGGGGATTTGATCATTGATTCCGTCAGCATGGAAGGGGCGGAAACATTTCAGTTGATGACCGATATCTCAGGCGTTTCCTATGGGCTTGAGCAGAGCAGCACACTGGTTGTCACCTATACACCAACGGCTGAAACTGGAGACAATGCAACGATTACCATCGTCAGCAATGATCCAGATGAAGGAGAGCAAACGGTTGCGTTGCTTGGAAACGGTGGGGGTGATTTTGAATATCCTGAAGCCAAGTTTCCTTGCCCGACTGAAGTGGATCCGCCAACCACCATTCACTTGAATGCCCAAAATTCTTCTGACCCACAAGGGTACGAGCCTCTAACGTATGAGTGGACACTGCTGCAGCAACCTCCGGGGTCTACCACGACCATTGAAGAGCCTACCTTGGAATACACGCCTTTGTTTGTAGACGCTGCAGGAGACTATGAGTTGCAACTGGTGGTGGCGAACAGCATTGGGTTGGAGTCTGAACCCAAAACCTGTCAGTTTACCGCCATCCCCGACGAGGCCATCCAAGTGGAGTTGGTATGGGACAAAGGCAACACCGACGTCGACTTGCACATGGTCATGGAAGGCTATGACTTTTACAGCTACGATGGAGACTGTTGTTGGTGCAACCCCAATCCGAGTTGGGGAGCGTCTGGTATTGCTGATGACCCACAACTGTCGTTGGACAACCGCATTGGCTATGGTCCAGAAGAGATTGAGATTGAGTCCCCCTACGACGGTTCCTACAACATTTTGGTGCATTACTTCAGTGGCAATGGCAATGGGGACACCACCGCGACGGTGCGTGTGTACTTAGACGGTGCCCTGATCGCCGAAGAGTCTAGGGTTCTTTCTCCACGAGACTTGTGGGACGTGGGCTACATCTACTGGCTTGCGGGTACAGGACAGTTTGTGGTTGAAAATGAAGCGCCTGCCACGACGACGTTGTCGGCTTGTGAATGACAGATACACAGGTTGAATTGTGACCGTCTAGCCATCGCGGCGATGACCTACTTTAGGCCGATCGTTTGACTTTTCGATAAATGTCTACGGGGTGTACTAGCCTTGTATACGCTGAGTGTCCATGGTCTAAACAGTTTGAGATTTTCAACAGGACCGTTTTGTGCTCCCCTTTACAGTGAATTTAATTCCTGTTGAAAATGAACCTTTGACCTTTCAATTGAAAACTGAAATATCAAAGCCTATTGCACTCATTATTTGAATGATTTATTATTCAATATATTTGTTGAACTATTGATAATGTAGTATTTATACTATTTTTTACTCAATATTCAATATACTGCTCCATTTGACTTGGTTCATCGGGCTTGAATGGGGTGGGTAAAGGATTTGTTTCATCATCAATTGGGGGATTGTCATGTCGGAACCAAACAAAACCATCGAAATCACATATGACGACAGTGTGGTTCGATACTTCACTTTCTTCTCCATTTTGTTTGGCGTTGTGGGGATGTCGCTCGGTGCGATTGTTGCTTTGCAATTGGCATGGTGGCCGGCCAACACAGGGGTTGAGTATTTCACTTTTGGTCGTTTGCGTCCGTTGCACACCAATGCCGCCATTTTTGCCTTTGTGGGCAATATGATTTTTGCTGGGGTGTATTACTCAACCCAACGGTTGCTGAAAACGCGGATGGCTTCTGATTTGCTCAGTCGCATTCATCTATGGACGTGGCAACTGGCGATTGTGGGGGCTGCCATTACCCTACCTTTGGGCATGACACAAGCCAAAGAGTATGCTGAATTGGAATGGCCTCTTGATTTGCTGATCGTCTTTAGTTGGACTGTTTTTGCCGTCAATTATTTCTGGACATTGGCGAAACGTCGAGAGAAGCATCTCTATGTTGGATTGTGGTTCTACATGGCTACGATTGTCACCATTGCAATCTTGTACATTGTCAACAACCTCGCTTTGCCGATGACATGGGACCGATCGTATTCTGTATTTGCAGGTGTGCAAGATGCCTTGGTTCAGTGGTGGTATGGTCACAATGCTGTGGCCTTCTTTTTGACCACGCCGATATTGGGTATCATGTATTACTTTGTACCCAAAGCGGCTGATCGTCCGGTGTTTTCTTACCGATTGTCCATCATTCACTTTTGGGCTTTGGTCTTTGTTTACATTTGGGCTGGACCCCACCATCTGTTGAACACCGCCTTACCGGACTGGGCACAATCGTTGGGGATGGTGTTTTCTGTGGCGTTGTGGGCTCCCAGTTGGGGTGGAATGCTGAACGGACTGTTGACGCTGCGCGGTGCATGGGACAAAGTTCGTCGAGATCCAGTCTTGAAGTTTATGGCGGCAGCCCTGTCTTTCTATGGGATGGCCACGTTTGAAGGACCATTGCTCTCTATCAAAACGGTGTCTGCATTGGGGCACTACACAGATTGGATTGTTGGGCATGTACACGGTGGCACCCTTGGTTGGAATGGGTTCATGGCTGCTGGGATGTTCTACTGGATGGTGCCAAGACTTTGGGGAACCAAACTCTACAGTACCAGTTGGGGTAATATTCACTTTTGGATGGGGACACTGGGCATCGTGTTGTACATGGGTTCCATGTGGGTTGCCGGCATCACACAAGGACTGATGTGGCGTGCGTATACTCCTGAAGGGTTGTTGCAATATCCAAACTTCATTGAGACGGTTGTTGCCATCAAGCCTATGTACTGGTTCAGATTTATTGGTGGAATGCTCTATCTATTGGGCTTCATTTTGATGATTGTCAACTTGGCACTCACCATCAAAAGTGGCAAACTTGTGGACACAACGGTGACTGTTCCAGAAGTGCCTGCTTGGCGCAAAGCAGCCCCAGAGTTGACGCCCCTTCAAACTTGGTTTCATCCAGCGTTGTTGCTCAGTTACATTGGAATGATCGGACTCTTGGTGTTTTTGATTCCCAATACGGTGACCTACACAGTTGGTTTGGTACTGGTCATTGTTGCTGGCACAATGGGGTGGAAGGCTCAAAAGGCTGGGACCACAGTTGGGTTTCACCATATGCTTGAAGGAAAACCATTGATCTTCACAGTACTCACTGTCTTTGCTGTTTTGGTGGGTGGCATGGTTGAGATTGTCCCCGCCGTGATGATGGAGCAGGCGGTTCCATTGGGTGGTCGGACACAGGATCCGTATACACCATTGGAGTTGGCAGGGCGCGATATTTACCTCAAAGAAGGTTGCTACACGTGTCACTCTCAGATGATTCGTCCTTTTACCGATGAAACACTCCGCTATGGTCGAGCCGGTGTCAAAAATGACTACTCCTATGCAGAAGAGTTTATCTACGATCATCCCTTTCAATGGGGGTCAAAACGCACTGGGCCCGACTTGCATCACGAGGGTGGTAAACGCAACCATTTGTGGCATTACAAGCACATGATCAACCCTCGTCAGGTAGAGGTGGAATCCATCATGCCGAATTATGCACACTTGGAAACCAACAAAATGGATCTGAGTCGGACGGCTTCTCGCGTTGCAGTCATGAAGCGATTGGGGGTTCCGTATACCAAGCAAGATCTTCTGAATGCAGACACCGATTATGAGGCACAAGCCAAAAAGATTGTGTCTGAACTCAATGAACAAGACAGCACTGTTGAACTCGCTTGGGACTCAGAATTGACTGCGGTCATTGCCTACTTGCAAAGTTTGGGCACCAACCCCATTCCCGAAGAGAGTGCAAAACTTCAGGGGGCACAATGAAAAAGCAATTTCTCGATCAGACAGAGCATTTGTTGGCGGCAGGGTTGCCAACGGTCATCTTTGCAGCCATCTTTGTCGGCGCAGTGTTTTGGGTCTTTACCCGTGAACAAGATGCCTATAACCACATCGAAAACCTTCCGTTGGATGACTAGGAGGAGTCAATGAGTACAGAACAAAACATTCCCACCGATCACAATTATGACGGAATTCAAGAGTACGACAATTACATGCCGCGTTGGTGGCTCACCACTCTTTGGCTCTCCATCTTCTTTGGGATTGGATACTGGGGGTATTATCAAACCTTTGAAGTTGGGCAAAGTTCAGCCGAACGCTATCGCGTGGCTCAACAAGCCTACGAAACCAAAATGGCTGCCTTGGCTGCTGAACGTGGAGAGTGGACGGACGCCAGAATCCAAAAACTTTCTGGTGATCCGGAGGCTGTCGCTGCCGGTCAAGCAGTGTTCACCACGAACTGTGCTGCTTGTCACGGACAGAAAGGTGAAGGGTTGATTGGTCCAAACTTGACCGACGATGAATGGTTGCACGGTGGCAATCCGATGGACATCTTTACCAGTGTCAAAGATGGTTGGCTTGAGAAAGGCATGCCGGCTTGGGGAACCATGATTGGAGAAGAGAAGGTCGGTCAAGTAGCGGCGTTCATTATGACCATGCCAGAAGTCCAGAAGTAACAGGTTTTGAACGTGAGGAGGCGATATGCCCACCATAAAAGACGACAGCAACGACCCATTGGCACATTTGGCTTCGATTGACCAGACTGGGGGACGCATCCCCATTCATCCAACAGAGGTCAAAGGCAAGTGGATATCGCGTCGTCAGTGGGTATACTTGTTCTTTTTGGGAACTTGGCTCTATTTGCCCTGGATTCATATCAATGGCAATCCGGCATTTCAAATGGACATCTTGCACCGACGACTGCATTTCTTCGGTCAAAGTTTCAACGCCCAAGACACTTGGATGTTGTTTTTTGTAATCACGGGAACCGCCTTTTCGTTGTTCATGCTCAGTGCATTTGCAGGTCGGATTTGGTGTGGGTTCGCCTGTCCTCACACGGTGATGCTGGAGTTCTTGTATCGACCGGTGGAAGCGTTCTTTGAAGGCAAGCCGGCTGCCAGACGGCGACGAGATCTCAAGGGCTTTCGCAATTGGAATGCCGATGACTGGAAAAGAAAACTGGCAAAGTGGTTCGTATTCTTTGTTTGGTCTCTGGGATTGGCACACTGCACATTGGCTTATTTTGTCAGTTTGCCCGAACTGTGGGAAATGGTACAGCATCGTCCCACCGAGCATTGGCAAGTGTTTTTGTGGATGATATTTTTGACGGCTGCCTTTTATGGAAACTTTACTTGGTTTCGTGAGCAAATGTGTCTGGTGCTTTGTCCCTATGGGCGTATGCAGAGTCTCTTGACCGATGAGGATACCTATGTGGTCGGGTACGATGCGGTACGAGGGGAGCCTCGTGGTCGAGCAAAGAAGGGCGCGTCAGAGGCCAACCAGTTTGGAGACTGCATCAATTGTCGCAAGTGTGTTGCCGTGTGTCCAACTGGGATTGACATTCGCAATGGCTTGCAGATAGAGTGCATCGGTTGTACGGCTTGCATCGATGCTTGTGACTCAATCATGATCAAGCAAAATAAACCGGTTGGTTTGATTCGATTTGATTCGTTAAATGGATTGGAGCACAAACCAAAACGTTTTTGGCGACCACGGGTATTTTTGTATCTCGTAGCAGGGCTGGCCGGTGTGTCTGCATTGACGTTTGTCGCACTCAACTCCCGCAGTGTTGCAATCAATGCACTGCGGCTTCAGGGAACCCCCTATTCTGTAAGCGACTCAATTGTTCAAAATGGCTATGAGCTTCACATCGAAAACAAGCGTTCAGAGGATGTCGATCTTGTGGTTCAAGAAGACTTCCCAAAGGGCTACAGTTTGATTGCGCCACAACGAAATTTGCATTTGGACAAGCGCAGGGGATTGCGAATCCCCATCTTTGTTCAGATTCCAGAAACAGAATTCAAGGGTGATGAAACGTTGCACTTGCATATAATGCAAGGGGATGATCCCATCATCGTCGATCTTCGATTTTTGGGGCCTAAAATAACGAACAAAGCCAATATCTCAACAGGGGAACAGTGATGGATTGGTTGATGCCTGCGATGTTGCTAGGCGTTGGAGGCTCCTTGCATTGTGCTGGGATGTGTGGCCCGTTGGTGTTGTTGGTGGGGGCTCGAAACCGTTGGCACTTGTTGCAATATCATGTCGCACGGTTGATTGGATACGGTCTGCTCGGGGCTTTGTTTGGTCAGTTTGGTCAGCAACTGCACGCCTATTTGGGGCGAGAAACAATGGGGTATGTATTGATCAGCATCGCTGTGGTACTGACTGTGTCTTTGTTTACCAACTTTCACGGTTTGCCGGGTGTGGAACTGTTGAATCGTCAATTTGCCAAACTTCAGGCAACAGTTCTACGGATGCCTGTTCAACATAGGGCACTGGGTGTGGGGTTGGTTACCGTGTTGTTGCCCTGTGGTTTGTTGTATATGGCCTTTGGATTGGCAATGACCACACCCAGTTGGTGGGTCGGGGCGCTGAGTATGGTCACTTTTGGTGCGGCATCTTCGCCAGCACTGGTGTTTGGTCAAGAGTTGGTGCGAACCCAGTTGTCCAAACTGTCTCCAACCAGTCAACGTCGTATCCAAATCGCACTGTCATTGGTTGCGTTGTTCTTTCTGGCCAAGATGGGTTGGAAAGCCATCACGGTTCCTGCGGATGTTTCAATGCATCACCATATGAACCACATGCATTGATGGAGAATGTGTGGATTCTTCAAGCCTCTGTCGTCATTGTGAACTGCCCTTAGACCCTAACCATACGATTGGTGAAGGTTTTTGCTGTCACGGTTGTGAAACGGTGTATTCTTTGCTTCAACAAGAGGGGCTCAACCGTTTCTACGATTTGTCAGCCGGACAAAAGCCACCGGTGCACGTGGCTGAAGGGACAGGTTTTGAATGGATTTTGGACAGTGCAGACAATGGTCGGTTGGATGTATCGATCAATGGAATTCACTGCACAGCCTGTGTATGGTTGCTTGAAGAAGTGTTTGAACGTCATAAGGGTGGGCAAGAAATTCTGATCAATCCAACGTTGGGTGAGGTCACACTGCGCTATGATTCTGACAACTTCGATCCTGTGGCGTACTTTGAGAAAATGGCATCATTGGGGTACCAAGTGAGTCCCCGACGTTCTCAATTGCCTAGGGTGAGTCAAACCTTGCTTTGGCGCGTTGGGGTGTCGGTTGCGCTGTCGATGAATGTGATGCTGATGTATGTTTCTTTTTATATGGGGCTGGATCAACAGGATGCACTGTTCGTGCCATTTTGGACAGTATCGACGGTGTTAACACTGCTGAATGTTGTGGTTGGTGGGTGGCCATTTTTTAAAACTTCAATTCAAGTATTGCGCAACGGTATTTTGCATCTGGATTTGCCGATTGCTGTTGGGATTCTCAGTAGTTTGTTGAGCAATCTTGTGTTGATGTACAGTACGAATGGCAGCGCGATGTACCTAGACTCATTGAACAGTTTCATTACCTTGATGTTGCTGGGAAGATTCTTTCAAACACGCAGCATCGAGAACAATCGACAGCAACTTCAACAGGGAGAAGCGTTGACAGATTGGACAGTGTTGCGGATGGATGAAGACAATCAAGGAACGTCTGCGAGCAGAATTTCTGTAGAAGAAGTGTCGGTCGATGATCGATTGTTGATACCTGTAGGATCCGTTGTACCAGTCGATTCAACGCTGTTGTCCGCTCATGAGCGGTTCAGTTTGGCGTGGACGACGGGTGAAAGTGAACCCATTTCTTTCAATAAAGGGGATACGGTTCCTTCTGGGGCGATTCACCTTGGAGATGCTTCAATTGAAGTTCAAGCCCTCAATACCTGGGACAATTCCGAACTCAAAGATCTGCTGACCATTCCACCAAGTGCAGAGCATGAAGATGTTCCGTCGTGGTTTCAGCCAATATTGCGTTGGTATGTTCCGATTGTGTTGGGGCTTTCAACACTTGGTTTTCTCTGGTGGTATTCGAGTGGATTGACCGATGCGTTGTCTGTGATGACCGCTTTACTCATTGTGACCTGTCCGTGTGCATTTGGAATTGCATTGCCACTGGCAAAGGAATTGGCGGTGTTGCGACTTCGTGGACAGGGTGTTTTTGTACGCACCAGTCGATTTTTTACGCGTGCTGTGGATATTGAGCGGGTGGTGTTTGACAAAACAGGCACGTTGACCATGGGTAAATTGCAGGCTTCGATGACCCAGCCCATTTCCAGTGAAGATACACGCGCCCTCTACAATATGGTCTTGAGAAGCAATCACCCAAAAAGTCAAGCCATTTTGGCACTGTTGACGGCACAGGGCTCACCATTGGTTATTGATTCGGATGCTGTGGTGATGGAGCAGTCAGGAGTCGGATTGCAGTACGGGTTGTACAATCTGGTGAAGTCTGCGTGTGGTGATACGGTCTTTACACATTCTGAAACGGTATTGACCGCTTTTTCTTTTAGGGAAGATGTAAGGGGAGATTTGAATGCCATTGTGCAACAGTTGGCTGACGCACAAATATCGGTCGCCATACTGAGTGGGGATCGGTCAGAAAAAGTTCATGCTCTGTTGAAGCAATCTGGGCTGGCAGTCGAGGCTCACGGTGGATTGAGCCCCCAAGGCAAAGCGGATTGGATCGTATCAGACAGACCCCGACAAACGATGATGGTGGGGGATGGACTCAATGATGCCAAGGCCTTTGATGTGGCAGGGTTATCCGTAACGCCAGCCAATGCCCTCGGTGGACTGTTGTCGCGTGCCGATGTGTATTTGACAGGAGACAATCTTCGAAGCGTTTGGCTATCCATTCATGGTGCTCGGTATACACAGTTCACCCAGCAACGTGTGTTTGTGTTTGCGTTGGTGTACAATGTGGTAGTGGTTTCGATGGCTTTTCTAGGAAAAATGTCTCCGTTGTTGGCAGCCGTGTTGATGCCAGCATCGTCTATTGGATTGGTTTCCTATACCCTGTGGAGACAACGACGCATTGTGGAGAATGCATGAATATTGTACCGTTTTTACTGTTTTGCAGTCTGTGCTTGGTTGCACTATCGATATTGTTTTTTGTGTATTTGTTTAAGCAAGATGAATACGACCAAGCGGACAGAATGGCATTGGCTCCGTTGCGCGATGATACTGGTGAGTCGACTGTCAACAGTTCGGATCCATAGTTTTAGTTTTGTTGCAACAGGGTAGGCAATGGATTCTTCTGTCCCCCAAGTTTGATTGTTGACTGCTATATTGCAATTACAATGCAAACTCTGTCAACAGACGACAGTCCTCAAAAACCCAAGTGCTGGCATCCACGTGGTTGAAGCGATTTTGATCATTGGCGGTTTCCATCACCTGAGAGAACAGTTCCAAAATGGGCAGTTGCAGGGTGCGCGTACCCACCGTTCCAGTCATGCCTTTTGACGTGAGGTGCACAACGTTGATGGTCATTTTCAACAGTCCAGTTTCAATGTTGAGGTGTACAGGTTCCAAGGTGTGTGTGGCCAGTAAGGCCTCCCCTTTGTCAGCGAGAATCATATTTTGCGAGCGACGACCCATTTGGCTCAAGAGGTTGCCACACCACAGTGCACCATTCATATGGGTGTGACCAGTCGCATTCAAAGAGTATTTGGAGTCCAACGGGATGTAACAGTCTTTGAAGACGCCATCCGAGATGAGCGTCAACGGCTTACTCGGCACCCCAAACGCATCAAAGCTACGGCTTCGAACGCCAGAAGCCATCGTTGGATCATCAATGATGTGTACCCGCTTGGAACCAATTTGTTGACCTTGCTTACCAGCGAGGAAACTGGTGCCCTTTTCAAGTCGATCAAGTTTGAAGGCAGGTGGTAAGCAAGCAATAATTCCCGCAACAATTTGTGGAGACAGCATCAACATCCAGTCTGTTGAAATGGCGTCGATCGTTTTGTTGGGAGTGGGAGGGAGATAAAAAGTATTCCAACCGTATGGGTGTATACACAAGTCGGCAAACCGTCTAGCCACCACTTGAAAGGAGGAACGCTGAATGCCAGTGGCCACCAATCCTTCGAGGGCATATTGGCTACTCTCTTCCAACAGAGTGTTGACAGGACTTCGAAGGTGTCGAACCGTTTGAATCTCTCGAAGAGACAGTTTTTGCAATCGAGATTTCTTGTTCATTTGCAAAATCATGTCATAGTGGTCTTGCATGAGTTCTTTTCGAAGTGTTGCATCCAACAACCCAAATCGTGGATCCAAAACCTCGAGATTCTTCAATTGGGGAATGGGTGTTTTGTAAATTGTCGCGTTGGAAGGGTTTGGCAACTGGTTGCCTTTGTGAATCAGCGCATCGACAATCTTGTGTGGGCTTTGTTCTGGATCCGCAAATCGACGGACGTCTTGTATAAACGCAAACATTCCATTTTGTAGGAAGACGCGAATCTGAAAGGTGTGTTCTACATCGGAACTTGAACTTAAGGACCGTCCCCACCGGCTTCTAGAGTCCAGTTCATTGACAAAAGTTTTCACCTGTGACAGTTCGATGCCAATGTCATAGGTTGTAATGAGTGGCTGTTCTTTGATTGCCAACTCAAGCTGGGTCGCCCATTGTACAGCCGTAGTTTGTAACGCATCGTTCATGAAATGTCTCTCTATCAAGCCAGTCAATCATCAAAAGGAAGGAGTACAATGACTGTATCCAAAAAACACCACACTTGTCCATTGTATAGGTTTGCTTTTGTTATTCTGGCATTCTTTTCTACGTTCTCAGTTGGTTGGGCAGTCCAATCACCAGTCATTGTAGCAGTGGGAGACTTACACGCCGATTTGGGGTCCGCCAAAAAAGCTTTTGCGACCGCGGGAATCACAAATGCAGAGGGTGATTGGATATTAAAAGACGCCATCGTAGTGCAAACCGGAGACCTCACGGATCGGGGTCCCGATGGGAAACCATTGCTTGACTGGGTTCAGACACTTGAACGACAAGCGGTTGAACACAACAGTCAGTTCGTTGTGTTGCTTGGCAACCATGAGGTCATGAACCTGCAGGGCGACTGGCGCTATGTGTCTCGAGCAGATGTATTGAGTTTCGGTGGTGTGGAAGCCCGTAAAAATGCATTTTCGATACAGGAAAAGGGAGCGATTGCCACTTGGTTGCAGGGCAAAGATGCAGTTGTGCAAATCGGTGACACGGTTTTTGTGCATGGGGGGGTGTCCAAAGACTTTGCTCGACCGGCAACCACGTTGTCCAATGAGGTACGCATGGCCATGCTTGGGCTGGGAGATAGTCGTGTGTTGGGAGAGAATGGTCCGTTGTGGTATCGAGGGTACTGGAGACAGACCGAGGAGCAGGCTTGTCAGGAAGCCCAGTTTGTGTTGTCGACAATGGGGGCGACCAGAATGGTTATGGGACACACAACCCAACGCGACGGTCAGATTCGGGCACGGTGCAATGGAACCTTGTTCGCTATCGACACGGGTATTTCACAGCATTATGGGCAAAATCCGGCTGCGTTGCGCATCTCTGGTTCCACTGTGGAAGCTCTTTACCCAACGGGGGCAGTTCTTTTGGCACAGTAGTGTTACGCCCATTGAATCGACACGCTTGATCCATCACGTACGAAGTGATCTAGAAAAGTCGCACTCAATTTTGCGATTGTGGATCGATACGGATAGCCTTTTGCTGAATATAGGGATACGTATCCCATCACATTTGCTCAGTATCACTTGCTTACTGTGCGCTCTACTTTTTAACATCAGTCAAACATCGACAGCTTCCAGAGGTCTTCTATGGATTTGAGTGCTTACGAAAGAAGAATTTTAAACGCGATACCGACAGAGCAACGCACAGAGATATTGGCTCGGTATGCTGTGGCAATCGCCCGTCAACTTCGTCCCGGTGTTCGAAGCAAGTATACACACGATGTCGTTGTGCAACAGATATTGGATACTTTGGAGGTCGTTCGATTCAGAGAACCATCCGTGGTGGTGCGGGAAATGACGCCCAACAAACGAATGGTGTGCATTAATTTGCCAGATCAACCTTTCATTGTCGACTCCGTTCGCATGCACCTAAAGCAGTTGGGCGCTCAGTTTGTCACCGGGTTCAATGTCATCATTGGACTAAAGCGCAACGAAGCAGGGCAAGTCGTGGCTGTGGATGAGCCAAATTTCCAGTTGGAAAGCATTTTGCGCTTTGAACTGGAAGGTGAGTTTTCAACGTCAGCAACCGACATGGAGCAGTCTTTGAGTGACTGTTTGTCGTTGGCAAAGGTGGTTGTGGCGGACTTTACCAAGATGACCGACGCCCTCGAGAAAGCATCTCAGCGATTTGATGATGCGTCGCGAAGCATTCTAGAAAGACGGGATGAAATGTTGGAGGCCTCAGAGTTTGTGACTTGGCTTTTACAAGAAAACTTTGTGTTTATGGGGCTCCAAATGGGAGAGCAACGCAGCGGGATTTTGAGAGAAGGCTTAGACTCATTGTGGCCACCGAGTATCTTGGATTGGAACCCCGAAGTGACAGGGAATCCTGTCGTGGTGCAAAAGGGAAACGTGGAATCTCCGGTTCATCGTTCGGGCTTGGTCGATGAAATATTTTTGGCTGTACCGACCAGAGATGGACAGACGACGACCCCCATTCGAATTGTTGGACTGTTTACCTACCGTGCAGTCACCCAAACTTCACGTCACGTACCCGTTTTGAGACGGGTGTTGGCAGATATCTTGCGAACGGACAATCCTCCAAAGGGCTCTTTTCGCTACAAAGGGATTTGCAATGTGTTCGATTCACTGCCCACAGAATTTTTGTTTACATTGGGTACGTCCACACAACTGATTGACTTGATTGAGCGCGTACTCGAAGCTGAACAAGAGTCCGACATGCGGGTGGAAGTGGCTGAGCAAGAGCGTCAAGACACCGCGTTTGTATTGTTGGCGATGCCACGCGTCTTCTGGTCGGATGACCGTTTGGAGGGGGTGGCGGATCTCCTCAAAGAGCACACCAATGCCAGTTACATCGATCATGGCGCCTTTGTGGGTCGCTACAACACCATTTTGATTCACTTTTTCTTGACGGGGACTACAGAGATGAGCAAAGAAAGTAAAGAGTCGTTGATTCAAACAGTTACAGAATCCTTGCGGCCATGGAGAGCACAATTATCAGACCAACTGAATGCGAAATACAGCGACGATGAGGTGGAGACTTTATTGATGCGCTACGGAAACGCCTTCAACGCAACCTATCAGCAATTGCGCCCCATCAACGAAACCTTAATGGACGTAGAGCAACTCGAACGATTGCAATCCATTCAAAAACCAATCGTCAAATTATTGGTGGTTGATGACCGTGAACGGGCCTACTTGCGGGTCTATCAACAGCGAAATCTATTGCTCAGTGACATGTTGCCCATCATTGACAACTTTGGTTTGCAGGTGGTGGATCAGTATGCCGATCCAATTGTGGTTTCTGGAGAGAAGTACACCATTGATACGTTCCGACTGGCTCCATCCAGCGACTTTGATATGGAAGATGTTCGAACCCATGCAGGTGCCATTTCTGAAGGCTTGGAAGCAGCGTTTGAAGGGAAAGTTTCTACGGGTGTGTTGAACTGGTTGGTATTGCGTGCCGGATTGAGTTGGCAAGCCGTGGATATGTTCCGTGCAATTTTTGGGTATGCGCGTCAACTTGGATTGAGCCAGTCCCCTTCACGTTTACAAAACATCCTGCTGAGCAATGTGCCGTTGGTCAAAGCCCTGTGGCGTTTCTTCGAAGCGAAATTCAATCCTGAATTGAGTGGTGATAGGGCCGCTGAAATTGCTGCCGCTCAAGATGAGTGTGAGACTTTGATTCGTGCGTTGACCGATCAAGTGCGCGACCTGGTTTTCCGAACCATCTTCAACTTGATGGACAGCACGTTGCGAACCAATTTTTACCGTTCAGACAGACAGTTCCACTATATTTCTTTCAAAATTGATTGTGCGAAAGTTCACAATATGCCGGCACCACGGATGATGGTGGAAGTCTATGTGCACCACGTCGAAATGGAAGGAATTCACTTGCGTGGTGGAAAGATTGCCCGCGGTGGAATCCGTTGGTCAGATCGTTCAGACTTCCGACGAGAAGTGTTGGATTTGGTCGCCACGCAGATGGTCAAAAATGTGCTCATCGTTCCAGAAGGAGCCAAAGGTGGTTTCCGCATGAAACACCAAGTTGCCGATTGGTCTGAACGTCGAGCCAAAGCAGATGAGTTGTACAAAGTACTGATTCGCGGTTTGTTGGACATCACAGACAATCAGGTCAACGGAGAGATTGTACACCCACCACAAGTGGTTCGACACGATGAAAAGGACCCGTATTTGGTCGTGGCAGCAGACAAAGGAACAGCTCACCTTTCCGATACAGCCAATGGTTTGTCGGCAGAGTATGGATTTTGGTTAGGGGATGCTTTCGCCAGTGGTGGTTCCAATGGCTACGATCACAAAGCGGTGGGTATTACAGCCCGCGGTGGTTGGGCTACGGTGTTGCGTCACTTTGAAGAGATGGGTGTGAATCCAGAAACTGAGGATTATACAGCGGTCGCAATCGGTGACCCCGCTGGAGACGTATTTGGAAATGGGGTGGTCTATTTGATGCAGAAGACCCAGTCGACCAACCACATGAAACTGCTCGGTGCCTTCAACCACAAGCACATTTTCTTGGACCCCAACCCCAATCCACAAGTGGCCTACGAAGAACGGGTTCGATTGTTTGAAAACGTTCAAGGGTGGGAGCATTACAACACCGATTTGATCTCTGCAGGGGGTGGTGTGTTCTCCCGCTCAGCCAAGTCGGTTCCCATTTCAACTGAAGTGCAGCAGATGCTTGGATTGTTGAAGGACCAGACAGAATTGCCGCCGGAAGTGATCATTCGAATCTTGCTTCGCCTCGATGTGGACTTGCTTTGGAACGGTGGTATTGGAACCTACGTCAAAGCCACCGACGAAACCCACATGGATGCTGGGGACCCCAGCAATGACACGCTTCGAGTCAATGGAAGCGAACTGCGTGCCCGCATCGTTGGAGAAGGTGGAAATCTTGGGTTTACCCAAAACGGTCGCATTGAGTATGCACTGAACGGTGGTCGACTGAACACGGATGCCATCGACAACTCTGGTGGTGTAGACATGTCGGACCATGAGGTCAACTTGAAGATTCTCCTCAATCCATTGGTTGCCAGTGGAGCATTGGCTTTGGACGACCGCAATAGACTGTTGGAGAGTATGACCGAAGAAGTTGCTCAAGATGTACTGCGCAACAATGACTGTCACGGCCGTCAATTGTCACTGGACAAATTGCGTTCAGAAGCCGATCCGATGGCTTTTTCGATTGCCATTCAGTGGGTGTGTACACGCTCTGACGCCAGTCGTTCTTTCTTGCGTTTGCCCACCGACGATGAATTGACCAAGCGTCAAAGCCTCGGGAAAGGGTTGACGAGACCTGAACTGGCGGTGATCGCGGCCCACATCAAAATGCACGTGTTCAAGGACCTATTGGATTCCGATCCCGCATTGATTGAGGACTTCGACCAACGTGTCTTGGGGTACTTCCCTGACAAAATTCAAGCCCAGTATGTCAATGAAGTTGCCAATCATATGCTGAAGCCAAGTATTGGGATGACCGTTTTGCTGAACGAGATCATCGGCGATGCGGGTGCACTGTTGTTCCCAATGTTGAACGACATCACCGACGCCAAGAGCATTGACATCGTTCGCGCTTGGTTGGTTGCGATGGAAGCCATCGATGCTGCAGGACTGCGCGCTCAAATGAAGGGACTCAGTTTGGAAGCTCAATACGCTGCATGGACGGCCATCACCAAACCGTTGTACTCCATGTTGGGTACGTGGCTGTTTGCGGGTGCACTTCCCGATGCTGCGTTGCAAGAAAAAATTCAAGCAGTGTTGAAGGCGATGCCGTCATTGGTTGGATCCAAAGACAAAGAGCGGTTGGCGAGTCAAATGGATGATTTGATGCACAAAGATGTTCCAGCGTCTTTGGCGAGTCAGATTGTTGCGTTGGAAGACGTATCCCTCGCCGATCAAATTGCCCGTACCGTGGGTGACCTCAGTGAAGTGGAAGCCAAAACGATCAGTTATTTGGCGATTGGAGAAGCCAGCCTCTTCGTTCAAACGATCCGTACCTTGGAGAACCGTCGTGCCATCGGTGGTTGGGACCCCGCAGCCAACGCCATTTTGCGCAGCCGCTTCTTGTATCAGCTGAACAACTTGGTGGAGATGGTTGACTTGGGAGATGAAACCACATTGGGAACCGATCGCGTTGCCTTCCGATTGCGGTTGTACCATTTTGCCAGCATCTACGCAGAGATGAAGACCATCGTGATGGATGGCGTTGATCTAGCGGGGTTGGTGGTTGCCAATGCCCGTGCACAAGCCATCATTCGAGGTATGGCCAGCGCAGGAACCAAACTCAAAGGCTCTGGGTACGATGGCTAATGGTGGGCAAGTAATATGGGATTGATATTGGCCAGTGGCTCCCCGAGAAGACGAGAATTGTTGGAATGCTCCGCGGTTCAATTGTTGTCGGTGGATCCTGCCAACATTCCAGAGGTTCGCTCTCCAGAAGAAGCCCCATTGGCCTATTGTCAGCGATTGGCACGCCAAAAAGCCAGCGTATCCACTCGCCAAGGGCACTGGGTGCTGGCGGCTGACACAATTGTGGTCGATGGCAATGACATCTTTGAGAAACCAACCGATGTCGAGGATGCGATTTCAATGCTCTCTCACATTGCCAGCGTTGGATGGCACGATGTTGTTTCTGCATGGGCGCTGCGGTATGTTCCAATGTCTGGAGAGACGGAAGAGTGGGTTGAAGGGTACAGCATTTCTAAGGTGCGGTTTCGCAAACTGACTCGGGATGAAATTGAAGCCTATGTCGCAACTGGTGAGTCCTTTGACAAAGCAGGTGGGTACGGCATTCAAGGCAAAGGTGCAGCATTGGTGCAAGACATTCAAGGTTCCTACAGCAACATTGTGGGGTTGCCATTGGCAGAAGTGTTGTCTGCGTTAAGAGAGAAGGGCGTTCTGTAGCGAAAGTGAATGGCTGCAGGCTATCGTCCAGAGAAGGGGAAGGAGACAGCATGGGAATCGCAGAGAACTTGGCACGTGTTCAGCGTCGTATTGAACAAGCCACCACGGCAGCCAATCGACCCGTCGGCAGCGTACGACTGCTGGCTGCTTCAAAACGGACCGATGCTCAAGGAATCGTGGACACCCTTGCCTTGGGGCATACCCTGTTTGGTGAAAACCGCGCCCAAGCATTGAGAGACAAGTTTGATGCTGTGGCCCCAAACCATCCAGAGGCTGAGTGGCACTTCATTGGACATTTGCAAAAGAATAAGGTGAAATATGTGGTGGGGCGCGCGTCGATGGTCCACTCGTTGGATTCGTTGGATTTGGCGGAGGCCCTGTCAAAACGCATCGATCAGCAGCGTGGGTTGGGTAGAACATTGGAGCCGATGAAGGTGCTGGTACAGATCAAATTGGGTTCTGAAGACAGCAAAACTGGAATCGAACCGGTCAGTGCGATGACTCTGTGTGAGAAACTACAAGAAATGCCCAACCTTGATTTGTGTGGCTTCATGAACATTGCGCCGTTGGAAGGGGAGCCAGAACGTTGGTTTGCTGAGATGGCTGAACTGGCAGAGCAGGCACGTCAGCGTGGGTTCTCAATCAATGAACTCTCGATGGGGATGAGTGGCGACATGGAAGCTGCCATTCAATACGGGTCGACCATCGTTCGAGTCGGATCGGACATATACTGGGCCAAATAGACTCAATTGGGTGTACCCTCATCAAGTACCCCCAATGCGGCGCTGGGCAATCAGTCCTGCCATTCAATCCGTTCATCTGCAGGCGGCAAATGTGTATCCATGTCTGGTGTTCCCTGCAAATCTTCAAGGAATGCCAGGGTCATCGTGTTGATCAGCGCATGGGCTTCTGTTGGTGTCAAAAAGTCTTCTCCACAGTCTTCATAGGCGTTGACAAAGTCACAGGCATTGGAGAACGTATAGTGACCGGCCTTTTGCAAAATGGCGAAGTGCTTGCGGGTGTCGTTGTTGGATGCGAGTCTATCGTAGATCGTTTGCACCAGGGGGTCGACGGGCGTCAGTGTATCGTATTCACCACCGAGAACCAATGTGGGAACCGTGATGGACTCTAGACCACCGAGCAATGTTTCCAACGCGGCTGGGGTCATCGAAACCGCTCCCCAGATTCTATCGTCTGTTCGGTCGTAGGTGCCCGCTCCCAAATCTGACTCGATGCTTTGAACGTGTTCACACAGCCATCCACCATATTCGGCACAGTGCGTCAGCGTGGCTTCTGTGTCGAGGTAACCTCCGGTGATGGCGTGGGTCGTATACCCACCAAAGGAATGTCCAATGACGGCAAATCCATCCCTGGACTTTACACAGTCTGAAAACTCCGATTGTTCGATCAACCAGTCAAAGGCATCAGAAATATCGGTCGGACGACGAAGAATGAGTTCGGGCTTGCGACTTTCGTCATTGTCGAAGATGGTATTGCCAACGTGATCGGGTGCCACCACGATGTATCCATGCGACGTGAGAAACTCGGCCAAGAAGAACGACTGATAACCCATTCCGGTATTGCCGTGACTGAACAGTACCACGGGTCGCGTGGTTGAGCAGTCTACAATTCCACCATTGGACGCAGTTCCTTCTTTGAGGTCGCCATACCGATGAAGCCCTTCGGAAGCGTTGTTGGAGGGATACCAAATTTGGGTCGGCAAGGTCAGTCCATCTCGAGAAGTGATGGTCACTGCTCTAGAAACGACACCAGACTCTCCGACGTTGGTCGGGTCTACGGTGCGTATTTCTTCTGCCGTGTCTTTGTCGGCTGAGCAACCGAGTGACACCAAGCCCATGAAAGCGGTCCACAAAATTTGTTGAAGCATCGTCTGCATCGTTTACCTACCGTGAACTGTTAGTAAGGATAGTAGAGTTGGCCGTAGACCGTTTCTATACTGCCATCGAGTGATAATATGGCACTGTCCCAATAGACATTGATGTAGGGCATGTTGGCTTCCAAAAAGCATTCGCCGTAAAACTCAGATTCAATTTGAATCATGCCAGTATCGTCTGAAATATCGACAATCCCTGAAAGATAGCCAAAAGCAAACATGTTTCCATAACCGTCATCTTCAACGTAGCCGTCGGTGTAAATCTGTCCAACGTGCGACACATAGGCATTGTGTCCATTGAATGAACAGACTTCGCTGGCGGCAAATTGACCATTTTCATCAATGTCCATCACCATGTCCACCAAACACAGTTGCTCGCCCGTATCTTGCGATACCATTTCAAATACTCCAATGTACTGTCCGGCAAACGCTCCACCATCGGAATAATCTGGATCTGGATCAGGATCAGAATCTGGGTCTATGACATCGGGCTCTTGCGTGCTGTCAAACTCTTGGTAGCTTTGATCGACAGCCAAATCATCGGGACAAGAGGAGATGGTCTCCGCCAAGATGCCACTTTCTGGATGTTCTCCGTAATAGAAGTCTTCGCCCTCAAAAGAAAAAATGCCCAGTCCCACATCGTCGTTGTCTAAGCCGACGTTCCAAGAGAAAGCAATCTCTTTTCCTTGGTCAATGCAGACTTCTCGAAATCCTTCGAAGTATCCTTCAGGCAGAGAAACATTGGCGTATACACCATCCTCTGTCATGACCGACAACAGACCACGCTCCCAGCCGTCACCAGAAAAGTCCATCATTTCAATGCCGTAACAGCATCTCAGTGCGTCGCTGTCTGGATTGTCTGGACTGTCTGGATCTGTTGGTTCACTATCGGGTTCAGCACTGGGCTCCGACGATGGCTCGCTGGAATTGTTTGGGTTGTTGTCAACGTTGTCGGTTTTGGCATAGTCTGGCTGACAAGCCAGTGCGACTGTCAACGTGCTCAGTAGTAGTGAACGCATAGAAACCTCTCGAAGGAATGTATAGAGTCAATATAGCATGTCGACCGTGCTAGGCGAACTGTGCAATCAGCGAACACCCAAGACCTTTTGCATTTGAATGCTTAAACGCCACTTTGGATGGGCTAGACAGTATTGCACCGTTTGCGCTCGATGTTCTAAGATGTTGTCGTCGAATCGTGGTTGCAAATACCAATGTTCAGCATTGAAAGCGCGGAAGTGCTCAGGATGCATTTCAGGTTCATTCTGTGGGTAGACCAGTTTGAGTTCCGAAGCCTTCGTCAATACGATGGTACTGCGGGGTTTTGGTGACAGGCAGATCCAGTCAATGCCAGTCGGTGCAGGCTTCGTGCCGTTGGTCTCGACCGAAATGTAAAACCCTTCTGCTTTACAGGCTTCTACGAGAGTTTGGTCGAGTTGCAATAAGGGTTCTCCACCGGTAAAGACCACCATTGGCGTGCCCGATCCCGACCACAATTCTTTGATTTTGTCTATCAAATCAGCGGCGACGTAGCGTCCACCATGTGTGCCGTCGACCCCAACGAAATCTGTATCGCAAAAACGACACGCAGCGGTTGCTCTTGCAGACTCCTTTCCAGACCACAAGTTGCACCCAGAAAATCGACAGAACACAGCCGCACGTCCGGCGTGAAAACCTTCGCCCTGTAGTGTGTAAAACAACTCTTTGATGGCATATCGCTTTGTTGACATAAGGGGCTATCTATTCGAAACCATCGGTTTTGTCAAGGTGTGAACGATGTGGTGTGTCAATCCTCAAGCCAAACAATGCCTCGATAATCTCATTCATTCTTTACGGAACTGAACCTCAGAGTCTTCGACCGACAACGTGTATTCCGCGCTGGGCAACGAGGCCAACGAGATTGAGTAGGAGACCTGTACCCAAGTGTTCTTCTCAATGGGTTGAGATTGATCGTAGAAAACGTTGAGTTGTGTATCGCCGTCCCACTCAACATCGACCGTGGTGACCCCACTGAAATCCCACAATACGGTGTGTTCAACCGTCAATGTTGCATATTCGTCGACGAACACTTGGAGCGTTTCCTCCCAGTTTGCTGCGCTCGTATTTTCTGGGTCATCCGTTTCAAGGATGGAAGAGACAATGTTCTCTGCGATTAATTCTTCTGCCTCTCCTCCAAGTTCACTGCCATCTTCATCAACTTCGCCACTGTCTAGTGTAACTCCTAGGTTACCCGTATCAAGGGGCCTGTCAGAATCCCCAATTAAATCTTGTTGATTGATGCCGATGCAGGCATTGGCACAGAGTCCGATCACTATCCAAAATCGATTTAGGTACATCAAATTTCCGTTGTTGTTGATTGACTGCATTCAGTATACATCACAATACGGGTGTTGATCACACACTGCGGGCCAATCGAAAGCCGGTTACTTCAAAACGTATGTGTCGTTCAAAGCTTCGACCGATGGCAAGTTTGATGTATTCGGGGTGAAATGCCCACGCCCCACCTTTGGACACAATTCGGTTCGGGGTGGTGGGATCTTCACAAAAGTCTTGAACATTGCCTGCCAAGCCGCATACACCGTAGATGCTGCGGTCTGTTGGGTGGGCATCAATTTTGGCCGGTAGGACAGATTTGGCAGTGTGTCCACGCACACAGGCCCAAGTGGGTTCAAAGTGATCCCCCCAAGGCAACAGTCTGCCATCCACACCACGGGCTGCTTTTTCCCACTCAACAGGGGTTGGCAGTCGCCAAGAGAGCCCTGTTTTTTTGCTGTACCATTGTGCGAATGCGACTGCGTCGTCTCCAGAAATCATGATGACTGGCCAATCCAGGTCCCAACAATCCCCTTGTGGGTCTGGTTCTAAGGTGAAGTGCTGACTGTCTGCATTCCACGTGTACAGGATGGTGGCGTCGCTGTCCGAAATGGCGTTGGTTCTGGGAGCGTGTGACAAGGCGTGCTCAATGCCGTGTCGTTGGACCAAGTCCTCTAAAAATTCGATGTATTGACGGTTGGTGATGGGGTGGCGTTGTAGGACAAAGGCTTCCACGTTTTCTCTTCGATGGGGGTTGTCAGGTTCCAACGGACTGCCAATCCAAGACGGTCCCCCAGGAATCCAACATTCCATTTCATCGAGTTTCGGTAAAATCCTCGTTGAAAGTGTTGCATCGGGTTCGCTTCTAGAAATTAGAAAGGGGATGCCGTGCTGTTCACTGTTCGGAGGGTACAGGATATAGCTGCCGATGCTGAGAGAGAGTGTGCTACTGTCAACCACTTGTATAAACTCTTTTACTTGTCGACGCTGTACTTCGGTAAATCGATAGAGTTTCCAGCCCCGATACTGCTCTGTTGTGTGCAGTTTGCCTTGTCCAGACAAATAGTCTGCGAATTGCCCTTGGTCGTGTAGTCGCATCAGTTCGAGGGTGAGGGTTGCCTGTCGCGTATTGCCCTGTAGCAAAGCCCGCTGATGTTGGTCATGGTAGATTTCTGTGAGTACTTGGTGGGCTTCCTGTAGGTCTGGTGCTTGGTTGAGGGCAGAATGCAACCATTCAATGCTGTTCATTTCAGCAAGATCCACTTCCCGTTGCAGTTGATTGCGTTCATCTTCAAGAGTCCACAGCGCTTGTTTTTCTTGAATGGGGTCCCATTTCTGCAACCTGTGTTCCAGTGCTTTGATGTCTTGGTTGAGTTCGTGAATTCGAGTGTGCATACTCAGCACAGTTTGGTGGTGTTGATTGGCTTTGGCAACCCATTCCAAGGCCCGTTGTCGTTTGAATTCCCCATCCAGCCAGCGACTGAGCTCCTGATGGAGTTCTTTGGCCGACGGATACCTGTTCGTTGGGGATAGGGCAGTGCAACGGGCATAAATTTTTTGCAGCGTATCATCGGCAGTTGGGAGTGTTGGACCGGGGGTTTGAATGGCTTCTCTAAAGTTCAAAGAAGAATCTCGAAAGTGTGTACCGGTGATGATTTCGTACAGCACACACCCCAGTGAAAAGACATCGCTGTGGGCGTTCACCTCTTCGCTTTCTCCACGGGCCTGTTCTGGTGCAATGTAATCGGGTGTACCCACAACTGAACCCATGTTGGGTCGCAGTGCGTTGGCATCGGGAAAGGTGTGTTCTCCATGCGGTAGAATTTTGGCGATTCCCCAATCCATCACCAACACCTCTCCATGATCTCCCAACATGAAATTGGAAGGTTTGATGTCTCGATGCATGATGCCAAGGGTGTGGGCATAGGCCATCGTTTCACAGATTCGTTCAAAAGCATCCAGTAGACGTTGAATGCTCCAATCTTTGTGCACCGTAATCCAGTCTGGTGGAGTGCCGTTGTGGTGCACTCGTTGGATGGCCTCTTTGAGGGTGACCCCTTGGATTTCCTGCATGGTAAAATACAGTCGTCCATCGGGCAGGGTTCCAAAATCGTGTACAGGGACTGTTCCAGGGTGCTGTAACAGACCGGTGCTCTTGGCTTCTTTTATGAACAGTTGTTGAATCAACGGTGAAGACCCCAAGGATTTGTGGATAATTTTCATGGCCAAGGTGCGTTCAAACTTTTGATCTTTGACGCGGAGAACCTCTCCCATGCCACCTTTTCCTAAAATGCCGAGGACTTCGTATCGATCTGCCAAACATTCAACGGTGGTTGTGTGCGCATCGTTGACATCAATGTCACCAACGAAGGTCTGATCTGGCGAGGGATGCAAATGGGTTGCCTGCTCAGAGATGGGGGCATCCTGAAAATCCCACAGCAAAGTTTGTTGAGTGACCGTGTCGTTGGATTTGTCGTTGGAACCACTCATGTTGCGCTCGATAAAAGGTCTAAAAGTCAGTCTACAATTTGTATCACCGCTTGTTGGGTGAGTAAAGCAAAGGCTCTATACTCATATCGAATTCCATGCTTTGTACAGCATTCTTGCCACGCTTTCCATTCATCTTCACGCCAGTGTGGTCCCATCCAGTATTCGTCAAAAACGATGACTGTTCCAACGCAGAGACGGTCATGCAGGGCGTCAAACACGTCTTTGGTACTCGAGTACAAGTCACAGTCGATGTGGAGTAGGCGAATGACTCCGCTGTGCGTTTCCAAAAATGGGGGCAATGACTCCGAATACCACCCAACTATAGGGTAGACATTGCTACCTAAGTTTGGGACGACCCCACCAGTAGAATACGCTCCTTTTTGTACGGTGTGCCAGTCTGTCGGCAGCCCCTCAAAAGAGTCGAAGACAAACAAATCGCGTGTAGACCCTTCTTGCAAAATGCGGGCAGAGGTCCCAAAACGCGTACCAAATTCTAGTCGTAAGCCTTCAACGGTGCATAGAGATTCAGCAAAGCGCAATGTGCTGGCCGTTGTGGAAAATAGACGCGTCTGTGGAGTGCGATGTTTGGTGCCATAGGCCCAAGAGTCTATCCAGTGCGGAGGTGTTTGGGTTGGCACATTCATTTTTGTGCCGTGTGTCCATTCTTGGATGCAGTGAATTAGCCATTGCCAGTCCCAACGGTCTGAGTGATGCTCTAAACCCGTGCGCAACAGTTGCACGGCTTGTTGTGGGTTCTGTTCAAAGAGTGGTGCAAAAATGTGGAAGAACGGAGTCGGATTGTTGGGGTGTTGCTCATGGGCACGGGCAAAGCAAGCCAACGCCATGTCCAATGCTCCATTGTCCAAAAAACAAGCGCCAAGTGTATCCCACCCCACAGGGTGGTGACCCGCTCGCCGAACGATTGGAGACAGTAGGTCTATCCCCACGTCGGGACGCCCTTGCTCGAGCAGTACCCCCGTTAAATTTGTGGCCACATCGATGTTCCACGGATCGTCCGCCAGAAGATTACGCAGTACCGTTTCTGCTTCGAACAGCAAACCGAGTTCCTTGTGGACCATCCCCAAGTTGTTGCGCGTGTTGGCATCGAATGGTCGCAACCGCAAACTCTCTTCGTAGGCTTCCTTGGCTTCAGTCCATTTTTCCAGTTTACCCAGTACAAACCCGAGGTTGTGAAACACAGTCGGGTCCGGTTGTTGCTGTAAAGCGCGTCGATAAGCGATGACTGCTGCTGTGTAGTCTTCATGTTGTGCAGACTGGTTGCCCAGTTGAACGTCTCGAGAAGTGGGGTGAATCATGGTGCTGTCAGATCAAGAGTTGTGCTTGAGTGTATCTGCAAATTGAACAACAAACGTCTCTTGGGTGCGGTTTTCAATGGCTCCTTTTCTAGCAGCACGGGTCATTTGAATGGCTTCTTTTGGAGCGTGACCCAGGGCGACCAAGGTGCAGGCACAGAGTGTCCCCGCACGTCCCAATCCACCTTTGCAGTGAAAGACCACGTTGTGTCCACTGAGACTCAGAGATTTTGCAAACTGTACGATGCCGTTGGCTTGTTCCATCGTTGGAATGCTCCCATCCACGATTCCGGAACGATAAATGGCAATGCCACGCTCTTGAGCCTCAGTGACCAAATTGGGGATTTGCAACTTTGCCAGTTCAAAGTCTTCAATCAAGGAGACCAGTGCCGTACAGTCGTGATAGCCACGCAGTCTGTCGAGGTCCAGGCTGAGATCTCGTTTCCACGGTTTGCCAAATAGCGATTTGGCTTTCTTACCGGGGGCAAAGGTGCAACCCACTTTTCCACCCCGTGTACCAATGTCACTTTTGACCCAGTCTACACCGATGGGGTAATCAACAGAGTCTCTATGGTTCTTGGATTCATTGACCAACGGTGTCATTTCAAAAGGTTTGGGCTTTGCTTTGAGCCCCTCGGGTTTGGGTAGGTGTAGGCTCGTAGAGCGTCGAATGTCGTTGGGCACCAAGCTTCGATCGATGGTCATCGAGAGGGAACCGTCTGATTCCGTTACCGACTCTCCGATGCCTTTCGCAAGTGTCGACAGGTGTGTGCGAAGCTGGTTGGCATCGGTCGAGACACTGATTTCGATGGTGTTGGTCGTCAAGTTGGCGGTGTTGAACGTGGCACCTTGTTCATAGAGGGTTCGGATGAGGTTGGCGATGCTCAACATCTCTTGTTGAACGGCTTTGGACAGTCGATGGGCTTTTTTGCGAATGTCTTCTTTGGCGGGCAAGACTGCAAGCCACGCATTGGGGAGGTTGGATACCCCATGGACCGCGCCCAAGAACATGCCGGTTAAACAAGCAACTGCATCAGAGTCTCCTGATACGCGGGCAGCTTTCTCAATTGCAGTGGCGATGGAATCTCCCCATTTGAGAACGGCAATGAGTGCCAACCCCAAGGTGCTTGGGGAGCGCCAGCCTTGATCGGTCAGTGGCATGGCCGCATCGTCTAGCCAAACAAGGTCATCACGTTGGCTTTCGGTGATGGCTGCTTTTAGGGAGAGCACCACTTCAGGTGCATCAAATTTATCTTCGACAGCCAATACAATGTCTTCGACTTCTTTTGTGCCAAGCGTGCCGGTCATCAGTGCGCCACGCAGTAGACGTGCCGTAGCAAAAGCCGCAGCCATTGCATTGGGGTGGGCATGGGTGATTTGCGCCGCAATTTGAGCCGCTTCATCCAGTACGGTTCCCTCATAAGCCAAAGCCAACGGACACAGTCGGGTAATCGCTGCCGAACCATCTCCAGTTTTAACCCCACTGAGTCGCCAGTCCTTGACGTCTTTGTAATTTCGAACACCGGCGAGTGTTGTATTGCCAGGATTGGTCGAGGGCATCAAGGGGTCGTCCAGCCAAGTACTCAAGTAGGTGCCCACCAAGTGACCAAACTGCTCTCCATCAAACTTGCTTTGTGGCATTTGCAATACGGCATCGGCAATGTAGAGAGAAATGTGGGTCTCTTCAGACCACATAAACGTGTTGGCATCGAGCAACACCACATTTTGCTGTACAGCCTCACCATTGACGAATTCAAGGGTTCTACCGTAGGCGTCGCCGAGAGCCAGTCCGAGAAATGCGCCTTCTAGACGGTGTTGTGGGATTTTGTTTTTCATGGGTACCTCACAGTGAGAGAGTATAGCAAACTTCAACATTACCGTGTAGAGACATGTGCATCATACAAAGAGCCCCATACGATTGTTACATTGCTTGAACTGTGGTATTTGGAGCATTGACACAATGGTGTACACATAGATATAGAGTTAAGATAGATGGGTTGACTCCATATTGAATCAACCCCAATACAGAGTCCATCGAAGTTTTTATTCATACTCAGAAATATTCTAGTATTGTTGTGGCTTCTTTGTATCCACCAAAAAGTTCACTTCCACATCGTCCTGCGTTTCCCGTCCTTTGACTTTGAGACCTCCATCTCGGTCAAGCGAGAATGTGATTTCAAAACGGGGGCCCCCAGCAGGACGCAGTTTAAATCCAGTCAATGTACCTTTGCCATAATACGTATGACGTGGGTATCCTGTACCCGTCATTTCACGGTGTTCTGCCGCTTTATCCAAAAATTTGCAGTTCTGTTTTCCTTCATCCTTGGCTTCTAAGATGACGATTGAAATGTTGCTTTGGTTATCAAACACCGTTGAATATCCACCTTCAACTTTGGTACATGGATACTGTGTGCCCTTTGGAATGATGACGGAAAACCGACGATTGTTGAGCTCTACCCCGAGTGATTTAGCGGTAATCATTTTGATGCGACTACTCAAATCTTTCATCGCATCCAGTGCTGCTCCATGAGCTATCTGAAGGGCCAAATCTTCCGCTTTCGGTTGTTGCTCAAAATAATCTTCTACCAATTTTTTGACTTTTGGAATGCTACAACTGCCACCGACCAACAAGACTTTGTCTATGGTCAGTCGACTTTGCTTGAGTGCAGTTTGCGCTTCCTCCATTGTACGCTCAATGGCTTCTTCAATTTTCTCGAACAACGCTCTTGCCTTGTTTTCGAAACGCGTTCGAGTTATCGCAAATGTGTATTCGAGTGGATTGCCAAATGTGTCCAAAAGGTAGTTCAGCGGTCGTTCTATTGATTTTTCTTCTGAGAGTAAGATTTTAATCTGGCGAGCTTCTCTTTTTAAGGCTTGTTGTAAGGCTTGAACAGAGCCCACTGTGTTGGGAATAGTTTCGTCGTTAAGGACATCTATCTCGAGTATGGTTTCAATATCTTGACATATAGATTCGTAGATGATGTTGTCAAAATCGGCTCCACCCAATTGTACATCTCCATCGATGGCAACTTGTTGATACTGAACTTCATCGTCCTCGCTTACACTTTTCTGAAGGATTGTTGTATCAAACGTTCCACCACCCAAGTCGACAACAAACAGTAATTCTTCAGTGGTACTGTCCTCTTCGTAAGCGATGGCCCCAGCAACAGGCTCTTGCAACAGTCGTACTTTATTGAATCCAGCTTTGATTGCAGCATTTTTGGTGAGCTCTTTTTGCAAAGCATTGTATTCTGCAGGGACGGTAACCACTGTATTCACACTGTC
>CBFICN010000013.1:0-36942 GCA_965661045.1 uncultured Myxococcota bacterium
GTCGACAACGTCGCACCAAATGACGGGATTGCGATTGTGTCTCAAACGGCGACCAATGGTGTTTGGAAGTACTCTTTGGATGGTGTGACATGGGGAACAGTCTCGCTGACATCAGGTGCACTGGTGCTGGATTTGGACGATTATCTTGCCTTCATTCCAGATGGCAACAATGGTGGGACCTCTGACTTGGAGTTTTATGCTTGGGATCAGTACTCCGATACCACCGCTCCAACACCCGGTAGCAATGCAACCATTGCTGCAACAGGAAATGATGCGGCCTTTTCAGCATCAACAGATACGATCAGTATTTTGGTTACCGACGTCAACGATGCGCCGGTTTGGCCAACGGCAACCAGTGGTGCAGACTTTACCGCCATCACTGAAAACCAAACAAACAACAGTGGGAATGCAGTCTCCGAGTTGCTGAATTCTCAAAACTCAGACAACGACTCCAGTGCAGATCAGGGAATCGCTGTATTTGCTTTCAACTTGGGCAGCAACGGCACTGGTACGTGGGAATATTCTACCGATTCGAGAACCACCTGGAATGCGATGCCGGCGGTTTCGACTACGTCTGCACTGTTGCTTCGCTCGAGTGACCATGTTCGCTTCGTACCCGATGGAAACAACGGGGAAAGCACCAATCCATACATCGACTTTTTCGTTTGGGACGGGAATCCTTCGTTGTTTGGAACTGTGGCGGATGCTTCCATTCGTGGTGGTACAGACAGCACGGCGAACTTTTCTGAAAACAGTGGGCGCTCAGAGATTGAAGTCAGTGATGTGAACGATGCCCCAAGCATCACCGCCTTTGGGATGGTGTATGACGAAGGGGCAAATACAGTTCAGTTGAACACAACCGATGTTGTCGGAAACAATGCTGATGTAGAGATTACAGAAGTGGATATTGGCGATACGCTGACGGTGACATTACAGTTGGCTGCGGTGAATTGGCCGTATGACGCAGCGGCTCCTTCTGGTGGTGCCCGCACGTTTGTTGAAAACAATCAGTTTGTGACACTTGATGTGACAGATGTGTATGGTGGTACATTAAATACCAGTTCAACCACATGGAGTACAATCACCAACTCTCTCACGTTGACTGGTAGCGTATCCAGTATCAATGCTGAGTTGCAGACACTGATCTTTACGCCAACAGCTGGGTTGACTCCAACAGACTCTGCGAGTGCTGGTGCACCTGACTTCGATTTGGATACGACCATCACCATGAGCGTTATGGACACCAGTTCAGCGGCTGATATCAAGCAGATCGCACTGGATGTGCAAAATGCTCAAAATGACAAACCGATAGCGATTGCTTATTGGGATGCCTATGAAGATCTTCAGGCTGCGGAAAGTGAAGACCAAAGCAAATTGGTTACCGAATTGGACCCAACCAGTCCAAGCAACGGGGTGTACATTCGTGTCGAGTCTGACTTGTCTTGGGACCCAGACAATTTGGGTGATGTGGTCTCCATTACGTTTACCCCAAGTGAACCCATCACGGCCAATTGTGGTGGCTCAACCTCCTTATTGACCAGCACCAGTGGGTGTACACTGACGGATGGCACAACCCATTTGACCCATCCTGCTCGACCTGCAGATATCACTTGGACAGTGTCCGTTGAGGACAACGATGGGCAAAGCAATTCGGTTGCCGACCTCCATGACCAAGTCACGGTGTCAATTGCCAACCAGCCACCAGAAGTCGGGGTGTTCTTCGCAGATGAGGCCTTCGAGTGTACACGTGCCCACGCCATGGCCGCCAACAATCCGGTTTATGCCGACGAGGATTTAGATTGCTTCTGTGACCAGTCTGCTTGCGACGCCAACCAAGCAACATGTGTAGACAGTGACGGTGTTGAAGGGTGTGAACCCACCTTGAGTACGACCTTTACGGAATGTGCACCATTGTCCGCTGTGTATGGAGATGACAATCGTGGAACCGATACAGGTTGTTATTGTGAAGAAATGGATTGTGACGGTTTTGATTCCGATGGTGAAGAGAATTGTTTCGACAAGGACGGTTTGGCTTGTATTCCAGCAACCAACACCATCGATGCCTGTGTACCCACAGTATCTCCAGATGATTTTGATTTCCCATACGATGTCAACTTGGAGTTGATTGCTTGTACATATGACATCAATGGGGATGCACTCAACTTTAATTGGTCTTTGGCCACGGCTCCGTCATTGGGCACTGCCAATCTGACCGTGGATGGCAATCGGGCTGTTTTGTCCATCGATCCCCCCGTCATCAATGGTACGGTTGCCTACTTCCAAGACGATACATTGGATTTGCAACTTGAGGTGGCTGATTTGGAAGATACCACCACCGTTCTTTCCGACATGAATTTCTGCGCTGGATGGTTTCCGGACAATGACGAAGATGGTTACGGTGCAACCAATGGATACCAAGCCAATTGTGCAGATACGGTATCGGCAACGTTCAGCGCCCCGATCCCTGCAAATTCCAACATTTCTGTGGTACAAGGATCCGATTATTCTGGCTTGGATTGCTTGGATGAGGGGACCATTTCCGACGATGCCACTTTGTATGGAGATTTGGCTTCGACAGTTGTTCTCTATCCGAACGATGTACAAGACACGGTGAATTGGTACATTGATTATGATGAAGATGGTTATGGCGCGATGCTCGGAGGACGTGGAGACAACGACGCTGGTCAGTATGAGTTGACAGATGGAGCAGGTTCTGTGACCGATACCATCGATATTGTATATCAAGATCCTGTACAAGCTTGTATTTTGGACAATCCGAGTGTGACGCTGAGTACCGGTGAGACACGCAATTATCTCTTGAATGACGATGATTGCAACGATGTGTTGGACTTTACCGATGGTGTATACACAGAGAATCCAGCGACTGGTGGTTTGGGTGCCTCGAATCAAAATCCAGAAACAACGTGGTATGCAGACATCGATGGAGATGGGTTTGCGATCGGGACAAGTACCGATACCAGTGCCAATTTTGTATATCCGGATGCTGATTTTGATTGCCTCTGTACCAGTGCTTCGGGATCGTGCTCTAGCATTGTCAACAATTATGAAGTGGTCAAAGGGGTGACCAGTACCACCTGTGTCAAAACGGGTTCTCTATATTCATACAAGGTCAAGTACCAGCAATGTGAATCACCAACCGAGGACACAAGCACACAAGGCATTTCAGGATTGCCAATTTCTTGGATTCTGCAAAACACCTCAGGATTCGGAGACTGTGATGAAACCAATTCCAACATTAATGAGGGGGCTCAAGAAGCGTGTGATGAATTGGACGTGGATGAAGACTGTGACGGCTTGGCAGACGACAATGACACAAATGGAAGTGTAAGTGGCGCGTTGACATTTTTCGTTGACAACGACGGAGACGGTTCTCCAACCAGCATTGGAAAAGTGTTCAGTTGTGATGGGAACTCATCTTCTGGTGCCTCGTCTTTGGTGTATTACTACACGCTTGCCAGTACCAACACAACCTTTTTGGACTCAACGGTTTTTGGTCAATGCATTTGTCCGACCGATAAATGCAACGAGGCGTGTCGTTTGGCAACAGACCCCACCAAAACTTGTATTCCAACCGACGATACCGCATATACCAACGGAATATCGTATTGTGCTGGCGTGACAAGCAACGGCAATTTCAATTACAACAAGACGCCATTTGATTTCACTGCATCGTCATTTTCTGACTTTGCGTTGTATGTGCGTGACTGTGACGATTCTTCAGGTGCCGTTTATCCACGAGCTGAGGAAGCGTGTGATGGTGTTCTCAATGATTGTGTAAACAGTGCAGACGGGGTTCCGACAGACGAAGTGGACTTTGACAACGATGGCTATGTGGAGTGTGAGTTTGATGGCTCAACGTGGAATGGTGCAAACACACCATTGGTCGGTGCGGATTGTTCTCCAAGAGACACAAACGTATTCCCAAATGCACCCAATATTTGTGATGGTCAATACAACAATTGTGATTCATGGCGTCCAACATATGTCGACAGTGCACGAGAATGCTTCTGTTATGAAGTCGACGCAACAGATGGGGCCCTGTGCAACCCAACAACCTGTGTGGACATAGAAGGTGCTTCGTGTACACCGTCTGTTGATGTGAGTGGCTCTCAAACGTGTCAGGTGTGGTCAGCGGTGGATGAGCGTTACCGTGATGAAACAGGGTCCTGTTTCTGCGCAGAGGTCGATTCTAGTGAGGGGTGTGCCAGTGATGTTTGCCACACTGCAGAAGGTGCGGCGTGTACGCCTTCAGATGTGGATGGGGATGGGTTGACCACCTGTACACTGGTTGAGTTTGACAACCGCATGTCACCGGGTGCTCCAGCCAATCAAGTGGACAACGATGGAGATTGCTACGTTGAGTGTTTCGATGGGTCGACGTCATTTGTTGGCGGAACCGCATTGCTTGGAGACTCTTGTTCGACAATCATTGAGGGGCAAGACTGCAATGACACGTCCTCCTTTGTTTACCCTGGCGCCATTGAAGTGTGCGACGGTCAGTTCAACAACTGTAACTCACCGTCCTTCTCGGCAACGGGCGCACCGGTCAACGAGACAGATGACGATGGCGATGGCTATGTCGAGTGTAATGATGGCGAGTACATGGACCTCAGTGGGTGCCGCTGTCTGTCCGCTACCAACGATGGGAATGGAAACCTGACCTACAACGACTGTACCGATTCACGTGGACAAGTGTGTGTTCCGAATTCAACCGTTGCGGCGGTGACTTGGGTGACAGGTACGACCGGCTATGGTGACTGCGCCGATTTGGATGATACGCGGTATCCAACTGCGCCGGAGATTTGCGATGGTATTTTCAACGACTGTGAGAATCCATTGTTGGATGCCTTCGTTGGGGCCTCTGGTGAAGACTGTTTCTGTCAAGATGAATTTGGTTCAGTGTGTGTAGATTCCTCGGGTGCATCCTGCAGCATCGATGTCAATGTGGTAGATGTGGTCGAATTGACAACGCCGACAGTGATTGACTCAGTTGATTATGCGTTCCAAGAAGTCGAATGTTACTGCTCCACCAGTGATTGTCAGATTGATGTGGACGGAGATGGTGCAACAGACTGTTTGGACGAAAATGCCAACCCATGTCAACCTGTTGATGCGGACAGTGATGGGTTTGCTGACTCGTGTGTTGTAGAGCCTTTAGACGTTTCTACGGGCAATGCATTGTCACAAGTTATGTATGGACTGAACGATGCACCGGGGCGTGAAGCGGACAACGACTCAGATGGATACGTAGAATGCAATTACACATCCAGTCTTTGGGTTGGTTCAGCCTATGTCATTGGTGGCTCAGACTGTAACGACTTCCCAACGAACAATGGGGGACGTGTTTATCCAACGGCACCTGAGTATTGTGATGGAATATTCAACGATTGTGAAAACCCCATCTATTCGGCGTTGAGTGCTCCGGCTACAGAGTCTGACGTGGACGGAGATGGCTACGTTGAATGTGCTTTGACGGCTGGATTTGATTGGGTTGGGGAAGTGAACCCCGATGGATATGAAGACTGCGTGGATACAAACAGCCTCATTTATCCAAATGCTGCGGAAGTGTGTGACGGTGTGTTCAATGACTGTTTGGCTACAGGGTACACAGCAGATTCGGCGCCTGATGCGGAAGTGGACAACGATGAAGATGGGTTTGTTGAGTGTGCGGATGTGTACTATGCCGATGCAACAGGGTGTGTTTGTGAGCAGGGACTCAATGCATTTGGCGTCCAAGATTTCATCAACTGTACGTACAAACAGCAAGTGTGTTCACCAGACTTGACGACATTGGCACCAATCACTTGGGTTGGTCTAGAGATTGACGGATATGAAGACTGTGACGATGCTGTGGACACCGTTTACCCAACCGCTTCAGAAGTGTGTGACGGTCGATTCAATGATTGCAACGATCCACTGAAGCCAGACGGGGACAACTCCGGTGTATACAGTGGTGTTGTGGGTGAGTGTTTTTGCGCCACTGTTGACAGTACTGGAGATGGTCTTGCCGATGCCTGTGATGCGACAGATTGCTTTGATGCTTCAGGCGCTGTTTGTACTCCCGATGATGAAGACATGGATGGGTATGTTGACAATTGCATCATTGGTGAAAACTCACCATTTTATACGGATGGAAGTGGTTCAACCTATTATGGGGCAAACATCGATTGCTACTGTCCGACTGAAGATTGTCAATTGGATGTGACTGGCGATGCAGTGACCGATTGCTATGCACCCAATGGAAGCGAGTGTTTTGCCATTTCAGACAGCAGTGGTTTTGCAGAAGCCTGTTTGAGCAATTTGAACGCCACCAGTGTCAATGTTTCGCACATATTCTTGGATGATTCCAATGCGCAAATTGATCAGCCGTGGAAAGAAATCGACAATGACGGGGATGGCTACGTTGAGTGTGAAGAGTTTGATTTGTCCACATACCGGGCTGGAGGGGGATCCTTTAGTGTTGTCGGTGGATTGGACTGTGATGATTATGATCAGCGCGTTTATCCAACAGCACCAGAATTCTGTGATGGGCAGTTCAACAACTGTGAAGATGTTGCCTATACAGCGACGGGAGCCCCAGAAACAGAGTCAGATGGAGATGGTGATGGCTATGTGGAGTGTACTCTAACCAACGGTGTTCCGTGGGCCGTTTCGAGTACCGAGCCGACTGGAGCAGGACTGCATTATGCTGATGACTACGGGTGCTACTGTGATGGTCCATGTGATGATGCCAACAGTACGTGTCGTGATTACAGTGGTACTGTATGTGTTCCTGTCGCGTCTACATGTCAGTCTGTTGGTGGTTATGGAGACTGCGATGACACCGATAAGTGGGTGTTCCCAAATGCGCCCGATCTGTGTGACGGTCAGTACAATGACTGTGACAATGTGAACTTCTCATTGGTGAATGTACCGGCAGATGAATCCGATGCTGATGAAGATGGCTATGTGGAGTGTTTTGAAGACGGTTCTGTCTGGAGTGGCGATACACCACCGGCTGGCTATGGTGATTGTGAGGATGGCGATCCAACCACCAGTGGTTCAGCGATTGAAATCTGTGATGGTGTGTTCAACGATTGTGCACATCCACAAAAATTCCCATTCGAAGGTGTAGTGGGGGATTGCTATTGTCCGTCGTCTGACTGTACCATTGACAACGGTCAAGGCTCGGAATGTGTCGATTCAACAGGGGCTACTTGTTATCCTGAAGATGCCGATGGTGACAACCGTGCTGACTATTGTAATGAGTCTGTTACACCGGTGACGATTGCCGGAAATGATTTTTATGGTGTTGAGGTAGAATGTTATTGTCCATCGTCTGACTGTTTGCTGGATACAACGGGGGATGGTGCTGTAGATTGTTTGACGCCGACTGGCGATGTGTGTTCTGTTGACAATGACGGCAACGGCTATGCTGCAACTTGTGCATACGGTGACCAAGTGCCGTATCGATTTACACAGGCCAACGGTTTGCCATTGTCCGCACCAATGAATGAGACTGATCACGATGGTGACGGCTATGTAGAATGTGAATTCTTTGCCGAAACGTGGGAAGGCCCACTCAGTGTGGATGGTGGTTTGGACTGTAATGATGGCGACGATTTGGTATTCCCAGGTGCGACAGAATACTGCGACGGTCAATACAACAATTGTTCTGACTTGACCTATGACTTTGACGGGGCACCCGCATCGGAGTCTGATGTCGACAACGATGGTTACGTTGCCTGCTCTTTGACTGCAGGCGTAGACTGGTCGCGCGAGTCCGTGCCGGTTGGGGATGAAGATTGCAATGACAACGACGGTACGGTTTATCCTGGTGCTGTTGAAGTGTGTGACGGTCAGTACAACAATTGTTCCATTTTTGGATACGATGCCAATGGTGCTCCAGCGGATGAGACCGACAACGATGGCGATGGCTATGTTGAATGTTTGGACGGTGGATTTGTGGATGCCAGTGGGTGTGCTTGTGCCTCTGCGCAAGACACCAATGGTGACGGCTTCCCGGACCTCTTTGAGAATTGCACCGACAGCGCTGGTGCAGTGTGCACACCGCAGGTAGACTCTCTGGTTGAGGTGATTTGGGCAGGAAATACAACTCCAGTTGGCTATGGTGACTGTCAAGATGCCAACGCAGCACAATATCCAAATGCCCTTGAAGAGTGTGACGGTATCTTCAACAACTGTGACCATCCTCAAAAGTCTGCTTTTGAAGGTGTGGTTTCAGACTGTTTGTGCCCAACCGCGGATGTGGATGGGGATGGTACAGACGATGCGTGTTTGGCCACTGGCTGTTTTGACACAGATGGCGCTTCTTGTTCACCTGTCGATGAGAATCAAGATGGGTATGTGGACGATGCCTACTGTGCCATCTCCACAACACCAGAAAATCAAACGGGTTATGGCTTTTACGGTGCTGAAGTGGATTGCTATTGTCCATCGTCTGACTGTGAGTTGGACGTGTTGGGCAACGGAACCAGCGATTGTGTGACTCCGACAGGAGAGGTCTGCATACCGTCTGACGCTTTGTCTGTTGGGTATGCCGATGAGTGCATGACCGGTTCAAGAGGCCTCACTGTGGAATACACTTTTGTGAACAGCAACGGTGGAAACCTGACGCGGCCATTCAATGAGACCGACAACGATGGCGATGGTTATGTCGAGTGCGAATATCTCTCTGCGACTTGGTTGGGCTCTTTCAGTGTTGTGGGTGGTTTGGACTGTGATGATACAGATACGGCTGTCTATCCAAGTGCCTTGGAAGTCTGTGATGGTCAGTACAACAATTGCTCAAACAATTACGTTGCGACCTCTGCTCCGGCAGATGAACTGGACGATGATGGTGACGGCTGGGTTGAGTGTGTACGAGATTTGGACGTGACTTGGAACGCGTTCGACGGCTCAGAAGAACCGAATGCAATGGGCTACGGAACCGATGGAACACTGTCGGGTACTTCCTACTGTATTTGCTCTGATTCGTCGTGTTCATCGAATTGTATGGACGATGCCGGCAATACCTGTACGGTACCGACTGGGTTCTGTGAGCGTCAAGTGACCTATGAGTACAGTGATTGTGACGATGCCGATGAGTACACCCATCCATTTGTTGCGTTGAACGAATACTCCGAAGCTGGAGACGGTGTGGGTGTATTTAGTTGTCTACGAGACCGCGACGGTGACGGTTATGGAGATGCGGCGCCGACAAATGCAGCTGTGACGGCAGGTCATGATTGTGACGATCTCAATCTCTACGTGCATCCGAAGCAGAATGAAATCTGTGAAGTGGGTGATCAGGTGGATTCCGATTGCAACGGGAACGTAAACACCGCAGTATACTCTGAAGGGTATATTTTGGACACCAACGGCCAAGGGACATTGCTCTATGTGGACAATGACGGAGATGGTTTTGGAGACTCTGATATTGCGGCCACACCCGCCTGTGAGGTGGCAGAAGGCTTTGTGTTCAATGCCACAGACTGCAACGACGAAGATTCCACCATCAATCCAAACTCCAAAGAAATCTGTGATGGAATTGATCAGGACTGTGACTTGACGATTGATGAGGCAGATTCATTGGACGATCCGAGCATCTCGAAATGTACGTTCATGTATCGTGACGTGGATGCCGACTCCTACGGAGATGCAGATTACGCCGCTTGTTTGTGTCAAGAAGGTTCCAATCCTTCGGTGACGTATGGAGAGTATGAGTATGTAATCTACGCAGGAGACTGCTACGATTACAATGCGGATATCAAACCGTTGTCTTGTGCTGATGGCATCGATCAAGACGACGATGGTTTTGTCGACGATGAAGACCCCAACTGCATTGCGGGTTTCCAAGAAGGGTCTGACACGGTCAAAGAAGAGGCCTTTGAACTCTTGGACGGGCATGACAACAACTGTGATGGATTGGTCGCAGCAGTTGAATTGGACTGTGATGACGATGGTTCCTATCCTCTGGTGCCGGCAGAAAGTGCTGGTTTCAATCGAAGCAACAAGTTCCAAATGGCTGCCGACATTGGTTTGGAAGCCTGTTCTGGGTTGAGTGCAAACCTCGAGTGTTGGGGTGAACAGCAACGTTTGGTCTGTGACAGTTTGACTGCCGAAATCAACAACGGTGCGATTGAGTACAACGGTACTGGACTGTGGATGCTCAGCATCAATGAGTCAGACGATGGCTTTGGCGGTCGATTTGACGGTGGACACCGTGAATACCCAATGGGTAGAGAATGTGGTGCTTCACGTGGTGACTGTGATGATCAGTGTTCGGATCGTTGCCCAGATCAAACAGAAACCTGTGATGGCTTAGACAACGACTGTTCGAATACCTCACCAGGGACCGACGGTGAGTCTGGTGATGGCTTCAAAGGAATACCCGATGCAATGATTCCAGAAAGTCCAATCGCCGGTACCATTTCGGATGCGGAAATCGATATCGATTCTGACGGGTACCTCTCCTGTGATGACTTTACATCTTCGGGTGCTCAAAGTCAGTGGTCTGACGCCAGTTGTGACACCGTGTCTGGTGTGAGTGAAGACAACGATTGCAACAACTTCTGTTTCTTCTCCTCCCCCAATGCTGAAGAGCGCTGTGATGCGTTCCAGGGTGCGTGTGACGGTGAAAATCTTGACGGAACCGATGCGGATTCGGATGACATGTTGACCTGCGGTACTTGGGGTACGGATGAGACATTGACCGAAGATATTTATATGGTTGTGTGGATGAAAGATGTCGACTGGTCACAGTTGGCCTCAGAAGAGCAAGAGTTGATTCGCCCAGTTCGCAACGCAGAAGATATTGCTTTGGTGTTGGAAGAAATGGAAGCAATGGATACTGCGGACACGGCTTACATTGGAGATACTGGAGATACGGCTTATGAAGGCTCTATCAGTCTCCAAGAAACCGAGCCTGAACGACTGTTGCGAAAGAGACGCGACTTCATCACGGAGCGTATGCCAATCTTGAACACCAATGGCGGTTTGATTGCCGGCGATGTGGATCCGGAACTTCTTGAGCGTATGGTACCATTGGTATCTCCAAGAGCGTTGGCGCCATATTGCGATTCTTACTTGCAAGATCAGTTGACGTTGTTGCTTGGTTTTGACAACATGGAAGCGTTGCGACAGACCACTGAACCGGAAGACCAAGCAGATATTTTGCTGCAAGCTTGCGACTCTAGTATTGAAGGCGTCGCGGGATGTGGAATCGTACGTTTGTCACTGAGTCGCACCACAGACGATGAAACCTATGAGTTCTTGGATGCCATTCAGGGAGACATCTTGTCGTTCCCAACGGAGTGTGAGGAGCGAACAGAAGAATGGATCTCTCGAAGTATGTGGCAGCGTGAACGCATTGTTGAAGCACGTACCATTACTGTAGAGTGGGAGTGCCGACGCATGTATGGCCAGGCTTGCGATGAGATTTCTGCACAGACGCGTCTGTTGAACGGCTGGGAAGAATCGATGATCTCTCCAGAACGATGGCTGGATGTCGACAGGGCGTGGTTCAAAGAAATTGGTCGCTACAACCCTGAAGCGATTGATGGTGGAACCATGATGTCTTGTTGGGGAGATCCAACCGATCCAACTGCCAAGTTCAATGAAGAAGTTGGGGGAGATTGTTCTGATACAGATCCGGCAGCCCATCGAGACAATCCTGAGGGTCCTGGAGATTTGGTTGGCCTATATCTCTATGGAGACATGGCGGATTGTGACACGTGTTTGGATGGCATCGACAACAATTGTGATGGTGCCATCGACTGTGCAGATCCTGCTTGTGCACCGTGCTTTGTCGGTCAGGGTGTCGGTTGTGGTGGTGGAGAAGAGTCTCCATGTGCTCAAGGTGGATGCGCATCTCCAGATCAAAGTGGCAAAGAAAGGATGTATCGTTCTTTCGGATTGATTATGATGGCAATGATACTTTCTATCATTCGTCGACGTGAAAAGAGAAGCGCAGCATGAGTTGGATAATCTGTGGTGAAGACAAGCAGGGAAACCCATTTCCCTTTGAAGCAAGTTCAGTAAAGGGCTCGTGCAGAAATGCATTGGGCACTTTGTTGGAAACGATTGATCAGGCAGATTCTGAAGAGACGTTGAGAGGACAGCACAGTGCAGCGCGTCAGCCTGGACTGTACATGCTCTTGTGGGACGATGGTACCATCGTTCAGTTGGCTGGCTTTTGGATTGTCTTCGGCCATCATTATTTGGAAGATGGTCCATTTGGTCCGCCAGACAAGACACCACCTTACGTTGAAGACATTCTAGAAGCATTAACCGAAGAGGTTTGGTGGAAGAATTATTCTGTCTATCCTCAACAAGGACAAGAATGGAAGCCAACCATTTTGTTAGAATGGCCCAATGATATATCCAATCGCTCTCAGTTGCGTCCACCAGGACTTCCGTTGCCAGCGTCGGAGTTTGCTCAAGAAGAAGAGGATGATTTTGGTGTAGAATCTTGGCTGGAACGATTGGAAGAAGAGACCGTTCAGCAGGCACAGCAACAAGAAGCGGCTGCCGGCAAGTGGGCTCATCTCTCCGTCAATCGTTCGATGCTTGTTGTGGTCAAGGGAACAATGCGGTACTCTCGGATTCGTCATGAGGGGGCCTTGCAGATGGTGCCCGCCGAGTGTTTTGGCGATCGTGAACAGAGAACACCGCGTCCATTTCCAGAATGGCTTGATGAAATCGTGGAGGGAGATGAATTCCCGCCGTCCGAAGAGAGAGAACATTTTCTTGGGGCGCCGTTGTCAATGCCGGGGGGACGTGTCACATTTCCCATTTCGGGCTGGTTGACCAAGAATCTTGGTGTGTGGCCCATGTTCCCCAGAGAAATTGTGCCTGTGCAACTCGCGAAACGCGATGTTGGGTCGAAGGCGTTGGCACAGTTCAAGCAGGCAATGACCATTTCGTTGATGGTGCTGACAGCCATCGTTGGATTGAGTTTGGTGGTCAAAAAGGCCACGACCCCGGTATTGGAAGATGCTCCAGAACCACCGGTGATCATGCCTCAGCCTGCCTTGTCGCTTTGCTCTGCCGACCACGAAAAGTTTATGGAAGAGTTTCGCTGTCAGATTCGAGCCTACGCACTCAATGCCGATACAGATCAGCCCTTTTGTGGAGACAAAGGGTCTACCGTCAACACCAGTCGACCACTGAATAAAGACTTTTCAGATTTGCAGGCCCTTTACTGTGGGATTCGAGATCGTCAGGCCGATGCATGGGTTTGGGGCGATGATCAGAACTGGTATAATTTTGGCAAGTTGGCCGCGGCCAAATCCTGCTTCAATGTTCTTGGTTATCCTTGGCAATATCAAGGCAAAAAAGGTCCCGCCGGTGAAGACTTTTATCCCAACCCCGAGGCCTTCTTTGCAGGGAACCTTCAAATCAATCAACTTCAAGAACTTGTCGGTGAACTCGATACAGCCTGTGACGAAATGAAGTCCAGAATGGAAGCACAGTTGCTTGGCTCTGTGGTGTCTACATATGTAGGGTCAGCAAAACCAAGTCCAGACAAACGCATCAATGAGGCCTATGAGTTGCGAAAATTGGTGGCATCAAACATCGAGAAAAATATTTCAGGAACCGGAAAGCGGTGTTTTGAAGCTGGATTGGAAGAGTCTCCCTATCGCAGCAATCATTTCAGGGATCTGTGTGACGGGATGCGCCCCAAAGAATTGTTGGCTTGGCAAAAACTGGATCGCAGTGCTGAGGCGCCTGATGATGTAGAGTTTTGTACCAACATTGATTCCCCAATGGCACCCGATCGAGACTTGGAGTCCTGCTCTGTTTTGTCACGGTATGAGAGAGCTAGATTTGGCACACCAATCAAACAAGATGAAGACTCCAAACCGGATGATATGTGGTCTTGTCACATTGGTCTCTCCGGTAAAAATCCGATTGGTGTTCGCAAGAAGCGCATCAAGTGGGACTTGGATCTTCCGTTGCCCAAACTGTACAACTTGTCTGGGTCTGGGGTCCGCCATCAACTCCTACTGGATGCGGGTTTACAGGTGTTGGCGGAAAAAGGACCCGAAGCCAAAGAATTGGGTTCGTGTTGGAACGTCCTATCTAGAAAAATGTCAAAGTATACGCCGGTTCATCCGTTGCTCACTTCTTTGGAAGATGCTGGGTGGCCATCTCCTGAACAGCAACTGTGTGGTCAGATTTGTGCGTCACACTTTCGTTTTCAAAAAACAAACTCTACGGTGGCAAAAGGTTGGGTAACTCCATGGCAGGATTTGGATCAGTGCATGATGGTCAAGGACCCAACGGGATATTCCCAAAAGCCGACCGGTCGATTTGACAGGTTGGTATTGCCTTGGAATTACCGAACAGAAGGTCGTGAAGAGGTATGGGTAGAGGCAGACTTGAACGATGCGGAATCCTACACGCGTGCCTTTGAACAAGTGTGTGCCTTCAACTTGGTCGCTCAAAATTACATGCCCGAAGGGTTCTTGACCGGTGGAATCGCACCACCTGTATGGGCAGGGGACACAATCAAAGGCTCTCGGATTGCAGGTGGAAAAGATGGCGCAGCTGCAACGGCTGCCAGATCGTTGTCTAGCTATGGTGGGGCTCGATCGAGAACCACTTGTGGGTACGTGGCATCTCAGTGTTTCGCCTCTTTGATGGTCGGGGTGATGGGCGATCGCAGCAATCAACTCTCGTCTTGGCAAGCGGCTTTTGCCACGTCGGTTACCGATGTTGCTCGAACCAGTCCCGAAGAGTTGGCCGTACAAAATCCGTGGTGTCGCTTGGTCAAGCCTTACTTGGGACAAAACGGGGTGTTGCCGGAAGGTCAGTTGGACTTTCCGTGTGCCAAAGGGGTTTCCGAAGCACAGGACAGTGCCGTGGCTGCGCTCGAACAGTTGATTGCAGAAGTGGGGGCTCCGTAAATGGTTAAACGCATACAATATACGATTGCTCGTGGAGTTGGAAACAATTTGGACCTCCTCATTCTATGGGTTCTGCTCATTGCCATACAACCCCTTGTGTCGGTGGAACACCTACTTGCCCGTCCAGACTTGGTGCCGTGGCTGATGTTTGGTTTGGCGGGGGCTGTTGTGTTGCGCGGTCGACGGTATGGTGACGGTCCTCATACATCGTTGACAAAGCGTTTTTCGTCGACAGGACTCATTTTATCCAAGGTTGGTATGGTTGGGTCCCTGCTTGCACTTGTCTGGTGGTACGACCTGGGAGTTGCTTGGGATGTTGTGCGGACACAGTCTGTTGGTTGGGTACCGTTGGTCATACAGCCTGTGGGTGCGACAATCATGACTTTGTTGGCGATTCGACTCTCGAAGTCGCATGAACAAACAGCGTGGAATCCACACGGGCTGTCCAGTACTGTGATTTGGTCTCTAGGGACGTTGTCAATCATTGCTATGGCGGTCGGGGTCGGTCGACTGGAAAAGGTTCAGCCAGAGTTTCATTCAGAGTCCTTGTTGTTGGGGGTGGCCTTTTTGACGGTGGGCCTGATTCTTGGGCGCGCACAGCATCTTCGTCAGCGGTTGGCTGCCGGTACAAAAGACAATCGGGCCTATCGACCAGCCTTGTTCAATTATTTATTCTCCTCCATCGGTTCAGCATTTGGTCTGTGGGCTCTCTATTTTATCCAAGATCAACTGGGGTTGGGCGATCAGGTGACGTTTGAACTGGCCTTTGTGCCAGCGGCCTTTGTGGTTGCTTGGGCAGGGGTTGTGTGGACCAAACCCACCCCCATTGCGGTGACCTGCTTGTTACATGAGATCATGCCTGCAGGAGGTGGAGACAAGTCTATCTCAACAACGGCGACCCCCTTTGACGAGACTCCCGAGGGCGCCTTGAGAATCAACCCGCTGCAAATCAAGCGTATATTGTCGACCCATCCGTGGTTGGTGCCTGTAAAAGCGTCGCGCGTTCCAGAACTTGATGATCCGATTCGTCCATTGTGGCCGCGCCGCGAGCCTCCGGTACCTTATCACGTGTTGGGAGGTGCGAGTTTCGAGCCTTGCCCATACACCAATCAAGAGCAGTGGGACGAAATTACCATTCGGTTGAAAGGGTCTGACGATGTGGGGTCACTATCAGGATCGGCTGCAACAAACCGGAGTATTGTGGTCATGAAACCATTTTTAAAGCCCGGTACACCGCGTAAAAAACGCATTACAACCTATCGCTGGGAAAAAGCCGTGTTGGAAGCCAGTGTCCAGCACGTGGATGCCACGACGGAGTCATTGTCCATTGAGAATGGGTCCATCATTGTCTTGGCAACCGAGGGCGTGGCGCGGGCATTTGAAGTGGAAATCGGTGCGCCGGTGTATCGCCTGCCTGAAGCGGCAGGGTTTAGACCACCACAGCTAGAAGATTACGTGGAGTTATGATGTCAATGGTGTGGATGGCAATGTCTGCGATGGGTCTTGCGATGGCGGGACAACAACCCCTCTTTCGATTGGTGGGGTTGTATGACACCACTGGTGTGTTGGCTGTGTCTAAAAAAGATGAGCAGCGGTTTCTTTGGAAACCTTCGACACAGATGAGTCAAAGTTGTGGACCGAGTAAATCTCCAGACGGACTGGGTGTTTTTGAAGCAGAAGCTGTCGCCAACCAACTGAGTCCAACACTGGCGATCGTCTTGGAGTACACCGATCCACCGCAATATCAAAATGCCCAAGGTGACACGTGTTCTCAGCAAGAAGATGGGATTTGTGAACCTGTCCCGAGACCTCCCATTACCAACTCTGATATTACGATTGGGTTGGGGGTTGATCAAATGGCGTACACGTTACAGCCAATGGTGTTGCCAAGAAACTTAGCCATCAACATTGATGGGTACATTGAACCGATTAACCCGACCGAAGAGCAAGAAGAGCAGAGTGTTGGGGTGTTTGATACATCTCGCTATCAAAAGTTGATTCGAACGCAACTAGAAATTGAACTGTGTTTGGAGCATAAAGTGGGTCGAGGGTGGCTCGGAAATGACGCTGAAAAATTGCGCCAGGCATTTTTGCTGGATCCACCAGACCACGATCGATTGGACAGAAAATATTTTGGTGGACAGCGAGATCCGGTTCCTGGATTTATTGGTCCCTCCGACGCGTGTGTGACCTCCAGTGTGGAGATGCCCAAAGATTTGAACGCTTCGAAAGGCAGCGGCTCAATGTTGCTGACCCCATCTGACGTATGGGGTGCCAGTTTGCGGGATTGCGAAAAGGGCATTGAGGAAGGTGGACGTACACTGCTTCGCCCCTCTCCAAGTGTGCCGTTGCAGCTGAGTGAAAATGGCATTCGTCAGGCTCGCAAGCAGTCTTCAAAGTGGCAAGGACTCAACATCGATGTTGTGGCGAACGGAGACAAAGAAACCGATGTGCTGATCAATGTGTCGTTGGATGGGGAGCCGGTCGAAGAGTTGCAAAATGTGGCACTCTTTCCAGAAGAAGGGTCGATGATCGACATTTTGGCTCGATTGAAGCATTCCTATCCACGGGTCGGAACCAAACTAGACAGCGATAGATATGTGGTTCTGTTGGTTCCCAATTGGCAAATTGCTGAAGGGGTACGTCGATTGTATTCACGCACCTGCATTGACGACACCGCAGAGTTGTTGTGCAAGTGTGAGGTGCGGTCATTGTCGTCTAGTTTGCCCACTGGCGAGGATGCAACAGCCAAACTGGACGCGTTGGATCAAAGAATGTCGTGTAAAGACATCGATGGCAATGTGTGTTCACTCTCCAGAGAAGTACCATTGGGGGCAGAACAGTCTCCAGCGGAGATGTGCCTCAACAATCTTGATGTTGACCTGCCTATGATGTCGAGTGGGGACGGTATACTGGACGCGGTGGGGTGGATTTTGGAGCACCCACAGCAATTGTACATTCAAGTTGGTGCTGAGGAAAAAGAATCTGAAGGATTTGATGTGTTGGAATGGCTCTCAGGACCTCAAGAAACGTCCGAAGGACCAGCCTTGCCAAACTTGGCAGGTGTTGCTTCTGGTGGGTATTTGGGCTTGCAAGATTGGGGATACACAGTGGGTCAATTGGCAGGACGAGCCCCCATTGTTCTCCCTGCTGAAGAGCGTGTGCCTTGGACGGTCGCGGCTCGGGCACAACGATACAAGCAACACTCCTATTTTATCTTTTCGGCCTTTGTCTTGATGGCTTTTGTGGTCGCAGGGTTTAGAAGGATTGCTGACTTCTGGACACCAATACCGGAAGAGCGTGCCTATTACTGGCCCGGCAGACAAGCATCCAATGAGACCCCAGATGCTGAGGGTGTAGATATGGAAGATGCGGAAGGTGCTGAAGGGGCGGATGCGTGAGCGACAAATCCAAAGCCACGGCCATAGAGTCGTTGACCCCAGAAGAAAAGCAAAAACTGGTACAAATGTTGGCTCGGTTTGTCATAGAAAAGCGCAAAGAAAAGGAACGATTGGATGCCTTAAAGAAAATCTGATCGAGACTCACCGTTGGCAATGGTCCAGTCAAGTACGCTATAGTATAGAATAGACTCAATCAATCGACTTCTCTTTAACGCAGGCAACTCATGTCACGCTTTCATCCGTCATGGCCCAGTCCGTTGTTGGCATTGGACCCCATTCGTCTTAGACCGATGGGGTGGTTGGATGATCTGTTGCCCATGCGTCCACCATCGCTGTGGCGAGACCGCTCTCTTTACGCGAGGGCGCTTCGTTGGCAGCCTGATATGGCGGATTTGTCGTGGTTGTTTGATGCCTATGCGATGTTGGGCATTGAGATGCCACCCCCTCGAATTGAGCATCGAAGTCACCGCCGCAGTCCCCAAAGGGGACGATTGAAAGGGGGTGCCACCCAACAGCACATCCGTCGTCGCCGTGCGCCCATCAAGGGCGCCAATCGACCGTTGGCCATTCCTCGATGGTCCAGTCCGCCTCAGATGGTTGCTCCCAGAAGAAGCGAAACGCAAGAGCGGGTCGACAGTACCCCAGCCTTCAGAACTCGAACGCAAGTTGCACCTTCGAGTTTGCCACAGTTTCAATGGCGTTCACCAGATCGATCGGCACCCCCACCGAACTTTTCGAGACCGACGCAGGGGCAGGTTGCCCCTTCTTTGGGTACGCCACCCACCTTATTACGAAAGGACACTGCGTCAGAAAGCAATGAGCAAGCAAGTCAAGCATCCTTAGAACATCGGTCTCCGTCAAAAAGAAAGCCTGGCGAGGAGGTCAATCGAGGCAAAGGTCCGAAAACACCGAAGAATCTGACAGCACCAGCGCCATTGATTTCGAGAACCCAACAACGTCCAGAAAACATCGCGCCCTCAACAGTCTTGCGCAAACCACTCCCAGAAACAGTTGTACAGCCCAGAAAGTCTGCGCCAGTGAATTTAGAGTCGGTTGACACTCCTCGAACCCCAAGACCCAGAACCGAAACAGGCACTGTTGAGTCTAGGGCGGAGCGAACCTTTTCAACGGGACCATCCAAGACGGTTCGTCAACTGTTGCGTCAAATTCAACAAGTAGAGTGGAGTCCTCGTCAGAAGGGGATCGTACAAACACCGGTATGGGAACAAACGAGACGTAGAAGTATGGTGTCACCAGTGGAGATGACACCGACACCCGTTTCAACGAACGTGTCTCAAGAAACGGTTTCTGTGCCACCGCCAACCAAAAAAACTGAAACTGTACAGGTTGTCGAAGGACGCACCAAGTCCGATTCAAAAGGTACAAACGTTGATGCCAAGATTGCTGAACGAGCGACAGAATCGTCTATTGTAGAGGCAAGAACACAACGCGATACATCAACCACAGCGCAAACAGAGCAGCAAAAATTACGGCGCAGTGATGCAACGGTAGAATCTGAACAACAGTCTGTACAAGAAAAGACTGCTCTTGATGTTCAAGCACCAAAGTCTGTCACAGCGAAACAGAGAACCGACACCGCACCTTTGGACAATCGTGCAACGACAGCACAAGTTCGGGTCCCCACTCGCGTGCCGTGGAGACTCAAGCCGTCTCAACAACAACTGACGTTCCGAGGCAACAAGACGGTATTGCAAGTGTCGATGGAAGACACAATCGACGCACCATTGCCTGAGCAGGTCATTGACTCTAGCCAACCCTCTCGAATTCCCCGTGTGCGAAGTTGGTTTAGACCAGAACGAACACGGTTGATCCAACATTTTCAGCAACGCGCACTGTCTCAACGAAGAAGGCAGACGCTCACTGCTGAAGAACGACCGACTGTGGCACCCATCTACGCCTTTTCCAGTGCACCGACGGATCAAGGGAAGAGATTTCGAGCGACGGAACAAACCATGGTAGCACCTTTGCGTGCGGGTACATTGGTCTTTCCAACACCTTCTCTTGAAACCGAAAGTAGGCAGGTTCAGCCTGTTCAATCAGATGCAAAGGCTGCATCGAGAAAGTCCGTGGATGCACCAACCATCGAAGCCTCGAAGCCAACAGCAACGGAGAAAATTTCCTCCAGCGTAGACCGTGAGCAGAAAGACAAACCTCGATACGCAAAGCCGTTTGTACAAACAACAACGGGATATCGTCGACGCACTGTATCGACCATGTCGACGTGGCGATTGTCAAAATCAAGGTCAAGTGGCGCAAGCCAAACAGCGTCAACCCTAAGTGAAGCGATTCGATTGCAGAGTGTTCAAGATCGATGGCGTTTGCCTGTTGTCTCCTTTCGACAAGGTGGCGCTTCGAGCAGTCCACAAGCGACAGCACTTGCACAACCCCAAGTGGACGCACAAAGAGCGAAGACGTTCCGGTCGCCGTCCTCTTTTTGGCAAGGTGCGTTCGCCAACAGCCACACCGTTCAACTTCAGTCGCAGTTGGTATACACCACCCTTGCACCGTTGGATGACTCTCCAAGAAGGGAACGATCAAGATCGGTGGTCGAAGAACGAATAGAGAGGTATTCTCAAACATCCACCCCATCGTCTCCAACCCAATCTGTTTCGTGGAGTCGAAAACCCAAGTTTGCCGATCCATTTGTGGCGCACCGTCAGACCATTTTGTCAGCACCGTCTGAGCGTACACAGTTTGCGAATCGTGTGGCTTCAGAAGCGTCGTCAAAAAGAACGTTCAGTAAGAGAAACGCAATCGCACCATCCGATGAAAAGGATCAACGTTCACTTCGAGCGGTAAGCTCCGAACTGGAAAGGACGACAAAGCGATCAAATGCGCTTTTGAGAGGGTCGTCCACTCCATCCGGCCGAACGCTCAACGCATCAAATGCAGGGCGTGAATTGGTTCCCGTTCGAAGGGTGACCGCTCCAACGTTGTCTCCATCTCTGGTGTTTAATTTTTCTGGCAGTAGAGCGTCTGAGGGCAACGAACAAAACATTGGCAAGTATGGACGTGGAGTAGGACAATCCAGTGTTGTCAATCAATCATCAACTGTGAATCCAAGTGTTGCTCGGTCTAAGTCTGTCGGGAAATACGGACCAACGTTTAATGAAAAGATTGGCACCAGCAAGGTGGACGGGCCCCAAAAGAACACGCAGAATCCTGAAGTGGTTATACAGGAGGAAACGGCAGAATCGACAGTGGCCAATCCACTTGTGGAGCCAGAAACCGTCGTTGAAGAAGCCATCCGCAAGCAGATCAAGCAGTTGGTGCGTCGTTTGCCGAAAAATCAGCAGTCTTTGCTGCGTTCAAGACTTTCTTTGCCAACTCGGTGGGCTCGAAAACTGGGTTTGGCGCCAACGACAGAGGTTCGTCTTGGTTGGAACTCACAGCGTACAGAGAACCTTCGTTCTGTAGATCCTGTTCAACGTGTAAATCCTTCTGCCACACAGCAACCCTTCGTGGTGCCCACCGTCGACAGCGACTCATCCCCGACTGGTTTCACAAAGTCAAAGTCTGTTGAAGTGAGTACTGTACAACAAACATCAGCAGGGTCTGTACAGTCCATCCAGTCAACCACACCGTCAACCAAAAGACGCAAACTGACCACCGCCCAAGTCAATCAAATCATTGAGCGACAAGTGTCTTTCTTTCGCTCTGCACAACGCCAGTCATTTTTGCGCGCATCCCAAATGACCGACAGTTCAGTTGTGTCGGTACCCAGTTCGGCTCGAAGTGGTTTACAGAAAGTGACCGGAGAGATGCGCAAGGCGTTGCAACAGTTGGTATTGTCATCCGATGCCAAAGCGGTATTCTTAGAAGCCAAGCCTGAATCTTTTGTGGAGGATGCTTCCATATCATCCGGACAGGCTGTCACGTCCAACAATAGAACAGCCAAAAGCGCAAGTGTCGTTGCTCCAAGACGTAGACTGCAACAGAGAACACCTCAATGGCGACCGGGCGTTCATACGCCAGCCCCAAATCGAACCCGGAAGTCGGTACGAAATCGAACTGCAAGCGGTCCATCTGCGCCTCAGTCGGCTGTCAATCAGGCAATCTCTACAAACAATTTTGTCTCGAAGGTGGCCAACGACAGTACTGTTTCACCAGTTCGTCGGTCTTCGTCTGTGGGGGGGGACCCTCAAAGAGCTGAAGCTGCTCGAGTTGCTTCAACACCGAACGTTCCTTCTGGGGTCGCACAGAACATGACCACTCTTCAAGCTGCGGCCGTCAATGAGCGGCAAATAGAGGCCATTGAGATCGCAGAAGAAGCGTCCATTCAGAACAAACAACGGACTCGCACACCAGTTCCAACGACGCGTTTGACGCCGTCAAAACGAAGATCGGCGCCGATGGCTCCAAGATCGTTGATGGGGAGATCGGACGTGGGTGTGTTTTTGAAACCCAAGAAAACAGTGTCCGCTGAAGAAACCCAAGAGCCAGTTCCTAAAGTTGAAACCCCAAAGTCGATGGACTCTGACAGTGATGTTTTCATGGTGGATGCCTCTGGAAATTTGTTGACAGGAGAAGCGGCAACCAAGCGGTTGACGGAATTGGGTTTTGCCAGAACTCAACAGAAATCAAAGCCCAAAACCTCTACTGCATCCTCCGGCTCATACACGTGGGAAGCACCAACAGAAATGATGGAACAAGCGTTGCAACAGATGAAGAAGGAAATGGTGGTTGAACCTGAAGTGAAGGAACAGACGAAAAGCAAGGCGACCCCTGTTCGACAATCGGTTATAAGAGAGTGGACCGAAGAGCAACTGTTGTCAATTTTGGTTGAGCTCGCTGGTAGCAGTCCAGAAGCCAACGCATTGTTGCGAGATGTTCAGGATCGGGTTGAAGAATACTTTGATTTGGAGCGGTTCCGAAAAATCTAACGGTGTGATGTAAAATTATCGTGGTTAAATCAAGTAAATTCTCTTGAAATTTGGTAGTGTTGGTGTTGTATGACTTTCCTTTTGCTTACATTGTTGTCGTTGGATGTTCAAGCGCAAGAAGAACCAGAAGGTTCTGCAGAACCAATAGATCCGCAGGAAGCACCAACGCTGTCGTTTGAAGACCGAGGGTGGGTACCACCGTTTCAAGTGGGTGCGTTTCAAGACCGCGCTGGTTCTGGAGACTGTGATCGGATTGATGCTCGATACGGTCGATGCATCGAACTGGTTGACTTTTATCAACCTGAGCCAGTGTGGCAGGCTTTTGAGAAGGAAGTCAATCCTGTATTGATACCCATTTTGTATCCTGAGCAAGGGCAACGGTGGGTCAATGCCAGTGAAGATGAACAGAAGAAGTGGAAGCGAACTGACAAGAAGACAGCCTTGCTGTTGTCTGAACTGTATGCGCAAACTTGGGAGGACTTGGTTTATCGATGGAAAGAGTCCGCCGATTCAATGGCCGCTGCATTGATTGGAGATGGTTTCAAAGTCCTTCCAAGTACCGTCAATCAATGGGAAACGGTCTATCCAAGTGTTCCTAGGGCGCTGGGTCGACCCCATTCGGATGCTTTTCTGACCCCTTCTGAGTGGGTGCAACCGATTGTTCCCGTTACGGAGACAACGGTGCCCAAGGACAGTGATGGTCTGTTGCCGTGGGCTGGTTTGCAATCGAGTGAATCCTATTACGCTCGTGTGAAGTGGGCGATTCCTGACAAATACCAAATTGAACCCACACCCAGTATTGTCCTAAGTGGTCGTTTTGCATCGCGACTGGCGGTGAACGGTCGGTTGCACGATTATGACCTGATGGATGCGGATCCAAAAGCGTCAGGTCCATTCTTTGAGCAGATTTATCCATATCAAACGATCTATCAAGGGGACAATCCTGACTTCATTCCCCTGACAGATTTTCGTTATCGATTCGATCCGACCAATGGTGCCACTCCTCAAACCGTTATTGCTGTGGAATCTTTGGAGGAAGCTCGCATTCTATCCGACAAACAGTTCAACAGGTTTTATAGAATGGTGGGGGCTCAAGTCATGCAGTTTGCGATGCAAGACTATACGGCCAACCACATGCGCATTTTGGCAACGTTGAATACGATGCGCTCTCCTCCCGGAGAACTGGGTACGATCACTGGAATCTCCGCCAACATCAACGCATCATCCATGGGGCAGACGGATTCAGCCGAGGCTCAAGCCAGACGCATAAAGTCAGATGCCTATTCGTTGTCGGGCGGGTTCTCGTTGAACTATCAAAAGATACCGGATTTGGTGACCCTCAAGTGGATTGAGCGGCTGTCTACCATCTACCTAGGAAAAGCGGCCAGTCGAAACATGTTTCTGCGAGAGGTCAGTCTGACAGCCCAAAATCGATTTGGTGAATCGTTGGTGTATCCGTTGAACGCGTGGTTGGAAGGAACGACCCCTAAGGAAATCAATGGTTGGATTGGTGCAAACCTACTGCCCGGTCGAGATGGCAATGTTCTTCTGTCTTCCATGTATCAACTGACATTGCAGATGTTGATGGACAAAGTCGTACCGGAAGAGATGCGTTCTCAAGAAGAGACGTGGTTGTTGATGGACCATTACAATTTTGCGATGATGTCCAACATGGATACTACGCCGGGTGTTCGAGTATCACCGTTGGATTTGGAAACGATGGCTTCTGAAAAGTGGGAAGGTGTATTGTCCGATCACTTTTTCAGTTCACAAAAAATTGATCAGGGATTGGGTGCGGTTGACCCAACAGCGGTGTGTACACAGGGAACACGTTTGGATGCCCTGTCGGAAACAACGGTGGGCGCTGTGTATGTGGATCAGGTATTCAAGGGCAAAGACATTCGAGTCACGCCTGAAATGACCAATGATGCCCTGTTGTGGGAGGCCCGTCACGATCTGCCGTTCATCATGTTTGACAATCCAGTGGTCAATGCACCCAGTGTACAAAGACTGGTCGGATTGCCGGATGATGAAGCGCTGTATCGCGTTCGCTGGACGGTTTGGTCGGGGTGGCACTTTTTGTGGGGAATGGAGTCCTATGAAGGCAAAACCCGTTTGACCCTAAAGACAGGGGCCATCTGTGACAACCTGGTATTGGCCGCGCCAGACCTCGTCCCAACAATTGTGCGAGCCGGTTTCTTGGTGGATGAATTTTATCCGACAGAGCCAGCACGCGCAGCCGATAAAAAACTCAACGACAATTATCCCTCGATGTCAGAGCGTCAAGAGCGTCGACGCCAGTCCAAAGCCGACAAGCAAGCCGTTACCAGAGGCGAGGTGTTGACCAAAACAAACACTGCAGTGTCCCGTACAAAGTCAGCGATCAACGCAGCGGAGGGGACGGCCGACGTGCTCAACGGAGAACAGAGTATTTCTGAGTATGATGCGACACGTTTAAAGACAACCGACGCGTCCACAGAATTGGACCAAGAAACAACCATACAACAACTCAAGAGCATTCGAAATCGTCGTCCTGCTGAGATTGATGTGTCGGAAACGGTTCAATATTTCAGGCGCTTGGCCCGTTCTCCGATGGTGGAAAGCAGTAAAGGCAAAGGGTTGCTGTTGCTGTTGCACGATATCGACCAGCCCGAGAAAATGGCTTTTCTACATGATGGAGTTGCCCACACTCCCTATGCCCGTGCCCACAAACTTCAAGGCGGGCATCACATTCAAGGTGCAGGCTGGGCTGTGTATTTCGGTAAGGAATCTTCCCCAGAGAAGATGGAACTGGTCGCCCCCAGCTATGTTCCTCGAGCCAGCTACATTGCCAATGCCGTGACCCCATCTTTTCAACGTCCGACCACAACCGATGCCACCTTTGTCGCCGATGTGGGGTTGTTTCCATATCGTCAGAGTTTTTATACCTGCAACCAAGATGTGAACAATACGTCTTTGAGTTCGGTAGAGCAGTGTGATCCCTCCAAAGAATACATTGCGATCACCGATGGTATTTCGATTGGGGCTTCGTCATTGGTGACCAAATGGTTCCGAGATGATCCGAGGTTGGCTTACGAGGTGGGATTGGAAATGCATTTGGATGTGTTGCACGCTGGCAAGGCATGGTTTTACCAAGCAGACGCGCCAGACATCTCCATCGTGGCTGACAGACTGAGTGGAGAGGCTGGTTCCAGTCGAGACAAAACCGTCATTACGCCAAGTTATACCTGGTCTTTGCGACCCCAAACTGGTGCTTCGTTCGGGATTCGTCACTCTCCCGATCCAATGCCCTTGTCTCGAGCCTTTCGTTCAAAGAGTACATGGGGTGCAATGGCACCTTCAGGTTCGACCCACCTCAACAGAACAGAATGGGGACTTCGGGGTGCGTTTTTGGTTGGACCATCGTTTAACGGTATGGAAGGAACACTGGTTGCCGAAGCCTGGGCTGCAAACCTCATACGAAACCCACGCAGTGATTGGGCCAATTTCTCTCCGTATCACCCAATTTTGAACGGTGGGGTGTTTCTTCGGTATCAGCGAGGAGGAGTGCTGGTTCCATCGGAGACAGACAGGGTGTTTGATTTGCTATATTCGGATACCTACATCGTTGGTTGGCGTACCCACTTTAGACTTCCCGAAGAGAGGCCAGAACAATGAACCAATTTGCCTACATCAGTCAAGTCATGAGCAATGTTCACGAATCCGTTGAAGGGTGGGCACGAGACTTATTGCGCAGTGCAGGATTGGAAACCACAGAGGTCTATGGTCAATTTCCCCCAGAGGGCTCTGTTGCCAGTCACGTGGTGTTGTTCCCATACAGAATGGGGGGCGCCGACTCACAAATCGCAACCCCATATCGAGAATTGTCGCTGATGGGACTGCGCGCTCACAAAGGCAGTGTTCCTGGAATGCCAACCGTGTGGGGGCAATTGGGTGAACTCTTTACTGAGTGCATCATGGAAAAGTACCCCAAGATGACCAAGGGGCCCCATGCCGGCAAACCCCATCCAGCACCGCAAATCTCAAGATTGCCACAGTCTCTGGCCGATTGGTATGCATCGCAAGTCGATACAGGAACAGGAACCTCTTGGGTGACGGAACTTGGCGGAGAGCAATTTGCTCGGTTGCCGTCGTTGACATGGGTTCCCGGAGCGTCGATCAAGGTAAACTATTTGGCTGTCGTCGGTGAGGGCGCAAGAGGTACTGCTGATCGAGACGCACCGGTTGCAGTACAGGCCATGAGTGTGTTGACCGCTGGAATGCAGTTGCAACGTGGCATTGAAGTGCGGATTCCACCCCCACCGTTTGATCGCGAGATCATTGGATATGCAAACGCGGTCGGGGAAGTACTGGGCGATGATCGTGTAGCAGAGGCGTTGACACAGGTTGAGGATATGGATGAAGATTTGTACATGCCAATCACACTGTTGCCCGGAAACAGTTTGAGCAATTCTGACTTTACAGGACTGATGCAGGCCCTTCAGCGACCGTTACAGCCCACCTTGCACATGGCGGTTTCGTTGAGCGTTGGTGGAACACCATCCTTTACACCGGGTGTCAATGCAAACGTTCAATCGGAGCAAAAATCGAGACGGCCCCAAGGTCGATAAACAAGGTCGATAAGAGAAGAGACAGGATATGATTACAGTACAGTGTTTAGAACCAGATACGATGCCGTTGATGATCTCGATCGATGTTGAGATGCTTCAACGCTTTCGGCTTTATATTTTGAGTGACGTCCGACACGGCTCCGCTTCTTCGATTCGCTCAAGCATTTTGTTGTTTGCCCACGAGGACCCACCCCCAGAAGCTTTGTTGGTTGCTGAACTTGACGTGTACGATCCTGGAGCAGGTGACCCACCACTGTTCCGAATTCGAAAAATGGGTGCTCGATGCCACATTGACTTGATTCGCCCCAACGTTCGTTCGCGGTTGACTGAAGGGGGGGAGATCCAACACGGCTCCCGCATAGAAGTCATCTTACAAGACACCCGTCGAATATTGCTGACGATGCAGATGGAGTCTGATGCCTTCGACCGTTCGGCTGCCGTCGGTGGTGGTTCGTTGAAACACAAAGAGTCTCCCGGTGTATCTTCGGGTTGGTTTTTGTACAATTCGGTCTTTCAAATCATCACCCTCAACGGGATTGTCATTCGCTCGTGGCTCGAAAAATTTGCCCGTCGAGTGGGTATCCACCCTTACGTAATTGCAATTGTATTGTCTGTTGGTTTGGTCATTGGGTTGGCAGTGTATGCTGCTTACAATCGTAACCAAGCGGCTCAGCAGGCCGAAGACCAAGTCGCTCAAATGGAAGATGCCCAAGAGGTACTCGAAGAGTCACGGGCCAACGCCCTCGCCAATGAAATGGCTTGTTTGGAAGAGCGTCAAGCCTTGGCGGGTCGACTCAAAGACATTGCAGAGCAAAAGAAGGTTCTTGCCAAGCAGGCGTTGAACTTCAGTTTTTCTCAGTCGGTGTCCGAAGACATCGGTGGGAAACGAATGGTGTCCAAACCCACAGTGCCATTTGACGAGCAGTACAGCAAGAACACCTTAAAAGCCGTCGTCATGGCCATCGACACGGTTCAAGCCAACGCTCAGGAGATGGACTTCTGTTTGGAACAAAATCCACTATTGGGTGCCGATTTGCCCCGTTATGCCCTGACATGGCATCCGAATCGGGACTTGGTCTGTCCGTTGGAGTATTCTGAAATAGACAAGGGAATCAATCGGATGGGGCCTTGGGGTCTCAGTACCCGCGTCGCCAAAGAGTTTGGAGCGCAAAATTTGTCCGCGGGGGGAGAAGCCGGCTCAGAACAATTGGCCGAGCAGTTGGGCGATGTTCGAATGGCAGCTCGTTGGTCGGCGCAAACCTTGGCGATTGGCATACGCGAGGTTCAATTTACTTTGTTGACGACCGATACAGGAACGCGTCCAGTTGTGGCACCCAGTCAAATGCACTTGTGGTCGCTGGCTTTGTGGGATGCCTACAATCGCTTGCCGTCTCCCGCCAGTGGGGTCTTGGACAAACCAGTCGGGTACTGTGTGGAAGAGTTGGTTGGCAAGATGTTGAACAATCCAGAACCTTCAGTCCCTGGACAGCCAATCTTACCGGATTTGACCGCCGTAGCCAGTGGCGACAAGCAAATCTCTGTCTCTCCATCGGCCAGTTGTCCATGGCCAACGGGGGTATTTGAAGACGCTGCTGAGGCGGCCATTCAGTCGGTTGCCAATTTGAGCATCTACGTCGACTTTGAGATGGAGCAGAAAGCCAAGAATTGATTGCTTTCCTTTTCGGCTGACCTACATGTACTCTATACACAATGTGTGGAGGCAACATGCTCGGATTTACAGAACCCATACAGGCAGTGATCATTGGTGGAAATGGGGGTGTGGGACGAGAGTTTGTTCAGCAATTGCAATCATCTAGCCAGATTGCAAACATTGTAGCCACTCATCGCAGTGCCATCCCAATTGAATTCCAGCATCCAAAAGTGACGTGGGTGCAGGTCGATGTCCGCAAAGAAGAGACTATACAATCTCTGGCTGCGCATCTAAAAGCCACCGGTACAAAACCAAATCTCATCATCAATGCCATTGGCATCCTTCATACATCTGAGTTCGGACCAGAGAAGACGTGGCGTCACTTGAACGCAGACACCATGCACGATGTGTTCGCCATCAATGCCTTTGCCGTTGCGCTCTTGGGTAAGCATCTAATTCCATTGATGCCTAGAAAGGGCAGAACTGTTTTTGCCTCTCTATCAGCCAGAGTGGGAAGCATCGAAGACAATCGACTGGGCGGGTGGTATTCCTATCGTGCCTCTAAGACTGCACACAACATGTTTGTAAAGACCTTGTCGATTGAGGCATGGCGGAAGCATCCAGAACTGGCCATCGTCTCTTTGCACCCAGGTACAGTTGACACTGCACTGTCAGAGCCTTTTACGGCTCGATACGATCCAAACAAACTCTTTACTGCGACCCGTTCAGTGAACGAACTATCCAGTGTGATTGCCAATTTGACCAGTAAAGACTCCGGTGGATTCTTTGCGTGGGATGGTCAAGCGATTCCATTCTAGTCGAGTTTCGACAAGTCTCCGCCGTCCAGCAATATGTTAATTTGACGACGGTATTGAGGTACCTTGGCTTCTTTGCTGTTGCGGTTGTTTTTCTCGAGTTCACGCACCAATGCGGCGAGTGCAAAAGGGGTGCTCACTGGTTTGTCCAGTCCATATGCCCACGCACGTGCACGAATGGCAGCGCCTTTGATCAGTCCACCTGAAATCGCAAAGTTGGTGCCCAAGAGCGAATAGTCGACCCCTTCATGTTCTCCCATGATCTTGCGCCAGAGGTTTTCACGAGTCGGAGCGTCTGGTATCGGTAGCACCGCATAGTCGTCGAAGCGTCGGAAGAAAGCCTCATCCAAGTCTTCAATGCGGTTGGTGGTGGCGACCAAGATTCCGCTATAGCTGTCAAATCGCGTCAAAATGTAGGCAACACCGGTACTGAGACCTGAGCCGCCTTGGTTGCTGCTTCTCTGACGTAGTAGGGCTTCCGCTTCATCCAACACCAGAATCGCACCGGAGGCTTCTGCAACATCAAATATTTGACCGATGAGTTTTTCTGTTTCCCCCAACCACTTGCTGAGCACGTTTGACAAGTCTAGTTTGACGAGTGGGCGATCTAGGGAGGTCGCCAATGCCTCGGCCGTCATCGATTTACCCGTTCCTGGAAGCCCAGAGAGTAGCAATCGATATCCCACTTGTCGATCGGCAAACCCAGGGAGTTTTGGCAACACATTCAAGCGATAATCAGCGTGCTTACGAGCCTGTTCGAGTTGAAATTGGACACTGTCCGGTAAGATTAGGTCTTCCCACTGGGTGTTGCACCGTTTGGGTTCTGCAATGGATGAGTCGGGCACTCCACAAATATCTCGTTCTTCAGAGCCGGACTTGCTTTCCAATAGGGCTTGAGAAATTACATCGTCGAGCACTACTTGATCCCTTCTAACGTGTGGGCTGGGCTCCACCCATTCCAGTGTCGCACCGATGGCTTGTGCGGTGTGGCGAATGAACGTGGGGTCTGGCATCATCAAGACCCGTGGTGCATTGGCGGCCTGGGTTCTGGTCAAGATGCTGTGTAAAATATCGGCATTGACAGGACTGTGAAGGGCAAAACCATCCACCACGGCAATGCCAAACGTGCAAATGTGTACCGCAATCATGCCACACAATCGTTCAATTTCGATGTCGCTTCCTTTTTGAGCAACCAAGTGGTGTTGGCGCACCTCTTTCGACAGTGTGCCACAATGGTGTAGCAACCGTTCTTTGGACGCGGAGTGGACAATTTTCCAGCCGCATTTCTTAGGGGCAAACCCTGTGTTGATCGGCAAACCCAACGCTGGTGAGAGCCCGATGCATACACGCCCGCAATAGGTGAGTCTCAGCGCAGAAGGGCCTGGTGTTACAGGGTCTTGTATGCCTCTACCCACAATTTGTACCAATCCCCAGTTTGCCAGTGTGAGGACCGCACGTTCCAAAGGCAACAAGGTGGCTTGTGTTGATGGAACCTGTTCAGCCAGCGTCTTCCAAGAGAGTACACCAGGGCGGTCATAGGCATCGGCTTTGCGTAGTTCTTCTGTGAGATCGTCTTTGCAATCGACCATCGCCAGTATTTTGAGAATCTCTTTGCACAAGGGGGTGAGCCCCAGTCGCACACTGACGTTGTCCAAGCGTTCTTCAACATGTTGCTGGAAATTCATTTCAAGATCCTGTGTCGACTGTGGGTGCTGGATGAAAGTCTTGATGGACCGCATGGAGGTAATGGACTTGGTATTGCGTCGTTGACCGTGCGTGTAGACGAACATCCCAAGGCAGCGAGGCGATTTCTCTATGAATGCGGTGCTTTGACAACATCGGGTCGGGGTTTTCCTCGGACAACAAGTATCGGATGACTTCTTCGGGACTGCCTTTCCATGGACTGTGGCTGCTGTGGCCGCCCAACCACTGTGCAAACTCTGTAACGGCACTGGACCAGTCGTAGGGGCAGAAAGAGTGCCATTCAGTGGAGGTTCGACTTAGTTCTTGGAGGTATTGGGTGGGCGATGTGGTACAGTCCAACACATTCAGTGTGTTTGCTCGACCGATTTTACCGTTTACAAAGGGAAGACACGTTGCATCGGCAACCCAAAAGTCCACCCATCCAGCCCCTGTAAACTCAACATCATAGGCCTTCCAGTCGTACACTACGCCATTTCTACGAAGACCATAGCGCACTCGGTTGTGTCGAAGGGCGTCGAGTGCGTGCATCAGCATTGCAAAGTTGAGATCCAGCCCCAGTACGGGTCGATTGTGTTGCTCTGCCAGCCAAAAAGTGCTGCGTCCAACAGAGCATCCAACGTCGAGAATCGGACCATCGGCACAGGTCGTTTGGGTTGTGTTTTTTAACAACTCGGCAATTTGGTTGGCTTTGTTTGGTTCTGTCGGATCCAAATCTCCATAGTGCGAGTGCATATAGGTTGAAATGTAGGATCTGGTTGATGAAATGACGGAATTTGCTCCTGAGCCTTCGGAAAGCCACTGCCAGTGATGCGCCGTTGTTTTTGTGTCCCAGAGTGTGTGTAAATAATACTGCTGGAGATATGTTCCCACTTGAGGAACCAAAATTGGAATGCCTCGAATGACTGGATAGATTGCCCCACAATGATTGCAGACAAAGTTTCCTTCTTCAATCCATTCCTTGTTCCCATTGTGAACATGCAAATCTAGAGGGTGAAATCCCTGCTGTTGTTGAATGCACAATGGACACTGGGGCGCGTAATATTCAAAGTGGCTAAAGCGCAATTAGCCCCCAATCATTACGGTTGGGTTTCCGGGACCCATCACTTTGCCAACGGGTGCGGGGATTGGGGCGACACAGGCAGGGTGAGAGGTCATGTCGTTGAGTCTTGCCGCCGGCATCATTTGGAACTTGACCGTCATGGAGCCTTTGGTGATCATTCCGGGTCCACCGGGGACACATCCGGGCAACGTACACGGCGCCGACTTGCAAAGCGCGGTTGCAGCTGGTTTCCCACCAATCATAATTGTTGGTTTGCCCTCGATTAAGGACAGTGGCAGTCCAGGATGAGGTGCCGGGGTTGGCACAGGTGCAGGCGGGTGGATTGGCGCGTGACAGTGGGGAGCATCTTGTTTGATCATGTCTCCCAAGCATACGGCAGGTGGCATTGTCTACTCCAAATGTGGATGTGTTTTCGGTGAATGTGGATGGCGTCAGGAGATTAGTTCAACCAGATGACTTTTCCACGAACGTAGACTTCGTCCGCACAGGTGAAGCGCATCTGTTCAGTAGAATCAATGTTGACGCGTCCTTTGGCAACAATGTTTGTGTCTCCCGCCGTCTGCACACGGAAGGACTGGCAGTCCAACGCGATTTTTTCAGGCGATTGGAGATCCAGCTGTCCACCGTTCAATCGAATTTGTGGTCCATCAGCAGTGATGTCAATTTCCACCTGCAACTGACCGTGAATGTCTTCAATTGCGATGGACTGGCCATCAATGTTGACCTGCAACTTGTGTCCTGTTGGGAAAATGTGTTCTGCGCTTTCTGATTTTCGAAGTTGTTCCTGTTCAAGCACCTCTGCATCGGGTGTGTGGTTTGGAAACATCAACAGATTGTCTCCTTTTAAGTGGCTTCGATTCGCGCTCAATCGTTGTGTGGACATCTTTCTCTCTCCAAAGACATTTTTTTGAATTACAGTTATGGTAATAGTATAACCGAAGCCTCGTGCCTTCACCCAGTGTGTAGGACATCTTTCTGGCAGATTTTCCACAGAGCGTCCCATGATTGATAAAAGTCAAAAGCCAATCGTCTTCCTTGCTACCGTAAAGTCGACCAAAGACCCGTTGGGTCTGGGTCGTGTACAGGTGTCTCTCAAGAATCTGGCAAAAGCCGTTGAGATGCCTTGGATTCGGATGATTCACTCTCATGCATCCAAAGGCTATGGTTCTTTGCTGCTTCCGGAAGTGGGCGATATGGTTGCTGTTCTGCGGGGGGCAGGAGATCGAATTGGTTCGATGTACATCTTGGGTTCGGTGTACGACAAAAAGAACAAACCGGCCATCAAAGACAAGGACGGCAAAAACAACATTAAGCAGTTTCAAACCCGCTCGAAACACACGTTGGAAATTTCTGATGAGAAGGGCAAAGAAAAGATTTCTTTGAAAACGGGTAAAGGAGCGGAACTTGTTTTTGACGACAAAGCTTCGAAAGTTCACATCAAGATCAAAGGTCTGAGCGTTGAACTCGATGGCAAAGGCAAAGCCATCACGCTGAAATCCAATGGCGACATTAAGATCAACGCTGGTGGGAAAGTCATCATTGCCGGCACCAAAGGTGTGAACATCAAGGGAAAAGATGTCATGATCAAGTCCGACATGAATATGAAGATCAAGGGTGGTATGAAAGTGGCCATCGAAGGTGGTGTCGGGGTGGATATCAAGGGTGCGGGGAAGGTGTCCGTGAAAGGAGCAATCACCGCCGTTGGCTAATTTTGATGAGGATAAATGGCGAGCAAGGCTGTTTCGCTTGAGGGCATATAAGAATATGGCCCTTTGCGCTCGCCAACCTTGCTCATCCATTTCTCCCTCATCAAAAGGGTGTGTTTGTGTAGCGATCAAGGCTGTTTTGTTTGTGGGTATGTAGGAATATGGCCCTTTGCGCTCGCCAACCTTGCTCATCCATTTCTCCCTCATCAATAGAGATTCGTCGGGTGTTAATGGCTATCAGTCCGATTTATTAGCGAGACATACGGAAATATGGTCTCTTAGTACTCATTAGATCTGCTCTTCTATTTCTCTCTCATCAAAAGTGTGAGGTTGTGATACGGTTCATATATTCTATTTTTGCGGTTGATTGTGTAGTTCTCAAAACATTCATCTGTTTCGAGTGGACATTGTCTCACACGAATGCATACGGTTATAAACATTATTATCTATAAAATTCGATGTGAGTTATCGATATGATTGAATTAATTAAGAGTTTCTTGACTGTAGCCAATGGTCATAAAATAGGGGATGGTTGTTCCATTCCAGAAGAGCACAAGAGTGTTCTTGATGCTTCAAAAATTCTTTGTCAGAAACAATTTAGCTTAGATAAAGTTGAGTATTCATTTGGGAAGGGCCGTGCAGCGAAAGTACCTTGGATCAGTTTTCTTGCCTATGGTCAAACAACACCCTCAGGAATTTATCCAGTATTGTTGTACTTCAAAAGGCATGAGAAAATAGTCTGTGCATTTGGCGTCTCGGAAACAAATCAACCATCATCGACTTGGTCGAATGAGGTGCGAAGCAAGTATTCATTGATAAAAGATAGATTGGGTTCTAAGACTTCTTATGGGAACTCTCTTGTTTATGCTGAATACGATAGCTACAATATTCAAGATGCTCTTCCTAAGGTCACAAAAGATATTCAAACGTGTATTCAAATTTATCACAAGCATTTTGAGGAAAAATTGGAGCTGGTTCGCCAAAAAGAAGATGTTCGTACGAATATTATTCAGTTCAACCAACAGAATGATGATGGTCGACAGTTTGCTAAGAAACTGATTCAACAATCAACATACTTTGTATATGAACAGGCTACTTCCTACTTTGCTCCGAGTAAATTTGCAGGCTTAAAAGGCATGAGTATTCAGGGGTATCAAGCCATATTAGATCTGGATTCTGCAGAAAGGTCGTATAAGTTCAACGGAGGTCTAACCCGTAAGGCAATCGAAAATGTATTGGGTACAGAATTCTTCTCAAGTAGTGAGTTGAATGATAAGTTGCATCAATGGTCTGCACAATTTGATGCCATAGTAAAAGAGAATGTCCAGTTTTGTGTTGTGGAATCACCCCAAGAACACCAAGAACGTCCACCCATCGAAGCGCAGAAACTCTCCAAGCCATTTATGTTGTTAGCCGGTATTTCTGGAACTGGGAAAACCCGATTCGTTCGTGAACAAGCCAAGTTAACCAATCCAAAGGGGCGGTTGGAAGATACGTATTGTTTGGTTTCTGTACGTCCAGATTGGCATGAGCCATCGGATTTACTGGGGTATACAACACGGTTAAGTGGTAAGGCTGAGTACGTTGTGACTGACGTATTGCATTTTATTGTGAAGGCTTGGAAAGAGCTTTTGGGATGTGGCATTCAAGTGGATGGACAAACTGCGACGGGGACAAAAGAGCAGCTTGATAGTGTAAGACCATTTTGGTTGTGTCTTGATGAGATGAACCTCGCTCCGGTAGAGCAATATTTTGCGGATTATCTGTCTATTCTGGAAACGCGTGAGTGGGAGTGGTCGGATACTGAGTTTGTGTATCGGTGTGATCCACTTTTAAAAGCCACGGTATTCAATGACTTCTTTGATGATGAGCGATTTGCAGTCCAAAATAATCTGGGATTGCACGATACTGAAGATTTATGGGACTTCTTTCAGAAATACGGTATTGCAATCCCCCCAAATCTTGTTGTTGTGGGCACTGTAAATATGGATGAGACCACGCACGGTTTTTCGCGTAAGGTCCTCGATAGGGCACTAACAATAGATTTTGGAGAGTTCTACCCCAACGACTTTGATGCGTTTCTAATTCCACATACCAAGCAAAAGATCTTTTCATTTCCCCATTTTTCAAATGCTTCTACAAATCAAGAGTTTTGCTCTATTGATCCAAGAGGGGATAA